>WQUA01000003.1 GCA_009786025.1 Pseudomonadota bacterium | reverse complement strand
ATCACCTGCAAAGGCAACAGCGATGATCTGGGCAACAACCCGAAGATCACCTCGACCAACGACCTGGGCAACAGCACCGAAACCACCGTGCCGCTGACCGTGGACAATACGCCGCTTGCCGAGATCACAGTGATCAAGACGCTGACGGGTAACAACGCGCTCTATGTGACAGGACACTTCGACGTAACGGTGACGTGCATGGCCGCCGGGCACGCCCCTATCAGCCAAACGTACCAGTTTGCGCCGACGGGAACGTCCGTGCCGATGATGGCGCCGGTAGGTGCAACGTGTACGGTTACTGAAGACGTGAGCAACGCCACTCTCAATAACGGAACGTCGCGGAGAACCATTGTTCCCAGCGCATTCAAGGTTGAGAACACCAATCCGTTGACAGTGTCCGTCGAGAACGAGTTGTTGGATGGTTCGGTGTCGCTGGCGGCGCTCAAAGTGACCAAGCAGGTAACGGATGCCTTTGGCGGACACAATCCTGCAAACGTGTTCAATATCACAGTCACCTGCCCGGGAACGGGTGCTACGCCGACCACCAAGACGCTCAACCTCAAGGGAGGCCAGAGCGGCACGGTAGACGCGGCGGCTGGTGATGTTTGCGATGTTGAAGAAGCGGATGTTCCGGCGAACATTTATCCGTACATGTACATGCAGACCAAGAGCCAGACGCTGTCGATACCGGTGGGCGGGCGCGAAGCTACGGTAACCAACAGAGTCATGGTAGAGGCTGAGACGGCGGACATCACCTTTATCCAGATCACGGTAGCGGATACTCCGGGATCGGGATATGCGCCGGGCTACCTGAACACGAGGGTAGACTGCGGGGCAGACGGCGTGTTCGATCTGTCGTTGGTAGAAGGCGAGACGCGGACAGAAGCTGTGCGGGTTGGGGCTGTTTGCACGGCTACCCGCGGTGCGCTGCCGCCGCTGAATGCCGGGTTCGCTTACGAAGGCCCGACTGTGACAGGCGGCTGGCCGTACACGGTGACTCATGGCGACGAAATCACAATCGGATACAGAATCCTGCCACCGTTGCCGCCACCTGCCAATAACGTGCCGATTCCAACGCTTGATCCGAAGGGACTGCTGTTGCTGATCGGATTGCTGGGCGGAGCGATGTTCTGGCAGAGGAAACGATTAGGGAGGCAATGTCGATAGCCGAAAGGCACGACGAACGGGGCGCGAAAGCGCCCCGTTTTTTATAATGCCACGAACGATGTACTTAAAAGCAAGCGCGCCTTACGGTTGTGTGTGCTTGTTGAGAGCGAGGGGTATGTAAGCGAACTCAAAGGTGTTAACCATTACGCTATTTCTTTGTCAGGAGACCATGCTACCAATCTCGCCATTCCAGGGTTACATCGAAATCTTTCTCAAACTGCAACCCCGTGGCGTGCAGCACGTTCTGAAGGAATGGCGCCAATTCCTCGCGTTCCTTCGTCTCGATGAAGTATCCATGTTTGCGATTGAGGCGATTTATATTGTTGATGGTTTTTTTCAGGGCGTTGACAATCTGCTTCGGAGAGCGTTTTTTTACAGCCTGTTGAATATTCGCAAAAAACACGTTGATTTCTTCGTCAGTCAGCCTGAGATTGGTTTCGTTAAAAATGGAATCCCCCTCCAACATACGCTGTCGCCAAAGGCGAACGGGGTTTGCTTTTTGCCACTGCTCGAAACAGGCGGATACATCGTCGACAAGGTTGGCTTTTTGGGCATCCAAACCATCATGGAAACGAAGTCTGATCAAGTCATCGGGATCAATAGCGTCGATCCTCAAGAAGGAGAAGTGGTTGTGCGGCTCATCAAAGCCGATCGTAATGGATAAATGATTATCAAAAAATTCCATCAAATGCGATGTGATGCCGTTCTGCGTGCGCTTACTTTTTTTAATAAGTCGTCCAACCATAAAGCCGGAGAGATCGGCATCAGGCATGAGACCAAATGGCAGCCTACCCGGATAATCGCGTCGCACGGTGATATTTGATACCGATTTCTCAGTGCCGGGCTGATTCAGCCTCGCTTCTAGCGCAATAACCCAGTTTATCGGGTCCAGCACATAGGTAATGCTGAAATTTCTACGCATCTCGGTCGCTTGAGCCCAGATTTCCTCGGTAATGTCTGTACCATGCTCAGAGTACATTTGTTTTCCCGGCTCGGTTTCCTCATAATCCACCAGCTTGTAGTGTCGAATAAATCTCTGCACCAGCGAATCGCTCTCCAAGCGGCCAATGAGGTCTGGCAGATTGATAAACACATCCGACATTGAGCGGCCTATGCAAGTATGGGGCTGGGGCAAGTGACAGGCGAGAACAACGGCGATAGGCCACGAAAAACGTATTGGAGGATCGCCGCGTTCCCAGCTTACAGCTTCTTCTTCAGCAACGCATTCACCTGCGCCGGATTGGCCTTGCCATGCGACGCTTTCATGATCTGACCGACCAGCGAGTTAAACGCCTTTTCCTTACCGGCGCGAAATTCGGCAACAATCGCCGGGTGCTTCGCCAGCACGTCGTCCACGATTTTTTCGAGCGCGCCGGTGTCGGAGATTTGCTGCAAGCCGCGTTCGGCGATGAGGCGATCAACGGCCGCCGCGTTGCGGTCGCCGCTTTGCCACAACGCTTCGAACACTTCCTTACCGCCTTTGTTTGACAAGGTGTCATCCTGAACGCGCGTGACCAGCGCCGCCAGTTGTTCCGGCGGAATCGGTGCTTCGGCGACGTCAATTTCGTGGCGGTTCAACGCTGCCGACAGCTCGCCGAGCATCCAGTTGGCGACAGTCTTGGCGCTTGCTTTGCCGACAATGCTTACCACCGTTTCAAAATAACGCGCGAAGTCGAGGCTGCTTGTCAACTGACCGGCATCATATTCAGGCAGTGCGTAGTCGCTGATGAAACGCGCCGCCATTGCCGCCGGCAATTCCGGCATCTCGCTTTTGACACGAGCGATCCAATGATCGCTGATGACCAGCGGCGGCAAATCGGGGTCGGGGAAATAACGATAATCATGCGCATCTTCTTTACTGCGCATCGAGCGCGTTTCGCCGGTGTCGGGATCAAACAGCCGTGTTTCCTGAACGACTTTGCCGCCGTCTTCAATCAACTCGATTTGACGATGAACTTCAAACTCAATCGCTTTTTCCATAAAGCGGAAACTGTTGAGGTTTTTAATTTCACAACGGGTGCCAAGCGGTTCGCCTGGGCGGCGCACCGAAACATTCGCGTCGCAACGGAAGCTGCCCTCCTGCATGTTGCCGTCGCAAATACCGATCCAGCGCACCAACGCGTGCAACGCCTTCGCGTAAACGATCGCTTCCTCGGCGCTCGCCATATCCGGTTCGGTGACGATTTCGAGCAACGGCGTGCCGGCGCGATTCAAGTCGATGCCGGTCATCCCGTGAAAATCTTCATGCAGGCTCTTGCCGGCATCTTCTTCGAGATGCGCGCGCGTCAGCCGCACCGTTTTTTGACCTGCCGATGTCGTGATGGTCAGCCCGCCGCCCTGCACAACGGGCAGTTCAAACTGGCTGATCTGATAGCCTTTCGGCAAATCGGGATAGAAATAATTTTTGCGGGCAAAGACGCTTGTTGTGTTGATCGCCGCGCCGACTGCCAGACCGAAACGGATTGCGCGCTCGACAGCGCCGACATTGGCGACCGGCAGCACACCGGGCAACGCCAGATCGATCGCTGACGCATGAACGTTCGGCGCAGCGCCGAACGCGGTCGAAGAACCGGAAAACATTTTCGACGCGGTGGATAACTGCGCGTGTGTTTCCAGGCCGATAACAACTTCCCAGTTCATTTTTTTCTCCGCTCTTTCTTTTGGCCCGGTTTTTCCGCTGCCGCATTAAGTTTTACCAAGGCTTCCCAGTCGATGGCGCCATCCGGCAAGCAATACTGTGCTAAAAAATCTTTCGTAAAAAGGTTAACCGTTTTCTGATACTCCAGAGAGAATGCTTCATTTTTCTCCTTGGCTTTTCGACCGAGCTGCTCTTCTTCAATTTGTCGTTTTGTTAGTTCACAGTATTCTTTCAAAACGTCTATTCCCACTGAGTTTCGCTTGAGCGCACTCGCCGCTCTCAGCGTTGTTCCCGAACCCATGAAGGGGTCGAGAACCCAATCATGCTCATCCGTAAACAGGCGAATAAACCATTCAGGCAAGGCCAAAGGGAAGGCCGCGCTATGATTTTTATTGCCGCATTCTGTCGCCATGTGTACTACGTTGGTCGGATACGCCATACTTCGTTCAACCCAGTTTGCGATGTTCTTTCCGAAACCGCTGCCTACTTGGGAATCAAATCTCACTACGTCGTTTTTTCCAAGCGCCTTCAACCGCGGCTGTGCCCAATCACCCATCGGCACCATAACCGCCTCTTGGTTCATTTTGAATTTCCGGGATTTTGTAAAATGCAGCAAACGCTCCCAGGCGTCCCGAAAGCGGTTGGGCCATTTGCCCGGGTAACAATTTTTTTTGTGCCAGATATACTCTTCAGTCCACAACCAGCCTTGTTGACGTAACGCCAAAATGAGCTCTAAAACGTAAGTGTGCCGTTCTCCGTTTTCCGCTTTTTCCTTGATATTGAGCACGAAAGAGCCTGTCGGTTTGAGGACGCGAAGAAACTGCTCCGAACGAGGTAAAAACCAGTCAACATATTCTTCTGGCCTTACTCCGCCGTAGGTGTTTTGTCGGCGGTCTGCATACGGAGGGGACGTAACAATCAGATCAAAAAAATCATCGGGGAAACGGTGAAGTTCCTCCTCGCAATCGCCCTGTAAAACTTTTGTTTCTACCCGCATGAAGCTATCCCTTCGGCGCCCGCCGATGCCAGTCGGTCGCTTGCTGGAAGCGGTGTGCGATATTGAGCAGCCGCGCTTCCGAGAAGTACGGGCCTTGCAATTGCATACCGATGGGCAAGCCGTTTGACGTAAAGCCGCAAGGCGCTGACATCGCCGGGATTCCGGCCAGGTTGGCGCCGATGGTGAAAATATCGTTCAGGTACATTTTGATCGGGTCTTGCATTTGCGCACCAAGGCGGGGCGCTGCGGTTGGCACGGTCGGGCCGAGGATGGCGTCGCACCGCGCGAAGGCGGCCTGATAATCGTTGGCGATCAAACGCCGCACTTTTTGCGCTTTCAGATAATAGGCGTCGTAGTAGCCGTGCGACAGCACGTAAGTGCCGACCAGAATGCGGCGTTTGACTTCGTCGCCAAAACCTTCGGCGCGCGTTTTGCGGTACATATCGAACAAATCGGTGTACTGGGCAGCACGATGGCCGTAGCGCACGCCATCGAAGCGCGACAAGTTCGACGAAGCCTCCGCTGGCGCCAGCACATAGTACGTCGGTACCGAGTAGCCGATGTTCGGCAGCGCGACCGGTACGGCGGTTGCGCCGAGCGCCCGCAGTTCGGCCAGCGCCGCTTCGACAGCGGCAACGACCGGTGCGTCAACGCCGTCACCGAAAAAGATGTCGGGCAGGCCGATGCGGATACCGGCGAGTGGTTTTGCTGTTGCCGGAATCATTAGCTCGCGGCGATAATCTTCTTTGGGACGCGGTAGTGACGTGGCGTCGCGGGCGTCGTGCCCGGCCATCGCCGTCAGCAGCAGCGCGCAGTCTTCGGCGCTGCGCGCCATCGGTCCGGCCTGATCGAGGCTGGAAGCGAACGCCACCATGCCGTAGCGCGAACAAATTCCGTAAGTCGGTTTGATGCCGGTGATGCCGCAGAAAGATGACGGTTGCCGGATTGAGCCTCCCGTGTCGGAGCCGGTGGCCGCTGGCGTCAATCCCGCTGCTACGGCGGCGGCGGCGCCGCCGGAGCTGCCACCCGGCACGGAATCGAGCTGCCAGGGGTTGCGGACGGGGCCAAAGAATGAGGTTTCGGTACTGCTGCCCATGGCAAATTCGTCCATTGCCGTTTTGCCGAGCAACACTGTGCCTGCCTGCTTCAGAGCGGTAACGATATGTGCGTCATAGGGAGCGACGAAATGCTCCAGCATTTTTGACGAGCAGGTGGTGCGCAACCCTTCCGTCATAAACAGGTCTTTGTGCGCGATGGGGATACCGGTCAGCGTTCCGGCTTCGCCCCGTGCCCGCGCGGCATCCGCCGCTTTGGCTGCGGCGCGAGCGCCATCGGGATCAACGCTGACAAAAGCATTGAGCACCGGCTGGGTGGCGGCGATTCTGGCCAGCAGCTCGTCAGTCAATTCGAGCGCCGAAAACTGCCTTGCCGCCAGCCCAGCGGTCAGTTCGGTGACGGTGGCGTAGGCGCGGCTCATTCGATCACCTTCGGCACGAGATAGAGGCCATCCTGGATGGCGGGGGCGCCTTGCTGGTAATGATCGCGCCGATCAGGCTCGGTCACTTTGTCATCACGCAGCGGCAGCGCCAGCGCCTGGGCGTGCGCCATCGGCAGTACGCCAGCGGTATCAATCCTGGACAAAACATCAATCATGCCAAAAATCGAGTCGAGCTGCTGCTGCAACTGCGGCAGCAGGGTATCGTCAATTTTAATGCGCGCGAGGTGCGCGATCCGTTGAATTTCATTCTGTGAAAGTGCCATCGACCATCCCGTTCCAATATCTGCAAGCGCTGCGCTGAAGTCTGCTTTTTGCGTCCGTCGGGCAGAAAACGCCGTACAGAAATAAAGATAGATAGGTTATCATACGCGGGGACGCAAAAGCTGTCGGCAGAGTCATATTACGAACGAGCAAGGCGCGCTCGGCGGAACGCGAGCAAGCCGTGATGACGACGAAGGTTTTTGCGGCGCATGCCCGGTTTTCCGGTTCGGTTTATTACGGTTTTGCCCGCTTTGCTTTTGGCAAAGCGGTTTTCGGCGAAACCTTTATTTTGGGATTTTCCATGTTTGGCTTTTTGGGACGGTATTTTTCTAACGATTTGGCGATTGATTTGGGCACGGCCAACACTCTGGTTTACATGCGCGGCAGAGGGGTTGTGCTCGATGAGCCCTCGGTCGTCGCCATTCGCCAGGAAGGTGGGCCGCACGGCAAGGCCTCTATTCAGGCGGTCGGTGTTGCCGCCAAGCAAATGCTTGGGCGCACTCCCGGCAACATTCAGGCGGTGCGGCCGATGAAAGACGGTGTGATCGCTGATTTCCGCGTCACTGAAAAGATGCTCAAAGAGTTCATCAAAAAAGCATTGCAACGGCGCTTCCAGTTCGCGCCTAATCTGCGCATCATCATTTGCGTGCCGTGCGGCTCGACTCAAGTCGAGCGCCGTGCGATCCGTGAGTCGGCGCTGGAAGCTGGCGCCTCCAAAGTTTATCTGATCGAGGAACCGATGGCGGCGGCGATCGGCGCCAATTTGCCGATTTCGGAAGCCACCGGCTCGATGGTGGTCGACATCGGCGGCGGCACGACCGAGGTCGGCGTTATTTCGCTGGGCGGTATGGTCTATGCGGGCAGCGTTCGTGTCGGCGGCGACCGGTTTGATGAAGCCATCGTCAATTACATCCGCCGCAACTACGGCATGTTGATCGGCGAAATGACCGCCGAAGAAGTCAAGAAAAAAATCGGCTCGGCGTTTCCGGGATCGGAAGTGCGCGAAATGGAAATCAAGGGGCGCAATCTCGCTGAAGGCGTGCCGCGCAGCTTCACCGTTTCGTCGAATGAAATTCTGGAAGCGCTGAACGATCCGCTGAACAGCATCGTTTCGGCGGTCAAAAGCGCGCTGGAACGCACGCCTCCCGAGCTGGGCGCCGACATCGCCGATCACGGGATGGTGTTGACCGGCGGAGGCGCATTGCTGCGCGATCTGGACCGTTTGTTGATGGAGGAAACCGGTCTGCCGGTCATTATTGCCGACGATCCGCTGACCTGCGTGGTGCGCGGCTGTGGCCAAGCGATTGAAGATCTCGACAAGCTGTCGTCACTTTTTACCACGGACTAAGACGCACACGGGGGTAATAAGCGGAGTGCAACTCGGTCGCCCTGACGTTTCGCCCGTTCGTTTGCTTCGCCCGATCATCAAGCATCGGGGTAGTGCTGTGTCTTTTGCTGCCTTATTTGTTTTCCGCTCATGATCCCCGGTGATCCGCCTCCGTATCTGTACCGCGGACCATCAATTCTGGCGCGTTTCATCTTTTTTGCGTTGCTGTCGCTGTTGCTGCTGTTCGTCGATACCCGCTACCAACACCTGGAAAAGTTGCGCGCTGGTATTGCCACAGCGTTGTATCCGCTGCAACAGTTGGCGCGCTGGCCGCGGGTCGCCGCGCAGGAAGTCGATGCGTATTTCGCCAGCAAAAAAGCGCTGGAAGAACAGAACACCGCGTTATCATTGTCGCTTCTCGACCAGAGGCACCTGGTGCAGGAAGCGCAGACTGAGCAGCAGGAGAATGTTCGACTTCGTGAATTGTTGCAACTGAAAGAACGTACCCCGCGCAGCACCCACACTGTTGAAATGCTCTACGATACGCGCGACCCGTTCGTTCAGAAGATCACTGTCGATAAGGGACAGGCGCAAGGCATCAAGGAAAGTTCCGCTGTTCTCGATTCTTATGGCGTCATCGGTCAGGTTACGCATGTTTCCTTGTTCACTTCGGAAGTCACTTTGCTGGTCGAAAAAAATCACACCACACCGGTGCAGGTCGAGCGCACCGGGATGCGCAGTGTGCTTTACGGCATGGGTGTTGGCGTGCCGCTGGAATTGCGTTTTGTTTCTCCGGCGGCGGATGTCAAAGTCGGTGACCGCTTGGTCACGTCAGGGTTGGGAAAAGTGTACCCATCGGGGCTGGTGGTGGCGACGGTGACCGCGATCGACAACGATGCGGAGCAATCGTTTGTTCACATTACGGCGACGCCAGCCGCCGGTGTTGCCAGCAGCCGCTATTTGCTCGTCGTTGATGCGATGGAGCCGACGCCGACAGAATCCGCGCCGGCAGAACCTGTCGAGAAAAGCAAGGGTAAGAGTCGATCGCCTGGCAACAGGAGGGCTTCATGAAAACCGTTTCGCCGCCGCCCCGGTTCAGCGGTCCTTCACTTCAGCCGATTAACCCGGACCTGCTGTTGCCGCCGCCACAGCTTTGGTTCGTCACCATGACGCTACTGATCGCGTTGTTGATCGACTTTTTTCCGCTGTCCGATGCGCTCGCGCCCTGGCGACCGGAATTCGTCGCGCTGACCTTACTGTACTGGTGTATCTGGGCGCCGCGGCTGGTTGGTGTTAGCGCTGGTTTTCTACTGGGATTGATCATGGATGTCGCCAATGGCTCGGCTCTGGGGCAACATGCGTTCGCTTATACGTTGCTGATGTTCGGCGCTGATTTTTTTCGTCGTCGCGTCGTCAGTTTTCCGTTGTGGCAACAAGTCGTATCCGTGGCGTTGTTGCTGGAGCTTTGTGCGCTGGCGGTGTTTCTGGTGCGAATGATGAGCGGCGGCGCGCTATCGTCCGGTGTGGCGTATTTTATTGTGCCGCCGGTGATGGCCTTGTTATGGCCACTGATGCAGTTTCTGTTGCAATGGCAGCAGCGGCGCGCTGCTTCAGCAGAACGCTGAGACCATGATCTCGCGTCGCACGTTATTACTTTTTTTCGCTGGGCCGACCGGATGAGCCAACACGGTTTTCGCCGCTGGCTATCGCGTTACCGCTACTACGAAATCCGCGATCCGGTACGCGAACTCTTTCTGTTTCGCAAACGGTTGTGGTTGACCGGCCTGACGATGTTGCTGGTGTTCGGCGTACTGCTGGGACGCTTTTTTTACCTGCAAGTAATTGCCCACCAGCAATACCAGACGCAAGCGGAGAACAACCGAATTGCCGTTGTGCCGGTTGGCCCCAGTCGTGGCACGATCAGTGATCGCGAAGGCACGGTGCTGGCGCAGAGTTTTTCGGCTTATACGCTGGAACTGACTCCGTCCCGGATCGACGACCTCGAAGCAACGCTTGCTCAACTCGGCGAACTGATCGAGATCACGCCGCGTGATCTACGCCGGTTCCGCCGGGCGATGGAAGAATCGCGCAATTTCGACAGTCTGCCGCTGCGCACCAAACTGAGCGATGAAGAAGTCGCGCGTTTCGCCGTTTACAAATACCGCTTCCCCGGCGTTGACATTCGCGCCCGACTTTATCGGCAATATCCGTACGGGGAAACAGCCTCACATGTGCTCGGCTACATCGGCCGCCTCAATGACCGCGATGTTGAGCAACTAACCGAAAGCGGCGACATCCTCAACTACAAAGGCACTGACCATATCGGCAAGACCGGCATCGAGTTGTCGCATGAAAGCACTCTGCACGGTGTTGTTGGCTTTGACGAAGTCGAGGTCGATGCGCTGGGGCGGGCGGTGCGTTCGCTGACGCGGGTGCCGCCGATTCCTGGCGACCATCTACAACTGACCATCGACCTGCGCTTGCAGCAGCTTGCCGAACAGGCGCTTGGCGATTCCAACGGCGCCGTGGTGGCGATCGACCCGAACAATGGCGAAATTCTGGCGATGGCGTCAATGCCCGGTTACGATCCCAATCTGTTCGTTGAAGGCATCGACATGGTTAGCTGGGAGCGGTTGAACACGTCACCTGATAAGCCTTTGCTGAACCGGCCATTGCGTGGCGCTTATCCTCCCGGTTCGACGATCAAACCGTTTCTGGCGCTGGCGGCGCTGACCTCAGGCAAGCGCACTGCCGACTATGCATTCAATGACCCCGGCTATTTTGAGTTGCCGAGCGGTGCCGGCAATACCTACCGCTTCCGCGACGACAAGGTTGGCGGTCATGGCCGCGTTGATATGGCGACATCCATCGTGCAATCATGCGACACTTATTATTATGTGCTCGCCAGCGAAACCGACATTGACGAGACCGCCCGTTTTCTGTCGCAATTCGGCTTTGGGCAAAAAACCGGCATTGATCTCGACGGCGAAGCCGTCGGCGTGCTGCCGTCGCGCGCCTGGAAGCGAGAGCGCTTCAGCGGCCCGCGTTATCGCGACGAGCATCGCCGGTGGTATCTCGGTGATTCCATTTCCGCCGGGATCGGCCAGGGCTACAACAGCTTTACGCCGCTGCAACTGGCGTATGCTGCCGCGACATTGGCGAACAATGGTATTTCGTATCACCCGCATCTGGTCAAACGTATCGTTGACGGCACAACCGGCCAGATGAAAGAGATGCAGCCGCAAGAAGCTCATCGTCTCGACTTGAAGCCGGCGCATTTGGCGGTGATCAGGAAGGCGATGATCGATGTTAACCGCGAAGGTACCGCTGCTCGCATCTTTAAAGGTGCGCCCTATACCAGCGCCGGCAAAACCGGTACCGCGCAAGTTTTTTCGTTGCGCGGCGAACGCTATGTTGAATCGCAAGTGAAGGGGCATTTGCGCGACCACGCCTGGTTCATTGCTTATGCGCCGGCAGAAAAGCCGACCATTGCCGTTGCCGTGCTCGTCGAGAACGGCGGTTTTGGCGCCCGCGCGGCGGCACCGGTCGCGCGCGCGCTGTTCGATTATTATCTGACCGGGGCACGCCCTGCCACGACCGCGAAACCCGACGATAATAGCGGCAATTGGGACGAATAAACGGGAACGAATAAACGATGCCGCTCCGCGATCATTTTTCTGCCGTTTGGCTGCGCTTCACCCGCCATATCGACGGCCCGCTGATGGCTATCGTGCTTCTTCTGCTGGCGGTCGGCGCCATCGTTCTGTTTTCGGCGTCGGCGCCGGACACCGGGCGCTTCATACAGCAAATGAAAAGCATCGGCGTTGCGCTGATCGTGATGTGGATCGTCGCCAGCATCCCGCCGCACCGATTGGCTCAGATCGCGTTGCCGCTTTACCTTGTCGGCGTGTTGTTGCTCGTCGCCGTAGCGCTGTTCGGCGTGAGCGTGAACGGCTCGCGGCGTTGGTTGGCGTTGGGCAGTTTCCGCTTCCAGCCGTCCGAATTATTGAAACTGGCGGTGCCGCTGCTGCTCGCCTGGTATTTCCAGAAAGTCGAGGCGCGAATCAATCTCGGCAATTTCTTGATCGCCATGTTGTTGATCGCGTTGCCGGCTTGGTTGATTAAACGACAACCGGATTTGGGAACGGCGTTGCTCGTAGCTGCCTCCGGTTTTTACGTGCTGTACTTGGCGCGATTGTCGTGGAAAGTTATTTTTCTGATGATTGCTGCTACCGTGCCGACGATCTGGCTGTTCGCGCACGATTACCAAAAACAGCGGGTGCTTGCTTTCCTCGATCCCGGCGCCGACCCGCTGCGCTCAGGTTATCACACCCTGCAAGCGTCGATCGCTATCGGCTCAGGCGGATTGACCGGTAAAGGCTGGATGCAGGGTACGCAAGCGCACCTCGATTTTTTGCCCGAACGCCACACCGATTTCATCTTCGCCGTTTATGGCGAAGAATTCGGATTGATCGGCAATATCGTGCTACTGGCGTTGTACGCGGCATTGCTGCTGCGCGCGCTGATGATCGCCAGCCATGCGTCGTCGCTGTTTGATCGTCTACTCGCCGGCACTATCACGTTGATGCTTTTCACGTACGCCGCGGTCAATATGGGGATGGTCAGCGGCATTCTGCCGGTGGTGGGTGTGCCGTTGCCGTTTATTTCCTATGGAGGAACGGCGATGTTCTCACTGTTCATCTGTATTGGTATTCTGATGAGCATCCAGACCCACCGGAAACTGGTTTCGACTTAGTTTTGATTTCATGAGGACGTTATGAATTGCCAGCGCTTTTGTGAAATACGCGCCGCGGAACAAAGGGTTGTTGAACAAAGCTTGTTCCGCGTGATTTGTCTTGTGGCGGTGATAGCGCTCACCGCCTGTTCGAGCGTTCCCAAAAGCGTCGGGGAGAAAGGCGGCGGCTATTATCAGGACGATGGCCCCGGCAGCACAACGGTTAACCTCGACGCGGTTCCCGACGCCGTTCCGAAAGCTGAGCCGCTGCACCGCTTCGCCAATCGCCCCTATACCGTACTGGGGCGCAACTACACCCCGGCGACCACATTGGCGCCGTACAAAGCGCGCGGCACGGCATCCTGGTATGGCAGGAAATTCCACGGCCAGCCGACCTCAACCGGCGAGACCTACGATATGTTTGCGATGAGCGCCGCCCATCCGACGCTGCCGTTGCCGTCGTACGCGCGCGTCACCAATGTTGCCAACGGCAAGAGCGTCGTGGTGCGCGTCAATGATCGTGGCCCATTTCTGCACGATCGCCTCATTGATCTTTCTTATGCTGCCGCTTACCGGATCGGAATCGCCGCCGACGGCACCGGCGAGGTCGAAGTTGAAACGCTGTTGCCAGGCGCTTTTGTCGCCGTGCCTGCCGCGCCGGTTGCTCCCGTCGCCGCAACTGCGCCGCCGGACGCGCCGTTGCAAACCGTCGGCAATGGCGTCATCGTACAGCTCGGCGTTTTTGCCGACGCTGCCAACGCCGCCACCTTTCTGACGCACGTTCAAGGGCTTCTCGACGCCACGCATGAAACCGCTCGTATCCAGCAGCGCAGCGACGGCAAATACCGCGTGTTCCTCGGACCTTACCCGCAACGCGCCGATGCGCAACAAGCGGCTGTACGCTTGAACGAAGCGCTGGGGCTGACGACATTCGTGACCGCGCCTTGAATCATGGATCAGGAATCAGGAAAAGGCAAAAAGCAAAAAGCAAAAAGCAAAGGGAACCACGAAGAACGCAAAGAAAAAGCGCGCCGGAGGGTAAGTCGCCCTCAGTTACGCGGGTTTTACATTTACTTTTTGAACGCTGACTTTATTTAACTTCATGTCTTTGATTTTAAGATAAGCTTCTTCGTTCAGAAGCAATCCCCAATCCGTACAAGAAATGGGGTGTGGTGGGCGTTCATCTTCCGTCAAAAACCACGGGCTTCGCTCACGATATGCCTTGAAACCACATTCTTGGCAAACAATAAACCGTTCGTCTTCTGGAACAGGTTTCCCATCAAAGATAGATGGATTTTCGCCCCGCAAAGTTACATATTCATACCTGCTTGTGAATGTAAAATATTTTTCTGACTTTTTCCCCTGGTTACCAAGCTCAGTAATCTCGCCTATATTTAGATCAAGAGATGCAGCATCTCCGAGAGCAAGAAGCAATCGAGCCGAAATTATCCCAGGAATAAGCATATGGCCGGCAATCGCCATATCCTCCTTTCGATTGAAACGGCCAACGACCGAAATATCAATTTTTTTGTTTATTGTTTTGATGCGTGTGCATCTTGTGCAAAAATCGGATTCATGCTCCTTGCGCCAAGCCGGATCTATATCTTCCAGCTCCATGCCTGAATAATACAGATGGTAAAAAGTAGTTTTTTCCACGGGTTTGCCTGAAGCCGATGATCTCTGTCCATGGGTTGAGCGGGTAGTATTGGGGCGATTATAGGATGGATTTTGACTACGGGTCTTATCTCCATGTTCCCCGGCGAGGGAATGCTGCCAGCGAGCGATGGGCGGGGAGGTTGAGCGTTCCCGCGAAAGAGCAAGCCCGGGCGGCGCTTCGCGTGTTTGGGCTACTGAAGGGGGGTAAAGTAGGGCAACAGGCATGCTTTCGTCGTCAGGCGGCGACAATTGCCCATGAAAGAGCGGAAGGTTACGAACAAAAATGTTTTGCACCCTGAAGAATCGTTATAATCGCCCTTTGGCGCGTCGGCGTTTTTCAGGCGGATAAGGCTCGACTAAAGAGCCGAGTCGAAGCGCAGGAGAAAATAAACATTGGCAGGTTTTGTTGTGGAGTGTTTTTTGAAACATCGCGAAATTTTACGGTGCTGTTTTTTACGGCGGATGAGCAGGATGGTCATCGTCGGTATGCTGCTGTTGGCGGCGTTGAGCGTGCGCGCGCAGCTGACGATTGAAATTATTGGTGGCGCCGGCGCGGCAATGCCGATTTCCGTTGTGCCGTTTGCTGGCGAGGCGAATTTTCCGCTGGGCATTTCAGGTGTGGTCGGCGGTGATTTGACGCGCTCCGGCCGCTTCCGGCAGATCGACGGCGCCGCTATCACGCCGCGCCCGGCGGCAGCGGAAGAGGTCAACATCAGCCTCTTTCGGACGCGCGGTGCCGACGCCGTGGTCGTCGGCAGCATGCGGCCGTTGGCGGACGGCAAGGTCGAAGTGCGTTTTGCGCTGGTCGATGCGGTCAAGCAGCAAACGCTTGCCAACATGATTTATACGGTCACGCAGCAGCAGTTCCGCGCTACTGCGCACCGGATTGCTGACGTGATCTACGAAAAACTCACCGGAGAACCTGGTGTTTTTTCGACGCGCATTGCGTACATCACGCAACAGGGATCGCAACACCAGCTACAGGTTGCCGACGCTGACGGCGATAATCCGCAGACGATCGTTTCCTCGAAAGACCCACTGATTTCGCCGCGTTTTTCGCCGGATGGCAGCCGCATCGCTTATGTTTCATTTGAAAACAAAAAGCCGGTGGTGTATGTGCAATCGCTGATCGACGGCAAGCGTCAGGCGGTCGCCAATTTCCGCGGCAGCAACAGCGCGCCGGCCTGGTCGCCCGACGGCAAACAACTCGCTGTCACGCTGTCGCGCGATGGCGGCTCGCAACTCTTCCTGATTTCCGCCAGCGGCGGCGGGGAGCCACGCCGATTGATGAGCTCATCGGGCATCGACACCGAAGCGGCGTTCATGCCGGATGGGCAGTCGTTGCTGTTTGCGTCGGATCGTGGCGGCACGCCGCAGATTTACCGCTTGTGGATTGCCGATGGTCGTGTCGAGCGAGTGACAATGGAAGGTGCTTACAATGTTTCGCCGAGACCGTTGCCGGACGGAAAGGGCATGGTGTTCGTACGCCGCGACAATGGCCGCATGCAGATTGCGACGATGGATTTTCAGACGCGGCAAGTGCTGGCGCTGACGCCGGGGCCGATGGACGAAAGCCCGGCAATCGCGCCCAATGGTCGCTATGTGCTTTACTCCGGGCAAAGCGGCGGTCGCAACGTGTTGGCCGCGGTGTCGATTGATGGCGCCATCCGGCAGCGCATCGGCGCGCTGGCGCAACAAGTGCGCGAGCCGTCCTGGGGCCCGTTACTTTAATCGGGTGCGTTGGTTTTTAGGTATTGATTTTCAGTAATACATGCGCATTGCGCTTTTTTATGGAGGTTGTATGTCTCGCTTTTTGAAACTCGGTTTTCTTATTTTCACCGCCGTCACGTTGGTGGCCTGTTCTTCGACTCCCGACGATGAAGGCGCGCCGGTCGATGATCGAACCATCACTCCTATAAACTCCTCCGGCGCCGATACAAGCGGCACTAAAGGCACGGACATTTCCGGCGCCAATGTCGATAGTAACAGTCGTAAAGGCAATGATCTGAAAGACCCCGGCAGTATTTTGTCGCGACGCAGCGTTTTCTTCGCGTTCGACAGTTATGTTGTCGAAGAGCAGTATCGCCCGCTTGTTGAAGCGCACGCCCGCTATCTGGCGAATCATCCGGGTGCCCGAATGACGCTACAGGGACATACCGATGAGCGCGGCACGCACGAGTACAACATTGCGCTTGGCCAGAGACGCGCCGATTCCGTCAAGCGGATGATGGTGCTGTTGGGAGCGAATGAAGCGCAAATCGAAGCCGTCAGTTTCGGCAAGGAAAGCCCGCGCAACCCCGGTCATGACGAAACCGCCTGGGCGGAAAATCGTCGCGTTGACATTGTGTATGCCGGAGAATGAGCCGAAGAAAACGGCTCCCGTTAAATGTTTTGTTGAATAGGTCGCTCATGAGCCGCTTTATTTCACGCGTTACACCGTTGCTGCTGGCGCCGTTGTTGGCGTTGTCGTTCAACGCTCATGCGCTGTTCGACGACAACGAAGCGCGCAAGCGCATCGAGCAAACCAACACCCGCTTGTCGCAGCTTGAAACGCAACTGAATGAACGCCTTACAGCGCTGGAACAGCGTTCGCAGGCTGTGCTGGAGTTGTCCGCGCAACTCGATGGCATTCGCAACGACATTGCGCAGTTGCGTGGACAAATCGAAGTGTTGACCTACGAACTGGGCGAAGCGAAGAAACGGCAGCGCGATCTTTATACCGATCTCGACAGCCGTTTGAGCCGTCTGGAGGGAAGTCAAGCAAGCAGCCCAATGAGCGGCAATGCGCCGGGCGGCGGCACGGCTCTCATCGATCCGGCGACGGCGGTTGCCGGATCAGCAAGTTCGGCTAACGCAAACGATGGTGCTACCGAGCAAAAGGCTTACGATGCAGCGATGGAGCAGTTCAAACGCGGCGATTACGCCGGCGCCGCGTCAGCGTTCACGGTATTCGCCGCGACATATCCGCAAAGCCCGCTGGCGTCGTCAGCGCAATACTGGATCGGCAACGCCCGCTTCGCGCAGCGCGATTACAAAGCGGCGATTGCCGCGCAGACGCAACTACTGCAAAAATACCCGGACAGTCCGAAAGCGCCGGACGCGATGCTGAACCTCGCGTCGGCGCAAGCCGAACTGGGTGACAAAGCAGCATCGCGCCGAACATTGCAGGACATCATTGCCAAATACCCGGGGACAGACGCGGCGAGCAAAGCCCGACAACGGTTGCGTTGATTTCAGAGGCCAGCGATCAGAGGTCAGAAAAATTAACCGCAAAGAGCGCAAAGAACACAAAGAAAATTTCTCAAGCGAAGCCGCGAAGAAGAAAAACGGGGAGCGCGGGCGCATTTTTATGGATTCTGCGTCCTGCGACTTCGCGCAGGATGACACAATTATGTACCGCGTCTCCGTATGAGACGAAGTTTTTCTGATATCTGATGGCTGACCTCTGATGTCCGCTTTCGCCTCTCGCCTGATTGCCTGGCAACGTTGTCAGGGACGCCATCATCTGCCCTGGCAAAACACCCGTGATGTTTACCGGATATGGCTCTCCGAAATCATGCTGCAACAAACGCAGGTGACGACCGTGATCGGGTACTATGAACGTTTCGTACAGAGTTTCCCGACGGTGCAGGCGTTGGCGACAGCGCCATTGGCGCGTGTGCTCGAACGTTGGTCGGGGCTGGGTTATTACCGACGCGCGCACCATTTGCACGCAGCGGCACAAACAGTCGTTAACGACTACGACGGCGTTTTCCCCGATACGCAAGAACAGTTGATGGCTTTACCCGGCGTTGGCCGCTCAACAGCCGCTGCCATCGCTGTTTTCGCGTTTGGTCGTCGCGCTGCGATTCTCGACGGCAACGTGCGTCGCCTTCTCGCGCGCCATCATGGCGTTGAAGGATTTCCGGGATTGCCCGCAGTCGAAAAAACATTGTGGACACTCGCCGAGCGATTATTGCCCAAGCAATATCTCGAAGCGTACACACAGGGGTTGATGGATCTCGGCGCGCAAATCTGCACGCGCAACAAACCACAGTGCGCACAATGCCCGCTGCGTGCCGATTGCGTTGCTTATCGGCAAGATCGTGTTCACGAACTGCCGACGCCGCGTTCCGGCAAAGCGCCGACACGCTGCGATCTTTGCCTGCTGATTTTGCGCCGGAACGGTCGCGTTTTGCTTGAAGCACGCGCGAATCGGGGCATCTGGTCCGGCTTGTGGAGCTTCCCCGAATGCAATGCTGACGACAACCTTGCCGCGCTGATCCGGGCGCGCTGGGGGCTGACGTTGGTTGCAAAAACCGCCCGACCTGTCATGGTTCACAAATTGACGCATCGAACCTTACATATCACGCCGGTTCTGGTCACCGTGCGCGGTCGCCTGCGCAACGCTGCGGCGCGGGAAGAAGCGCGCTTTCTATCGCTAACCGAAGCCCGTCAATGTGCCTTGCCGACGCCGGTTCGTCGGTTGCTGGCGCAGGAAAAGTTGTTTTCTGTAATATGGCAGGCAAATGAAGAAGGTCGGGGAAACAAAGAGACCGTAAAAGAAAGTACGGAACGTAGAAAAAGCCAGGCGAGAGGACATGCCGAAGAGATTTAAAATCAGGACAGGTTTTAGAAACCTTTGCAAAACGCTCTCCGTCATCCTGCGATTTTGCACAGGATGACGAGCAGAGGGCGCTATACGGAGGCTCCTAAGGCAAGAAATAATATCGAGGGTTCAACGCTTTTTTGTACGTTCTTTGCTTTCTATGCGGTGGAAAGGGGTGCGTGATTTGCCATATGACAGTAAATTCGTGCGACAATGAACAAACAACGCCAAGACATCTATTTTTCTGGTTGCGCTTATGGTTTGCTTTCATGATTATCTACGACCTCATCTGCCGTCATCAACACACTTTTGAAGGCTGGTTCGCCTCCGCTGCTGCGTTTAACGCGCAGCGCGATGCTGGCCAAGTGCGCTGCCCGATCTGCGACGATGCGCAGATCGAGAAGCGGCCGTCCGCCAAAGTGCGAACATCGCGCGAATCGGTATCCGATGCCGCAGAAGAAATGATTTCCGCGCAGGGACTCCAGAACGTTTCCACCCATACCCCGTCAGATTTTTTGTTGAAACTGCGCGAGATGGTGCAGACGACCGAAAACGTCGGCGAACGATTTCCCGAAGAAGCGCGCAAAATTCATTATCGCGAAATTCCGACGCGCCCGATTCGCGGCCAGGCCACACCAGAAGATGTCGAGGCGCTCGCCGAAGAAGGCATAGACCTTACGGTGCTGCCACCTTTTTTACTGCACGAGGCGCAGTGAATTTGACTTTCCTCGCCCTCGCTTGCTGCTTCGAATGCTCAAGCGGTGGCAAAGACCTCTATCCCCATCTCAGTCTTCCCCTTGAAGGGGAGGGGGCTTATGGTGATGTGCAGGAATTTCTTTGTGCTCTTTGCGGGTAAATGATATTTTGATTTTCCGGGAGGCGCTTCGCTTATCCGGGCTCGCCGAACCCACCTCTTGGGCGTAACGATAAAAATGCCTGTTAATGAAAAAAATTTCATAACGATCAGGCCAGGTTTTTCTGGATTCACGGCAATCGCCATTTTGTTTTTCCTGATTCATGGAACAGGCGGCATTGTTTTAATGCTCCAGAAACAATGGATAAGTGGCGCGTTTTTAATCATTGTAGGATGTTCCCTTTTATTTTTAAATTTTCGCTACCGCATCCGTTTAAGTAACCATGAGATCGTATACAGAGGCGCTGTTTTCACGAAGAAAGTTAAATTTTCCGATATTGATAAATTTGAGATTCAGGTGATTGATTGGACGAAGGCCAAAAACAGAACTAAGCCACTGGTAGTCTTGTCCATTTGGTCTGTAGCGCTGACAGAACCGGTCATGGAAATCAATATCCGTTTTTTCTCAATCCGTGACCTAAAATATCTCGCCGATCGGCTCAGGCAAGCAACCGGCGCCACGCAAAAATTAATAATCCCGACACTTTCGCGCCAAAAAATAGAGATTTAGCAAGTGCAGGGCAGATAAAGCGCGCCAGGCGATACAAGCGTTGGGAAGCCTTGGCAAGATACACATTCATTTCTGCGTGCAGGACGACAAGCGGCGCGCAGGGTTATACAAAGGCGCCTGAGGAGGAGAAAGCAGGCTTCCGCAACAAGAATTCGTCATAACGGTGCGATAGCGCATCCCACCTTTTTATCGTATAATAATTAGTTCCCCGGGTCGTTAGCTCAGTTGGTAGAGCAGCGGACTTTTAATCCGTTGGTCGCAGGTTCGACTCCTGCACGACCTACCAGATTTCCCGAATACGATAAAATACTGGTGTTCCGATTTGTGGGCCGTTAGCTCAGCTGGTAGAGCAGCGGACTCTTAATCCGTTGGTCATAGGTTCGATCCCTATACGGCCTACCACGAAATCAAAGACCCCCAAAATGGGGGTCTTTTCTTTTTGGCCCGCTATTGCCAAATTGAGGTCTGTCCAGAGAAGGCTTAGGCGTCAAAGATAAATTTCCAATTTCTGCATGAGGTGGTTGGGTGGTCTAATCGCTTCAATATTTGGAAAGCCGGGCTCATGAAAATACCTCTCTGAATACGGTAGTCGCTCGACCAACCCCATTTTTTTCCGCTATTCCCGCGAATAGCGGGAATCCGGTCATCTGAACCGCAAACTCAAACGAGGAGGTTTTGCGTCTTGCGGCTTTGCACAGGGTGGCGCACGCTGAACGGAACGCCTCACTTCACGCTCGCCGCACCTTCGCACGAGCTGTTGTAAGTTGGGCGAAGGTGCAACACGGGTTTGTTGACTTTAACGATGGCCGGGGTATCCTCCTTTCGGGCGGTAGTTTTCTAATGGAAAGGTTATGGTTGTATCTTGCCGTATGATCCGGTTCGAGTCCGGCGCCGCCCCTGATTCCTTGGTGGCTTATAAAGTAAAGCTGCTCTGACTGTTTGCCGAAACAACGTAAACCGATGCCCAATCTGAACTGGAACGAGATACGCAACCGCGCGACTCAATTCGCGCATGAATGGCGCGACGCGACAAGTGAGCGTGCCGAAGCGCAAACCTTCTGGAACGAATTTTTCGCCATTTTTGGTGTCAAACGGCGCAGCGTTGCCGTGTATGAGAAGCGGGTTCAAAAATTGCCGAATCAGGGCAAAACCGGGCAAGGTCGAATCGACCTGTTCTGGCCGGGTACATTGCTCGCAGAACACAAAAGTGCCGGGCAGGATTTGAATGCGGCGCACACTCAGGCGCTCGATTATTTTCTCGCGCTTACCGAAGCGGAGCGCCCTCGTTATGTGGTCGTATCCGATTTCCAGCGCTTCCGCGTTTACGATCTGGATGAAAACACCGAGAAAGAATTCGCGCTCGAAGAATTGCCCGCGAACATCGCCGTGTTCGGTTTTATTGCCGGCTATACGCACGTCAAATTACGCGATGAGCCGCAAGCCAACATCGAGGCCGTTGAAAAGCTTGGCGCGCTGCACGATGCGCTTAAGCGCGATGGCTACGGCCTGGATGTCGGCGGCCACGCCGGGCATCCATTGCAAGTTTTTCTGGTGCGCGTGTTGTTCTGCCTATTTGCCGACGATACGGGGCTGTTTACTCCCAAGGACAGCTTTCTCGATCTGATCGAAAACACGCGCGAAGACGGCAGCGATACCGGCGCTACGCTCGCACATCTGTTTCAAATTCTGAATATCAAACCAGAAGCGCGCCAACGCTCCATCGCGGAAACCTTTTCCGCGTTTCCCTACGTCAATGGGCGGTTGTTTGAAGAAGCGTTGCCGATTCCCGACTTTGATAGCGAAATGCGCGCCTTGTTGCTCGAATGTTGCCGCTTGCAATGGGCGGGCATCTCGCCGGCGATCTTCGGCGCGATGTTCCAGAAGATCATCGAACTTGACGCCAAAGACCGCCGCCGCCAACTCGGCGCACACTACACCAGCGAGGCGAACATTCTCAAACTGATCGGCCCGCTGTTTCTTGACGAATTGCGCGCTGAATTCGAGCGAGTGCGCAACGATAAAAACGCCCTGTTCGCTTTTCACAAAAATCTGCGCACGCTCAATTTTCTCGATCCCGCTTGCGGTTGCGGCAACTTTCTCGTCATCACCTACCGCGAACTGCGTCGATTGGAACTGGATGTATTGCTTGCCGCCAAAAAATTCGGCAACGTCATTTCCGGTGTATTCCAGGACGTAGTGCAAGTCAACGTCGATCAGTTTCACGGCATCGAGATTGAAGAATTTCCGGCACAGGTCGCGCAAGTCGCGATGTGGCTTACCGATCATCAAATGAACCTTGAGGCAGGGCGCGAATTTGAATACTTCAACCGACTGCCGCTGGAAAAATCTGCCAACATCCGTCATGGCAACGCGTTGCGTCTGGACTGGGAAGGCTTCGTGCCGCCGCAGCGTTTGAACTATATCCTCGGCAACCCACCGTTCGCAGGAAAAAAGGAACAGAACGACGAGCAAAAAGAAGATTTGCAATTCGTCGTGAAAGATTTGAAGGGTGCCGGAGTACTCGATTACGTCGCTTGCTGGTATCTGAAAGCCGCGCAATACCTCTCCGGCAGTCAGGAAGGCTTCGTCAGCCGCGACAAGCGGCGCTTTGACGATGTACGCTTCGGCAAAAAGGTACTGCCCATTGATGATACCTTCGTTACGATGGAACGCGAAACTGAGGCCGCGCGCGGGCGTATCCGTTGCGCTTTTGTTTCGACCAACTCCATCACGCAGGGTGAGCAGGTCGGCGTGCTGTGGAGCGAAATGTTTCGGCGCGGCATGAAAATTCGCTTTGCGCATCGCACGTTTAAGTGGAGCAACGAAGCGCCAGGTAAGGCGGCAGTACATTGTGTGATCATCGGCTTTGGGCGTGAAGACGCGCTACGTAAGCGTTTGTTTGATTATGCAGAAGTAGATGGCCCTGCACATGAGACCCAAGCGGACAACATTAATCCATATTTGCTCGATGCCCCCGATACCTTGATCAATCGTCGTTATCGCCCTCTGTGTGAAGTTCCGATTTTGTGGGAAGGCATTACGCCTTTGGACAATGGATTCTTATCATCGTTCACACAGGAAGAAATGAAAGCATTTATTGCTAAAGAACCGAAAAGCAAAAAATGGTTTCGCTTGTGCTTGACCGGTAATGACTACATTAATGGAATCAAGCGATATTGCCTGTGGTTAGTGGATGCCTCGCCCGCTGCGTTGGCAGCGATGCCAGAGGTGATGGAACGTATCACAAAAGTTCGTAATTTCCGATTGAAGAGTAAATCCTCGCAGGCTTTTGCAGATACGCCTTCCCTGTTTCGCGAAAATAAAATCCCGCAGCGGTATTTGCTGGTTCCCAAAACCAGTTCCGAGCGTCGGCGCTTTGTGCCGATGGGGTTCGTAGAAGATTGCATTGCCACCAATTCCGCGTTGTACTTGGAGGGGGCGACTCTTTACCATTTCGGCGCAATGAATTCCACCATGCACATGGCTTGGGTACGCTACGTTTGTGGGCGGCTGAAAAGCGACTTCCGCTATTCTGCGCAAATCGTTTACAACAATTTTCCGTGGCCGCAGAAGCTTGGCGACAAACACCGTGTCGCGATTGAAGCTGCAGCGCAAGCTGTGCTCGACACCCGCGCCGAACATCCGGACGCGACGCTGGCGCAGCTTTATGATCCGAACACGATGCCGCCCAATCTCGTCAAGGCGCACGCTGAGCTGGATCGTGCCGTTGACGTGGCTTATGTCGCCGACGGCGGCGCACGTAAATACAGCGGCGACGCCGAGCGCGTGGCGTTTCTGTTCAAGCGCTACAACGAGTTGACCAGTTTGGTGTGAGTGCGCGATAAAGAGAAACCCCATCCCCACCCGAACCCTCCCCTTGAAAGGAGGAGGGCTTTGCGCATCAAACGTTAAACAAAAAATTCATCACGTCGCCGTCTTTCACCACATAGTCTTTGCCCTCGGCGCGCATTTTGCCCGCTTCTTTGGCGCCGTGTTCGCCCTTGTACGCGATGAAGTCTTCGTAGGCAATCGTCTGCGCGCGGATAAAGCCTTTTTCAAAATCGGTGTGGATCACACCCGCTGCTTGCGGCGCGGTGTCGCCGACATGAATGGTCCAGGCGCGAACCTCTTTAACGCCGGCGGTGAAATAGGTTTGCAGGCCGAGTAACTTGTAGCCAGCGTGGATCACACGATCCAGCCCCGGTTCGGTCAGTCCCATATCGTCGAGAAATGCTTTTTTATCTTCGTCGTCGAGGTCGGCGATTTCGGCTTCAAGCGCTGCGCAAACGGGCACGACTACGGAACCTTCTGCAGCGGCGTAATCTTCAACCGCTTTCAGCAGCGGGTTGTCGTGAAAACCGTGGTCGTCAACATTGGCGACGTACATCGTCGGTTTCATCGTCAGCAGGAAGAACTGTTTTAGCAACGCTTTTTCTTCATCGTATAAATCGGCGGTACGCGCCGGGCGGCCTTCGTTCAGCACGGCCAGCACTTTTTGCAGTACATCGAACAAGCGTTTGGCGTCTTTGTCGCCGCCGGCGCGCGCCACTTTTTCGACTTTGGCGATTTGTTTTTCGACGGTCGCAAGATCGGCCAACGCCAGCTCGGTGTGGATGGTTTCAATGTCGGAAACCGGGTCGACTTTGCCGGACACGTGTACGACGTTCTCGTCCTGAAAGCAGCGCACGACGTGCGCGATCGCGTCGGTCTCACGGATGTTGGCGAGAAATTGGTTGCCGAGTCCTTCGCCTTTTGACGCGCCGGCCACCAGCCCGGCGATATCAACGAATTCGACGATGGCGTGCTGGATTTTTTGCGGATGAACGATTTTCGCCAGTTCGTCGAGGCGCGGATCGGGCACTTCGACGATGCCGACGTTCGGCTCGATCGTGCAGAACGGATAATTCTCGGCCGCGATGCCCGCTTTGGTCAGCGCGTTGAAAAGCGTGGATTTGCCGACGTTCGGCAAGCCGACGATACCGCAGCGTAAACTCATGAGGATTCCTTTAATGAAGAGACGACGCTTGTCGCAATTTCAGCTGCGTCGGTTTTAACAGCATTTGCAGCGTTTGCTTTTGTCGCCGGATTGTTTGCGGTTTTCACCGACGCCGGATCGGTATGCAACCGCATCGTTGCCTGCGCGATGTTATCCTGCGCCAGCAGCGGCCATACATCCAGCGCGCGCGCGATGGCGTCGTCGATGGCGCGCAATTCTTCGGCACGCGGCGGCTTCAAAACATAATCGGCGGGCGCTTGTTGCGGCGCTTCGGAATCACGCGGATGACCGATACCCAAACGCAGCCGCCAGAACGCGGCGCTGCCCAGTTGTTGCTGAATGTCGCGCAAGCCGTTGTGTCCTGCGTGGCCTCCGCCCTGTTTCAGGCGCACGGCGCCCGGCAGCAGATCAAGCTCGTCGTGCGCCACCAGAATTTCTTCCGGCGCAATGTTGAAAAAGCGTGCTAAGGTTGCAACGGCGCGACCGGAAAGATTCATGTACGTTGCTGGCTTCAGCAAACGCAGATCGCCCGCTTTGGCGACATCGCCGAAAAATTTCGCTTCGTTGGCAAAGGTCGCGCCCAGCCGCGCCGCCATCGCATCAGCCCACCAGAAACCGGCGTTGTGCCGCGTCGTCGCGTAACCGCGGCCGACATTGCCTAATCCAACCAGTAAACGAAATGGAATCATGTGTGTTCAGTCAGAAATGAAAAACCCGCCGCGACAAATCTGCCTGGCGGCGGGTTTGCGCGAATATGCGCGAACATTCCAGACTATTCTGGTTTTGCCGCCGGCGCTTGCGCGGTCGTCACTGGCTCGCCCGGTGCGGCAGCAGCCTCTTCCTCGACCACCTCCTTGACGACGCTGGCGCTCGCCACAGTTGGATCCTGGCCGCGCAGCATAATGGCGGAAACCCCGGCCGGCAGCTTCAGCGCTGATACGTGGAGGGCATCGCCGACTTGCATTTCGGAAAGATCGACTTCGATGAATTCCGGCAAGTCCTTCGGCAGACAGGAAATATCCAGTTCGTTGACGATCTGGTTGATCAACGCGCCGCCGAGTTTCACCGCCGGCGAAATTTCGGCATTGATGAAGTGCAGCGGCACTCGCATATGAATCTTCTTGTTGCCCTCGACCCGTTGAAAATCAACGTGCAGCACTTGCTGCCGGTACGGATGCATTTGCACATCACGCAACAGTGCGCGCACATCCTTACCGTCGAGCTTGACGTTCAGAATCGACGAGTGAAACGCTTCCTTGCGCAGCGCGTGGTACAGCGTGTTGTGGTCGAGCGAAACCGGCGTCGGCGCACTGTCGCCGCCGTAGATGATGCCCGGCACGTTGCCGCTGCGGCGCAAACGACGGCTGGCGCCGCGGCCTTCTTCCTTGCGCGACTGGGCGCCGATTTCCAGATTGCTTTGATTAGCCATAGGGCTGACTCCTTGATGTCTGCGGCCTTCCTGTCGGCAAAGTTGCCGGGGTCGTCCGCGGTTGGCGACGGGCTTTGCGGAAAGGTGTCTCGGTTTTCACCGAAAACTGCAAAGCATGTGAACCCATAATTATAGCAGCTTTTACCCTCTCCTCTTCAAGAGCTGATCACGAAGTGCTTTTGAGCGGGAAGGACTCCAGGATTGGGGGTATCAGGACGGGCAAGGGGGATGAGCCGCAAAAACCCTTCCATCGGCTTTGCCGGCACCGTCTTTCGAAGGGGGCCAGACCGAGGCTTTTCTTCTTCGCGCTTTTGCGTGAGACACCCCCTGGATGGCTTCGCTGCGTTCGCAATGACGGAGTTCTGATCCTTGGCTCCTGACCTCTGATACCTGATGCGCCCGAAGCATGTACAATCATTTTTTCTTGCTTCCGGTATCAGGCGCTTTTCGTGTCGTCACCTTCTGATCGGCTTCATTCGCCACCCTCTTCGCCGCCTCGTTCGTTGCCCGCCCCGCCCGGCACGCCTGTGTTGCCGGATTATGTCTGGCCGGCGCCGGCGGAGTTGGGTGTGCAAGGGTTGTTCGCCAATAAACTCTTTCTGAAGTTTCTCGGCGTTTCGGTGGCGATTCATGCGGTGGGGATGGCGATTCACTTCTCGCATGAAATCAGCGACCGCTGGAGCCAGCGTCAGGTCATGGAAGTGGTGCTGGTCAACAGCGCCACCAAAGAAAAGCCGACCAAAGCCGAAGTACTGGCGCAGGCCAACCTTGATGGCGGCGGCAACACCGACGAAGACCGGCGCGCCAAAACACCGCTGCCGAAACTGCCGAAAGAAAGCCAGAAAAACGAACTTGACGCTGCCGTCGAGAAAAGGGCGGAGTTGGAAAAAACGGCTCAACAATTGACGGTGCAGCAGCAAACCGCCAAAGCGGCGGTGCAGCCGTTGGAAGAAAAAGCGCCGCCGACGGCCAACCGCCCCGACGCTACCAAACTGATGGATCAGACGCTGGAGCTGATGCAACTGGAAGCGCAAATTCAGAAGGACATGGACACCTACCAAAAGCGGCCACGCAAGATGTTTGTCGGCTCGCGCGCGCAGGAATACCGTTTCGCTCGCTACATTGAGGACTGGCGACTCAAAGTCGAGCGCGTCGGCAATATGAATTACCCCGAAGCGGCGCGCCGTGAGCAGGCCTACGGCAGCCTGAGAATGACCGTCGCCATCAACAGCGATGGTTCTGTCCACGAAGTCACCGTTGATCAAACTTCGGGACATCGGATACTCGACGCCGCCGCCCAGAAAATCGTCGAAATGGCGGCGCCCTACGGCGCCTTCCCGGCCGACATCCGCAGCGAAGTGGACATCCTCTACATTACCCGCACCTGGTCATTCACCCGCGGCAGCGGACTGGAAACCCATTACGCCGGGCCGCAGTGAGGGTATGGCTTGAAACGGCAAAGGCGCTGAAGCGCCTTTGTGATGCGTTTCGTGGTAAGACCTAGTCATTCGTGCTGATACGTTGCGGAGAAGTGAACTTCATCACGATATTTGCTGTGTGCTTCATCCGTTTTTGATATCCAGAAACCTTCCATTCCCCCTGTCTTGTTGAAGCGGAGATAAACATCTGCCGAGGTGTTGCGCGAAACCGCTCCGCCTTTTGTACATTGATAAACGGCGTTTTTGATGGTGTAGTAAGGGCCGTCTACAGAAACAACATCTCCAGTAATCATGCAGGTACCACCGACACCACTCTTTAACTCCTTTCTGGTAGAATGATATTGTACTATTCTACCCCCCCGCATAACGGTCAGCAGCTTTCCTTCTTCGGCGCCCGCCCGAGCAGTGCTTTGACGGCGGCTTCCACTGCCAGTATTCCGTTGAGAATCTGTGAGACGGTTGCGGCGATCGGCATTTCGATTGCGTGTTGTTGCGCCAGACGGGTGACGGCATGGGCGGCGGGCACGCCTTCGGCAACGTGGCCGAGCCGCGCCAGAATGTCCGGCAGCGCCAGCCCTTCGGCGAGCATCATGCCGACGCGGCGGTTGCGCGACAAATCGCCGGTGCAGGTCAGCACCAGATCGCCCAATCCGGCCAGCCCCATCAGTGTCGTGCGTTGCCCGCCCAGCGCTTCGGCCAGCCGCGCCATTTCGGCCAGCCCGCGTGTGATCAGGGTGGTACGAGCGTTGTGGCCGAGTTTCAGCCCGTCACAAATGCCGGCGGCGATGGCCAACACGTTTTTGACGGCGCCGCCGGTTTCGACACCGGAGAGATCATCGTTGGCATAAACCCGCAACGTATCGCCGTGAATGTGAGCGGCCACTTGCTCGGTCGCGTCGCGGTCGGTGGCGGCGACGACCAGCGCCGTCGGCAAGCCCTGCGCGACTTCCTGCGCGAAACTGGGGCCGGAAATGATGCCAACTGGCGTTGGCCAGCGCGGCGCGAGTTTCTGATGCGGCAGCACGACGCGTTCTCCGTCGGTGAGTAAGCCCTTGCTCAACCAGAAAAACGGGGGCGCGGGCGTTGCTGTCATCAAAACGCGGCGGCTGTTTTCAAGCAATTCCGGCAAGGTTGCCATCGGCGTTGCCGCCACCAGCAGCGTTGCGTTGCGCACGGCGTCTTCAAACGACGCGGTGATGCACAGTTCCGGCGGTAGGGGCACGCCCGGTAGATAACGGGCATTGACGCGATCTCGCGCCATCGCTTGCGCCTGCTGCACGTCGCGCGCCCATAAGATCACCCGCGCGGCCGAAGGCAGACGGGTCAAGTGCAGCGCAAACGCTGTTCCCCAGGCGCCGGCGCCGAGAACGGCGAAGATGGGGGGGGTCATACTTCGTTATTCCCGCGAAAGCGGGAATCCAGGAGATGTTCACGCGGGGGCGCGGAGACGCGGAGGCGCGAAGGGGCGGCGAATTTATCCCCGCGTCTCCACGTTTCCGCGAGAGAGCTTTCTGGATTGCTTCGTTTCGCTCGCAATGACGCCATACGGGGGGTGTGCCTACGTTTTCAAGAGGAGCAGGTTAAGCGGTGGATTGCGGCTTTCGGCCTTATCCACCCCACGTAAATTTCTTTGCGCTCTATGCGTTCTTTGCGGTTAATTTTCATCGCATCACAAGCCGAAGATGCTGCCGATCCGCACATAGCCGCCTGCTCCATCCTGATGGCGCACCCGCACCCAGCCGGGGGTGAGCGTCGTCATCGGCGACGTGGCCGCTTCGTCGAGTTCGAGCAAGACGTTTTCTTCAGCCTCGAACACCAGCGGCGCACTGTCGATCGGTTGGGCACGAATCTGCGCAGGCGAGGCGCGCACTTGAAGCACGCGTTTGCTGCTCAGCTTCGAGCGCTCGACCCAGCCAACCGTCCCTTGCGCGTCGCGCACTTTGCTCCAGCCTTCGATCGCTGAAATCAGTTCGACCGGTACGCCGCTGCCGTAGAGAAACAAAGGCCGCGCTTTTTGCGACGGCGCATCGTAGAGGATGGTCGGCGCGCTGTTGATCGTCTGAAAATCGGCGGCATGGGTGGCGGCGGTCAACGCGCCGAACAGGAGAAGAGAAAGAAGATAACGAAACATGGCAATCAAACGGAGTAGAAATAAGTGAAAAATAAACGATTCCTTGATGACACGGAAAACAGGATACAGGAATTGCACGGTGGTAAACAAGCGTCGAGCGGGCAGGCCTTTCGACGCGCCCTCGGTGAAAACAGGTTACCGATCAATGAGATACGATTCAAAACGGCTGATATAATTTAATGATAGTGAACAGTATAAATTTTCAAACGGGGCAACGCGCTGCTGGCGGCGCAAAAACAATTATCCCCCAAAGACGACCCCTCTACCGGCCCTTCGAGCTACCTTCTTCCGCAAGAGTGGCGGGGGCGTTCAAACGCTGAGCTTATGTCTATGCCCCATCGTTCCTTTGCGCGCTTTTATGCCGGAGCACAATCCGTTTGGCGCGGTTCTGTTACGGCGGTTGGCGGCGCTTTTAACAGTATCTCTGTCCTGTTCACCGGCAAACGCGCCGAACGCTGGATTTTCATCGGTAAAACGCTGCTTGCGGCGCTGCTGGCGCTGTGGATTTCGATGCGCTTTAATTTTGAACAACCGCGCACGGCAATGTTGACGGTGTTCGTTGTGATGCAGCCGAAAGTCGGCATGGTGTTCGCCAAAAATTTCTATCGTGCGATCGCTACGGTGATCGGCGCCGGCGTCGGGCTTTTGTTGTTGGCCAATTTCGCGCAGCAGGAAATTCTTTTTCTCGGCGCGATGGCGTTGTGGATCGGGTTGTGCGTGTTCGGCGCCGCTAGTTATCGTAACTTCCGTTCCTACGGCTTCGTACTGGCCGGTTATACGGCGGCTCTCGTCGGTCTGCCGGCGGCGCAACAACCGGATATGGCGTTCGACATTGCGCTGGCGCGGTTGACTGAGGTGATGCTTGGCCTTCTTTGCGCGGGGATCGTGAGCGCTGCTGTGTTCCCGTTGCGCGCGAACGAAGACTTGGAAGAAGCGATGCGCCGCCGCTACCGTGACTTCCTCAAGCTGGCTGCCGACGTGCTGGGTGGCGCCATTGATTCTGCCCGCGCCGGGGTCGACCGCAAGGCGGTCGATGCGTCGCTGCTCAAATATGTGAGGGATGTGGTCGCATTCGAGACAACGCGCGATTCGTCTCTGTTTGAAGCGGCGGAAGTGCGCGTGAACAACCGACATCTGCTCTGGTTGAACCGGCGCTTTATGACGCTGTCGACGACATTTCACACGTTGCAACGGCTGATTGAACGGCTGCAACGCGACCAACGCATTGATGCGCTGCTGGCGTTGCAGCCGGTCTTCGTTCGGCTGACCGCAGCGCTGGCGCCGACAGAGGAGCGCGGGAGCGGCGCGGCAGTCAATCAGCAGGACGATCGCGCCGACGCCAGAAGAACACTCACACGCCTGGTGGCGTTGCGCGCCGGGTTGCCGGGGCTGATCGGCGAGGCGAGAGAAGCGCTGGAGACCGTCGCCGGGACGAATGTCACCCATGCCGATCTCGCGGCGCAATTGCCAACGGGCGGCGATGAGCGCAATGCAGATTTTCTTGCCGCTTCGGAACTGCTCTCGCGTTTTGTCTGGGAGATGATGGAGTATCTCGCCAGCTACGGACATGCGCCGAAGAAAAGCGTCGCTGACGCGCCAAATTTTACGCCGCTCGCCGACCCACTGATCGCGGTGATTTCCGGGCTGCGCGCAGCGCTGGCGATCGCGCTGCTCGGCGCTTTCTGGCTGTTGACTGATTGGACGAACGGCCCTGGCGCGTTGGTGCTCGCTGCCGTGATCTGCGCCTTATACGCTTCTTCACCATCGCCGGAAGCTGCTGTACGTAAAATGATGCTGGGCCTGTTGCTCGGATTTGTTTCGGCGTTTATCTGTGCATTCTTCGTCCTTACGCAACTGGGCGATGGTTTCTTCATGCTTTGTGTCGCTATTGTCCCGTTCATGATTGTCGGCCCCTGGCTGGCGGGCAACCCGAAGTGGGCCGGGGTTGGCGGCGGGTACAATATTTTCATGATGAACGGTATGGCGCTTTCCAACCCGATGAATTTTGACGTGACGACATTCATCAACAACGGCATTGCCGATCTGATTGGCGCGGCGGTTGCCGGCATTATTTTCCTCACGGTGGTGCCGAGCGGCGGCGCTTTATGGAGGCGCTTCTGGAAATCCATGATGTTGCGCCATGCGGCGGACGCTTGTGTTGCGCCGCTGGCGAAGGCCGAGCAACAGTTTGAAAGCGGCCTGCACGATAACATCAACAATCTTGGTGCGATGCCTCTTTCGCCGGCGCTGCAACGCGGCCTGCTCGACGGGGCGTTCGTTGTTTATGAAACGGGGCGAATCGTTGTCGATTTGCGCCGCGATCTGCAACGCTTTCCGTTGGAGCCGCAAGAGCGGGAAACGATCGAGGCTGTCATCAACGCGGTGGGCCACTTTTTCGGCAAACCGGAAGATCGGCGCCATCGGGAGGTGGCCGTGGCTATCAGAGAAGCACGGGCTTGTCTGATCGCGTCCGCAGAAGAAGCGAAAAAAGCGATGGCGAAAGAAGAAGCGGCGAAAAAAACTGCGACGGAAACGGCGGCAGCGAAAAACGCTGCGGCTAAGGTGGAAACTGGTGAGAGTGCAGGCGAAGCTGCGCAGAATCGGCCGGCAGAAGTGCTGCGTTTGCGGCGGCGCTTCCTGGCTTCGCTGTATCTTTTGCACGCTGCCTGGCTCGACCCGGCTTCGCTGATGCGCCGTTATGCAACAGCTCCTTCCGCGGCGGCCCCCGTCGTGGCTGCGCCTTCTGCGTTTCCGGCAACAGCGGGAGAAACCCATGCCGCGTGAAATCGCCATGTTCGATTTGTTGTTCCCGACGTTGTTCGTCGTTTTTGTCGTCGCTGTTGCCGTCCATGTGTTGATCGACCTTCTGCTGGCGCGTCTCGGTTTTTTCCGCTGGGTCTGGCACCCCGAACTTTTCCGCATCGCGCTTTTTTTCTGCCTTTTCTGTGGCGCTTCGCTGCTGATTTATCGTTAACGGCACTATGACCTTAAAAAATATTTTTCGTATTGCTTTTACTCTGATGGCGGTTGCTGCGGCGCTCTGGCTCGGCCGCCTGCTCTGGATGCACTACATGGATGCGCCCTGGACGCGTGACGGGCGGGTGCGCGCCAACATCATTCAAATAGCGCCAGAAGTTTCCGGTACCATTGCCGAGATACGGGTACGCGACAACCAGCAAGTGCAGAAAGGCGATGTGTTGTTCGTGATTAACGCCGACAGCTATCGTATTGCGTTGGCCGAAGCCGAAGCGCGCACCCACGCCGCCAAGGCACAGTTTGAACAACTGCGACGGCAGGCGGAACGCCGACGCTCCAACGACGGCGCAATCGCACAGGAAGAACGCGACAACATTCAATTGCAGGCGGAAATCGCCGAAGCCCATTACGCCGAGGCCGTCGCCGCGCGCGACCGCGCCGCGCTCGACCTCGGACGAACCACAGTACGCGCGCCGGCGACGGGGTTCGTCACCAATCTGACTGCGCATCGCGGTGATTATGCCTCGACAAGCACCGCGCTCATGGCGGTGATCGACAGCGAATCGTTTTATATCTACGGCTACTTCGAGGAGAACAAACTTGCGCAAGTACGCGAAGGCGCACCGGTGGACATCAAATTGCTGAACGGCGCCAAACTCAGTGGCCACGTGGACAGTATCGCGCGCGGCATCGGCGAGAGCGACAATCAGACCGGCAGCAATTTGCTGGTCAACGTCAATCCGAGTTTCACCTGGGTGCGGCTGGCGCAGCGGTTGCCGGTGCGTATCCAGATCGACCATGTGCCCGAAGGAGTCGTCCTTGCAGCGGGAATGACGTGTACCGTGGTGGTCAAGGAGCCGAAAGCAGAGAACAAGAAGTCAACCCGAGAGCGCTAACGGCAAGAAGATGCATGTTGTTGCGCTATGCATTGGCGCTTGACTGTGTGCTGCATCAAAGCCGAAACCATTCCATCTTCCTGTACCTTCACGCCTGTTATTCCGTGCCTGCATGAGTTCAATGGAAAAATGTGAGGCAATTCGGAGGAGAGGTGAACATGCCAGGGTTTTTGCTGCCGCCATGCGATAATATCCAGTAAATGATTGCTCGGGTTTTTCGCCCATTATGACCGCATCTTCTCCCTTGCCGCCGCGCCCGGTGGCGCTGATCATTCTCGACGGCTTCGGCGTACGCGACGATGCCCCTGACAACGCCGTCACGCGCGCCCGGATGCCGTTCTGGCGCGGCCTGTTGGCGCGTTGCCCGCATACCACGCTACAGACAAGCGCTGCGCGGGTCGGCTTGCCGGAAGGGCAGATGGGCAATTCCGAAGTCGGCCATTTGAATATCGGCGCTGGTCGCGTGGTGTGGCAGGAATTGACGCGGATCGATCAGGCGCTGGATGCTTGCGCCAAGGGCGAACCCAACGAGTTGGCTGATTCGGCCGCTTTTCGGACTGCAATGACCACTGCTCGCCAAAAGAGCGCGACGCTACACATTTTTGGGCTGCTGTCGCCTGGCGGCGTCCACAGTCACGAATCCCATCTTCAGGCGTTTGTCCGGCTGGCGGCTGCGCAAGGTGTGCCACGCGTCGCCGTGCATGCGTTTCTCGATGGCCGCGACACGCCGCCGCAGAGCGCCGCGTCGTCGTTGGCGGCAATGCAAGCTGTGTGCGATGAAGTTTCGCGGACGTCATCGACGCAAGCGCGGGTTGCGTCGCTGTGCGGACGCTACTACGCGATGGACCGCGACAAGCGCTGGGAGCGCACCGAACGGGCGTACCGGCTGTTGACCGGGATGCACCTCGAATTTGAATACGATGACGCGCAGGCGGGGCTGGCGGCGGCTTACGCGCGCGGCGAAACCGACGAATTCGTGCAACCGACGTGGGTACGAACATCAGCGGACAATCACGGCGTGCGCGATGGCGACGTTATCGTGTTTATGAACTTCCGCGCCGACCGGGCGCGACAACTGACGCAGGCGTTCACCGATCCGACGTTCAGCGGCTTCCCGCGTGTGGTTGCGCCAAAACTGGCAGCCTTTGTGACGCTGACTTCGTATGGCGGGGCATTTGCAGCGTTACCGGTGATGTTCCCGCCGCAGTCCATCGAAAACCCGCTGGGGGCTTATGTCGCGCAACTTGGTTTGAAGCAGTTGCGCATCGCCGAGACCGAAAAATACGCACACGTGACGTATTTTCTCAACGGCGGCATCGAAACTGCTTCGCCCGGTGAAGACCGGATTCTCGTGCCGTCGCCGAAAGTGGCGACTTACGATCTGCAGCCGGCGATGAGTGCGGTCGAGGTGACCGACCGACTGGTTGAGGCAATTGACTGCGACAAGTATGACCTGATCGTTGTTAACTACGCCAACGGCGATATGGTTGGCCACACCGGCGATTTTGATGCCGCCGTAACGGCGCTGGAAACGCTGGACGCCTGTCTGACGCGGGTTATCGGCGCGCTCGAACAGGCCGGTGGCGAAGCGCTGATCACTGCTGATCACGGTAATGCCGAGATGATGTTTGATCCGGAAACCGGCCAACCCCATACCGCGCACACACTCAATCCGGTGCCGCTGGTTTATGTCGGCCGTGCTGCCCGGCTTGTCGAAGGCGGCGCGCTGTGCGACCTGGCGCCGACCTTGTTGCGACTGATGGGACAGTCGGCGCCCGCCGAGATGACCGGCCGTCCCTTGGTGATTTTCGCAAATAAGATAGCGTAAAGAGGAAAATCGGGATATTCTAGAAAATGTCGCAAAAACCAACTTTTATTTTTACGAAGCACACATGCGCAATTTTTTGAAAAAAACCGGCTTGATTGTATTGGGCGTCGCTCTGGGCATTTTGTTGTCAGTGCATTTTTCGGCGGTTGCCGATCAAGAAAGCAAAACGCCGATCCCATACGAAGACTTGCAACTGCTGGCGGCCGTCTTCGGCAAAATCAAGAGCACTTACGTCGATCCGGTGCCCGATAACAAGTTGATCCGCGAAGCGATCAACGGCATGGTGCGCGGCCTCGATCCGCATTCCGATTTTCTCGAAGGGCGCGAGCTTGAAGATTTAAAGATTTCGACGCAGGGCAAATTCGGAGGTCTCGGGATTGAAATCAACGGCGAAGGCGATGTTATCAGAATCGTTTCGCCGATTGAAGATACGCCGGCGTTCCGCGCCGGCATCAAAGCAGGCGATCTTATCGTCAAGATCGACGATACTGTAACGCGCGGTTTGCCGATGTCGAAAGCGCTCGACATGATGCGCGGCAAACCTGGCACCAGTGTAACGCTGACCATCGCCCGCAAGGACGAAGCCAAGCCGCTGATATTCAAGCTCGTGCGAGAAGAGATCAACGTTAAAAGCATTCGCTACAAGATGGTCGAGCCGGGCTACGGCTATGTGCGCATCCGTAATTTCCAGGAGCGTACCGGTGAAGAACTCGCGCAAGCGCTGAAAGCGCTGTACAAGGAAGCGACGCTGAAAGGGCTGGTGCTCGATCTGCGCAGCGACCCGGGTGGGCTGCTGTCGCAAGCGGTGGCGGTATCGGCGGCGTTTCTTCCGAAAGACGTGATGGTCGTTTATACCGAAGGGCGCACGCCGGAAGCGCGGATGGAGCTCAAAGCGCGCCAGCACGATTATCTCGGGTCAATGACCGGCAGAGGATTGCTCGCTAAAGATTACCTCGCCGATTTGCCGGCAGCCGTCAAAACGGTGCCGATGGTGGTGTTGATTGACGCCGGCTCAGCGTCAGCCTCCGAGATTGTCGCGGGCGCGCTACAGGACCATCAGCGCGCACTGGTGATGGGTGCGCAATCGTTCGGCAAAGGCTCGGTGCAGACCATCATGCAGATTGATGCGACGCACGCACTGAAACTGACCACCGCACGCTACTTCACGCCGTCGGGGCGCTCGATTCAGGCGAAGGGCATCGAGCCTGACGTAGCGGTGGACGATGGCCGCGATGTGCTGCGCATCCGCGAAGCCAACCTTGAACATCATATGCTGACGCCGAAGAACGGCAAGAAAGAAGCAGAAGAGGAAACCGCCAAAGCAGCGCCGACTGACGACAAAGAGGGCGACAAACTGACGCCGCCGCCGCGTTTCGATTTCGGCGCTCCGGAAGATTTTCAATTGCAACAGGCGTTGAATCAGTTGAAGGGATTGCCGGTCATCGCCGCCCTCAAAAAAGAGGAGAAAAAGGACGGCGCTGAAAAGACGGAGAAGGCCGTCGTACCGGAAGGAGCCGACGCTGAAAAAACGTTGCCTGAAGCGCCGAAGGCGCCGACCACTTCGGACAAACCGTAAATTCGGGCGGCAGGTTGCTGCTCCTACAAGCGGTGGGTGTGAGTAGCGTAGAGGCGACAATCTGTCGCTTGCGTATGATCGCAAGACGCTTTCTGCCGATTCACCAGGATTTGATGGAGGCGCAACCAAAACCGTTTTTGAAATCTCATCACTTTTTACACACTTCAAGAGCACCATGAATTCTTTCAATTCAACCCAGCGTTTTTCTGATCGCGTTGCTGATTACGTTCGTTTTCGTCCGAGCTACCCGGCAGAGTTGATCACTTTTCTGCACGAAACCTGTGCCATTCCCGTTCACGCCAAAGTTGCTGACGTCGGCGCCGGTACCGGCATTTCGAGCAAACTGCTGCTGGATGCTGGCCATCCGGTCGTTGCTGTCGAACCGAATGAACCGATGCGTCAGGCTGCCGATGAATGGCTGTCCGGCTATCCGAATTATTCGAGTGTCGCAGCGCCGGCAGAACAAACGACGCTTCCCGACGCCAGCGTCGATCTGGTCACTGCCGCGCAAGCGTTTCATTGGTTCGACCGTGAGCGGGTACGCCGTGAATTTGCCCGTATCCTGCGCCCTGGCGGCCTGGTCGCTTTGTTCTGGAATATCCGTCTGCTCGACGGCAGCGAATTTTTGCGCGGCTACGAAGCATTGCTGCGAACGTATGGCGTCGATTACAGCGCCGTGGCCGAACGCTACAGCGACGATGCTGACATGCAGAATTGGTTTGGCGCAGGGCTGCGACACATTGGGCATTTTCATTATGTTCAAAAGCTGGACTTCGACAGCTTGCGCGGTCGCGCGCTATCCTCTTCGTACGTGCCCCAGGCCGGACACCCCAATCACGAACCGATCTTGCAGGCGCTTAAATCTTTGTTCGATGCTACAGCGCAGCAAGGGCACGTCGATTTTGAATACGATACCCGGGTTTACGTCGGGGCGTTGTAAACCAGCCCGCTTTTCAAAGAGTGGGTCGACGAAGCCAACGGAGGCCCCTCGCCTACTACAGGCGGTATTGAAAAAATGCGTAGCCCGCGGATAAGCGAAGCGCTTTCCGGGAGCCGCTTTTTCAGCGCAAAGTGCCGCCAACTGAAGCATTTGTGATGCTTCGTATCGGATGGTGTGATCCTTGAACGGCGCTCCGTTCCTCCGGGCTACGGTATCTTGTCTAAATTGATGGGATAGTTCATGAAGCTTATCGTCAAGAAGCCACGCGAATTCATCAACCCGCTGCTTTCAAAGAAAAGTGTTTCGCCGGCGAGCTTTGAGACTTTCAAGGCACACTACGCCAAATATTGTGAAGCGATCGAAACGCAAAGAGCCAGCAAGCAAAGCGAACCCAACATCGTCTCCAGTGCGTTGAAACCGTTCATTGATGCGATTGGATTCACCAGCAACGCATATACGCAAACAGGACAAAGTGGAATCGCCCTGGCGATTTTGCACAATGGTGTGCCGGCCGTAATTTTTGAAGTGAAAAAGCATGGTTCACCGGAAATGATCTCTGCTGCAAATGTAAACACGAAGGCATTTCAAGAAGCGGTACTCTATTTCATGCGCGAACGCGCAAACGGGAATCAAAATATTTTCCATGTGATCATTACTGATTTTTATAATTGGTTTGTATTTGACGCCGAGGATTTTGATCGCCTTTTTGGAGAAGCTCTGCAATCAGGGCGTTGTACGAAACTCATACCAAACCATCGCTTTTGATGGATACCACAAAAGAACTTTATTCATCACCTCAAAAAACCATTGAGCAATTAAAGGCCGGCTCGATCGACGGCGAATCAATTGAGTGCGGCTATTTCGAAGTCAAATCGGAAAAGAGTGAAAAAGAACTGCTCGCAATCTACAAGTTGCTAAGCGAGGACTGTCTGAAAAAATCATTTAAACCGAATGACGCCAACTGTTTGAATCGTGACTTCTATAACGAGCTGTTGTATCTGTTGGGGTTAGAGGAAAATTCCAAAGATCGAGTCATTAGCCGCGCTAAACAAAAGCAACAAGGTTCTCTATACGAAAACATTACGAACAAGCTTAGCCAGCACAACAAGCAAAACGACGTTGCAACAATCATAGGGTTAATGATTATCTGGATCAATCGAATCCTGTTTTCGAAGTTGCTTGAGTCGCAGATTGTCAAATGGACGAGCGATGCGTCCAATAAATTCTTGCACAAAGGCAAAATTCACGGCTTTAGCGAACTCGAAGAATTATTTTTTGAGGTGCTGGCCAAACCGATCAGAGAGCGCAAATCAAGGTCGTTCGATTATATTCCCTACCTGAACAGTACTCTCTTCGAAATCAATTCTGAGGAAAAAAGCGGAATGACGATGGGCGCATTATCCACGGGGGCTCAGATTTCATACTATTCAAAGACGGTAATCAAAGACAGCGATGGCAAAAGAAAATCCGGCCAAACAAATATGCCGGATTATCTATTCGAGTTCTTGGATGCTTACGATTTCGGGAATGACAATACAGATGAGATTGGAGGCGACTCAAAACCACTTATCAGCGCATCTGTCCTGGGTCTCATCTTTGAAAAAATTAACGGTTACAAGGATGGAAGTTTCTATACGCCTAGTTCAATCACAACGTTTATGGCGCGGCAACTAATCCAAAAAACGGTCTTGGAGCGATTCAAAACTGAATTTCCAAGAGACCTGAAGGACGCCACATGGCCCGAATTAAAGCGCTATTGCGAGAGACGTAGTCGCAAAGAGGCTTTCATTAAACGGGCATCGACCATCATTAATGAGATAACAATTTGTGACCCTGCTGTCGGAAGTGGACACTATCTTGTCTCGGTTCTTAATGGGATCGTCTTCGTCAAGCATGAACTGGGTTTGTTTGTGCACAAAGGCATGCGGCTCGATTTGCTCAACGACGAATTACATATCAGTCTTGACGACGAGTGGTTTCAATACAAGCGGCCGGTAAGCTTTGACAGTGCGAATCACTTGTTGCAGAAGGCGCTGTTTGAAGAAAAGCAGCGCATCATCGAAAACCAGTTATTTGGTGTCGATATCAATCCTAATAGCACGCAAATTACAAAATTGCGGCTGTGGATCGAGCTGCTTAAACACAGTTATTACGATGAAAATTATCAGCTTGTGACGTTGCCCAACATCGATATCAACATAAAAACCGGCAATTCGGTAGTGCATCGTTTTGGCCTTCTGGACGATATCAGGGATAAAAATATCAAGGCTAAAATTTCGAAGCACAAAACTAAGGTCATCGAGTATAAGAAGAACGTCAGAGACAAACACGAGGTTTTGTCAGCAATTGTTCAGATCAAGGAAAGGTTTAACCAAACCCTAAAAGCTGGGCACGCGGTAACTCACGCTCTTAGCGGCAAATTGCTCGAATATGTGAAAATATTCGGTGTTGCCGGGCTTAACAAGAGCTTACAGGCGCTCGCTATCGACGCTACGCAAGGGCAAATTGATTTTTTCGGAGTCGATCCGGAGATCGCTCAAAAGAATAAAAGCAAACAGTCGGACATGCTTGGAAAGATAAAGGCCTTGCACGATCAAGCAAGCGTTCTCGAAAGCGGGGAAATCTATCGAGACGCATTTGAATGGCGTTTTGAGTTCCCCGAGGTGTTGGACGAGAACGGCGATTTTGTCGGCTTTGATGCGGTAATCGCAAATCCACCTTATATAGATTCTGAAAAGATGGTCAGAGAAGGGCATGAAAATTTGCGCGAGTATTTAAAGGAAAACTATCATTGCGCGATCGGAAATTGGGATATCTACATCGTGTTCATGGAGTTGGCTTTGAATATCATGAAGAAAACCGGAACCATGTCGTATATTACGCCGGATAAATGGCTATCAAAATCGTTTGGCAACGAATTCAGAACCAGACATATCGACGGTATCGAGCAGATTGTTGTGCTTGGTCGAGATGTGTTCGATAGCACTTTGGTAGATCCGATCATAACGCAGATATCGAATTTTCCTGCCTCTTCTGTGACGACTCAATCGATGACTTGTGGGAGCGTTCGCCCCATCAATTGTGTTTTAAAAACATCTCTGAATACCCCGTACTATTTAGACCCATTGTTGTCGCCACACTATGTCTTTATTGATCGGCTCGACAGGATACATAGGCGCTTGGGCAGCGTGGCTCCCTGCGAAAACGCTTGTGCGACGTCAGATGCGTATAAACTTAAGCCACTGGTCATGGAGTGCGAAGGCGCGCTTAATCCGAAGGCCTGCTATTCCATGGTTAATACAGGCACGCTGGGAAAGTATGTTTCACGGTGGGGGAATAAGCCAATGACCTATCTCGGGGGTAAGTATCTGCGCCCTGTGGTCAAAAGAACAGAATTCGCCAAAATGTTTACGAACGCCTATAAGGTAAAGAGCGATGCGAAAAAAATCATCATTAAAGGCTTGACGTTGCTTGATGCGACTCTTGATTTACGCGGTGAAATGATCCCTGGTAAAACGACTCTTATACTAACCGCCGCTGACGAAGACGTGTTGAAATATGTTTGTGCTGTCGTGAATTGTCCATTGAGCATTTTTTATATCAAGGCTAAGTATGGATCGTCTAGCTACAATGGCGGTATTACATTTACGAAAGAAATGATCAATTCGCTTCCGCTTCCCGCCGGCTACGGAGAGCAAGGTAAGATCGTTCGTTTGGTAGATCGCATCCTAGATAAAAAAGCGAAAGATTACGGGGCGGATATCTCGGATTTAGAGAGGGAAATGAATCTTCTTTTATATAGACTATATGATTTATCGAAAGAGGAAATCGACATGATTGAAGGCGCAGCGCGCGCTATATGATCGTTTCAAAACGCGGCGCGACAATACGCAAATAATCTTCTGTTGCAATTGTTATCGAGCGCTCACGCAATCCGGCGTTGAAAGAAACTTCATCATGCCGCGAGGCGAGGCTGAGGTCAACGATCAACAATAGCTCAGAATTAAAACTGAGCGGCGGCACTGCCCCCATTTCACAATCGGTCAATGCCTGTGCCTCTTCCGGTGTTGCCAGCGATGCTTTTTTGCCGCCAACAGCGGTTGCCACCTTGCCGAAATCGAGTTGCTGATCGGCGGGCAACACCGCCAGAACGTAACTATGTTGCTTCGAAGTGTGTTTAACACGACAGACCATCGCTCTAGCGCCTTGACTGAGCGCAATCCCACGCACGCGCGCCGCTTCTTCCGATGTTCGCACCGGCGTGTGCGCCATGATCCGATAACGCGCTTGCCCGGCGTCGAATAAAGCGGTGATTTTTTCAAAGACGGCTTGCGACATGGTGAGATTTTAACCGCAAGCAGTGTGGCCTGAACAAGCGAAGTGTAATCCGGGAGCGGATTACGGGCGGCGGGTTGTCACCCCCACGCTTCTATCGGTATGTTTCGCTTGTAGGGGAAATCTGCTTCCTGTCGCCGCCGAGCGGGTTTTGCGACGTCGCTTCGCACAGAACGACATTTTTTCTCTGTGCTCTGTGCGTTCTTTGCGGTTAAATAATGCTTTCGATTTCCACTCTGCGCCCTTGCGACTTCGCGCAGGGTGACGCGCTTCACTTGTCCGGGCTATTCGCCGATCCGCTTACGAATATGCGCCAGCGCTTCTTCGATCTGGTCGATCAGAATCAGGCACAGGTCGCCGGGAGACAACCGTTTTAGCGCAGTGTCGATGGCAAGAAATTCGCCATGAATTTCTTCGATGGTGCGGGTGCGTTTAGCGTTTACCAACCCCTTCCGCAATAAGGCCAACACTTCGCCGTCCTGACGGCCGCGCTGACACTGATCCTGATAGAGAATCGCTTCGTCGAAAGCGTCGCCGAGGATTTGCGTTTGCCGTTGAATGTCTTCATCGCGACGGTCTCCTGCGCCGCTGATAACAACGAGGCGACGCCGCGCCGACATCTTTTCGACGGCTTGCGTCAGCGCAGCGATGGCATCGGGGTTGTGACCGTAATCGGCGATGAGGATGGCGCCGCGATAATCAAACATGTTGAAGCGCCCTGGCACGATGCTGTCGTCGCTGACAAAGGTAGCGAGCCCGCGCGCGATGGCTTCCCAAGGCAGACCGATTGCCCAAGCAGCGGCGAGCGCGGCCATCGCGTTGTCGGTCTGGAACGGAATGGCGCCGTTGCGGGTCAGCGGGATACTGGCGAGCGGCAGCCGGTATTCAAAACCTCCTTCGGCGGCGACGAGCGCGCGATTGCTGATGTAAACAACACGCTTGCCCTGGGCGCGGTGCATCATCAAGCGCGGCTGATGTCCGTCGCGCGCAAAGAAGGTCACATTGCCGGGACAGACGGAGGCCATCGCCGCAACGATCGGATCGTCGGCGTTGAGCACGGCCATGCCGTCTTCGTCAACATTCTGAACGATGACGCGCTTAAGCACGGCAAGGTCTTCGACGCTGGTGATGAAGTCAAGCCCCAGATGATCGCCGGCGCCGATATTGGTGACGACGGCGACGCGGCAACTGTCGAATCCCAACCCTTCGCGCAACATACCGCCGCGCGCGGTCTCGAAAACGGCGGCATCGACATCGGGATGCATCAGCACATTGCGGGCACTGCGCGGGCCGCTACAATCACCGTCATCAATGCGACGATGATTGACATAAATGCCGTCGGTGGTGGTCATGCCGACGCGCCAGCCGTGCTGCTCGAAAAGGTGGGCGATCAGCCGGACGGTGGTGGTTTTGCCGTTGGTGCCGGTCACTGCGACGACGGGAATACGACCGTTTTCGTCCGGCAGAAACATATGGTTGACGATGGCTTCGCCGATGGGACGACCTTTGCCGTACGATGGCGACAGGTGCATACGCAAACCAGGCGCGGCGTTGACTTCAACAATGCCGCCGCTCTGCTCTTCGAGCGGTTTCAAAATCGTTTCGCAGACGACATCGATACCGGCGACGTCAAGTCCTATTGTTTGCGCCGCCACGACGGCGTGGGCGGCAATGTCGGGGTGTACTTCGTCAGTGACATCGGTGGCGGTGCCGCCAGTCGAAAGGTTGGCGTTGTTGCGCAGAATCACGCGTGTTCCGGTCGGCGGCACGCTGTCGGCGGTATAGCCCTGCATGGACAGCAGGGTGTTGGCGATGTCGTCGAGACGAATCTTGGTCAACGCGGTGGCGTGACCTTCGCCACGGCGCGGATCGCGGTTGATCTCATCGACCAACTCCCGCACGCTGTGGACACCGTCGCCGATCACTTGCGGCGGATCGCGTCGCGCAGCCGCCAGTAGTTTGTCGCCGACGACCAACAACCGGAAATCCGAGCCGGGTAGGTAGCGTTCCACCATCACTTTCCGACCGGTTCCTGCCGCCGCTTCGTACGCTGCCAGTAGATGTTCATAAGTGTTGACGTTGACGGTGACACCTCTGCCCTGGCTGCCGTCCAGCGGTTTGACAACAACCGGCAAGCCGATTTCGTTAGCCGCCGCCCAAGCGTCTTCGGCATCGTTGACCGGTCTTCCTTTGGGGACGGGCACGGCGGCGGCGGCCAGCAGTTTTTTCGTCAACTCTTTATCTTGCGCAATATCTTCGGCGATGACGCTGGTGCGGTCGATTTCTGCCGCCTGAATGCGCCGCTGCCGACTGCCCCAGCCAAACTGCACAAGGCTGCCTTGCGTTAACCGGCGGTAAGGAATGCGGCGGGCGACGGCAGCGTTGACAATGGCGCCGGTGCTTGGCCCCAGGCGGATGTCCTCATCAAGCGCACGTATTTGCGACAGCGCGTCGGTAAGGTCGAAGGGTACGTCCTGAAGCGCCGCCGTGCACAACTCTTGCGCGAAACGCAGCGCCAGTCGGCCAACGTCTTCTTCAGTGTATTCAACGACAACCTGGAATAATCCAGGAGTGGTGGTCGAAACGGTTTGGCTGAAGGTTACCGGACAGCCGGCTTCTGCTTGCAAGCTCAGGGTGAGACGTTCGAGCACGTGCGCCAGACTGATTTCCACTTTGTCGCCGGCGGGGGTGAGCGGTCCCATCGCTGGAAAACGGCCATGTAATTTTGTTTCCAATGCCGGTACATCGGCGATCACGACTTCGTCGGCAGCACAATTGACGAGCGCTTCAATGGCCGTGCGCCGGCTCCACAAATTGGGGCCGCGTAATGCCCGGATTCTTGAGACTTCCATCAGACGGGTTCCTGTCTTTCAATACCGAAGCGGATCAAGGTGGCGTTGACGCCGAATGCCCAAGCGGCGGCAATGGTTGCCAGTATTTCGAGATCAGGCGCGCTGTGGGTGTTCATCGGCGTGGTGTGACCGCCATGGATCAGCAGAGCCTGGTCGTCGGCAGCAACGACCGCGCGACCGCCAGCGGCGCAGTGTTTGACGATCGCCGCTGATTCGGCGTCGGTCGCATAAAAGATCACTTCACCGTCGCACAGCGCTGCCATTTCGACCAAGTGCGGGTCGTGCGCATTCAACACCGCTACTCCGTTGGGCAACACGACATCAACCTGTGTACGCAATACCTGATACAGTTGCTCGGGGGTCAGAATATCGTCGTTGGCGAGCGCGGGTAAACCACCGGTGTCGGTGATGATGCCGATCTGACAGCGGTCGTAAGCCAGCCCTTCGCGCAAGATCAACGCCGCGTCGCTCTCGATCACGGCGATATCGATCAGGCGATTCATCAGCAAGCGCTCACCTGCTGCCCAGTTCACAGCGTCGCCCGAATCGACTTGGCGGTGGCCGAGATACAGCCCGTCGCGGCACGCCAGCCCCACCCGGTAGCCGGCGAGGCGGAGCAATGCTGCCAGCCGTTGCGCGATTGCCGTTGTTTTATCGGTACCGGTGATGCCGAAGATCGGAATGCGCCCTTGTTGCTCAGCGCTGGGAAATAAGTGGTCGATAATTGCTTTTCCGATGGGCTGCGGCTTGCCGCTGGCTGGTTGAATGTGCGTCAATAAGCCTGGCCCGGCGTTGACCTCGACAATGCCGGCGCCCTGCTCGGCAAACGGGCGGCTGATGTCTTCGGCAACCACGTCGATACCAGCAATGTCCAGTCCGACGACGCGCGCCGCCAGTGCGGCAAGCTCCGCGTTATCGGGGTGCACGCTCTCGGTGACATCGGCACAGACGTTGCCATTGCGCTGGATCAGCACCCGCTGGTCAGGGGCGGGGACGCTGTCGCGCGTCAGTCGTTGACGCGTCAGTTCCAGCGCGACGGCAGGGTCTTCGTCGATCAGAATTTTATTGAGGGGAAAATCTTCGGTGAGGCCGCGACGCGGGTCGCTGTTGATTTGTGCGTCGATCAGCGCTTCCACCGTATCCCGGCCGTTGCCGGTGACCCATGCCTCTTCACCGCAGGCGGCGGCGACCAGCTTGTCACCGACGACCAGCAATCGGTGCTCGCGGCCGCGCACAAAGCGCTCGACGATAACGCCGCTGCCTTCGGCATCGGCGACGGCGAAAGCGGCGCGAATATCCTCTTCGAGCGAAAGATCGAGAACGACGCCGCGCCCATGGTTGCCGTCGATCGGTTTGACCGCCACCGGCAAGCCGATATCCTGCGCCGCCGCCCAAGCCGCGTCGGCATTCTCGACAACCTCGCCCTCCGGCGCCGGGATGCCGCACGATTGCAGAAGGCGTTTGGTCAAATCTTTGTCCACAGCGATGCTTTCGCCAATGGCGCTGGTGCGTTCGGTTTCCGCCGTCCAGATGCGGCGCTGAAGCGCGCCGTAACCCAGTTGCACCAGATTGCCGTCGTTCAATCGCATCACCGGAATGCGGCGGTCGACGGCGGCTTGAACGATACACGCCGTGCTCGGCCCCAGATGGTGGTCGTCGATCTTTTGGCGCAAATCGTTGATCGCGGCGGCGATATCGAACGGCTGGTCTTCGATGGCGGCCATCACCAGATCGCGGCCAATAAAAAGCGCGGCGCGCCCGACTTCTTCGTTACGCGCCCGAAACGCCACTTTATAAACGCCGCGTTGGGAAGTCTGGCGCGCCTTACCGAAACCGGCCTGCAAGCCGGCGAGGTTTTGCAGTTCAATCGCGACGTGCTCGAGCACATGCGCCATCCAGGTGCCGTCCCTGACACGCTGCAAAAAGCCCCCGCATTCGCCGACCCCACAGCGATGTTCGGCCAACGACGGCAGCCAACCGACGAGGCGTTCGTAAAATCCCGGAATGGTGTTGGACGGAGCCTCTTCCAAGGCGCCGATATCGACCCACGCTTCCAACACCGGCCGATACGTCCAGATATTGGGGCCGCGCAGATAAGCGATGCGGAGAAACTGTACCTCTTTTTTTTTCAATAGAGCAGACACAGGAAACTCACAAAAACCGTCAGAAAAACCCCCAGCCTTAAAAAATAAGGCGTCAAACGCCGCCACCATTCTAGCCCGCAACGGAACAGCGCGTAACGTCATAAGTGTACTCCGTCCGAAGGCGCGTAACCAGAGTCTTTGCCGTTATGGCGTGATAGATATTGTCACCGATTCTTTTCCGCAAAAATGCGCACAAACGGTGAAATTCTTTTATAGTGACGCTGGCGCTTTCCCGGCGCGGCGTGAGAACGCCGCCTTAATTGACCGGAGCGATCATGTTGCATATACGTTACGGTTCATGACACAGACACACAGGGAGACCCTCTCTTCTCCGGCAGCGCCTGCGTTGCCCATCCCGTTGCCCGTCGTTTGGCAGACGCAGATCTCTCTGTCGCCAAGCGAAAAGATCCTGGGCTGGGCGGTCGTCGATCTCGACGCGCCATTGCGTTTCGCGCAGGAGTTGATCGTCGTCACCGATCAGCGTCTTTTCAGTTGCGCCGGAACTTCGTCGCCGGGCGCCGTGCCGCCCTGCCGGGAATGGGCGCGCTCGGGCGAGCTGCGGCTGAGCCATTACGATCATGCCGGCGTCGGCACGCTGGAATTGATTGACGGCGACAGCCGCCTCCATCACTGGCGTTATACTTTGGCGCAGGACGCTGCGATTCAGCGGCTCATTCAGGCCTTCGGCCAGTGGCGGGAAAAAAAACTGTCCGAAAAGGTCGAGGAAGAAGACACGGCTTTGTGCCCGGTTTGCGGCACGCCGCTAGCTGCTGATGACGGCGAATGCCCGAACTGCGCAACCGACGACAACATCGCGCCACCTTCCTCCTGGATTTTGTTCCGTTTGTGGCGATTCGCCCGCCCCTATAAAGGCGCTTTGCTGTTGGGGTTCATCCTGATGCTGACCTCGACGGCGGCCGGCATGGTGGCGCCGTACCTGATCATGCCGCTGACCGATGAGGTCCTGGTACCTGCCGAAAAAGGAGCGCCGGTCGATGTTGGCCTGGTGGCGCTGTACCTCGGCGGGCTGTTCGCTTCGGCACTGCTCGCCTGGGGGCTGGGGTGGGGAAAAACTTACATTCTGGCGTTGGTTTCCGAGCGAATCGGTGCCGATCTGCGCACGGCGTCTTTTGAACACCTGATGCATTTATCGCTGGAATACTTCGGCGGCAAACGCACTGGCGATTTGATGGCGCGCATCAGTTCGGAAACCGATCGTATCTGCCTTTTTCTGTCGCTGCATCTGCTCGATTTTGCAACCGACGTACTGATGATTACGATGACGGCGGTAATGCTGGCTTGGATCAATCCCTGGTTGGCGCTGGTGACGTTGCTGCCCCTGCCGTTCATTGCCTGGATGATTCATCTGGTGCGCGACCGGCTGCGAACCGGCTTTGAAAAAATCGGTCGCGCCTGGTCGGAAGTCACCAATGTGCTTGCTGACACCATCCCCGGCATTCGCGTTGTCAAAGCGTTCGCACAAGAAGCGCGCGAGGCGAAGCGTTTTCAAGAGGCAAACCGCTATAACTTCGTCGCCAATGACCGGGTTAATCGCCTCTGGTCGCTGTTCTCGCCAACGGTTTCGCTGCTGACCGAGATCGGCCTGCTGGTTGTTTGGGCGTTCGGCATCTGGCAAGTATCGCATAGTGAAATCTCAACCGGAATGTTGTTGGCGGCGTTGGCGTATATCGGCCGCTTTTACACGCGGCTCGATTCAATGAGTCGAATCGTTTCGGTGACACAAAAAACGGCGGCAGGCGCCAAGCGAATTTTTGACATCCTCGATCATGTTTCCAACGTGCCGGAGCCGGCGCAACCCGTGCCGTTGACGACAGTGCGTGGACAAATCGAATTACGCAACGTCGTATTTCGTTACGGTAACCGGACCATTCTGCGTGGCGTCAATCTGACCGTTGCGCCTGGCGAAATGATCGGGCTGGTCGGACACAGCGGTTCCGGCAAGAGCACGCTGGTCAACCTTATTTGCCGTTTCTACGATGTCGCCGAAGGTGCCGTGTTTCTCGATGGTATCGACATTCGCGCGCTGTCCATCACCGAATACCGCCGTAACATCGGGCTGGTGTTGCAAGAACCTTTCCTGTTCTTTGGCACTATCGCCGAGAACATCGCCTATGGCCGCTCCGACGCAACGCGTGAAGACATCATCGCCGCGGCCCGCGCCGCCCATGCGCATGAGTTTATTTTGCGCTTGCCGCAAGGCTACGATTCGTTGGTCGGCGAGCGTGGGCAAGGGCTATCGGGAGGAGAGCGGCAACGAATCTCGATCGCACGTGCGCTGCTGATCGACCCAAAGATACTGATTCTCGACGAAGCCACCTCGTCGGTCGATACCGAGACCGAAAAAGAAATCCAGAAAGCGCTTGACAACCTCGTGCGCGGCCGCACTACCATTGCCATCGCGCATCGCCTGTCAACATTGCGCAAAGCCGACCGCCTGGTCGTGATGGATCGTGGCCACATCGTCGAAGAAGGACCGCACGATACGTTGATCGCCCAACGCGGCGCTTATTTCCGTTTATATGAAGCCCAGGCGCGACAAGTCGATACCGAATTCTCTACAACATCCTGGAGTAACACAGCTCCCGTAACTGACCGCTCGCAAAAATGAACGACCTTGATTTTCAACTGTCGCGCAATACCTTTGGCCGGCTGGTGTTGACTACTTGCGACGGGCAGATTTACGAAAACATCGTGCCGGTGCGCGCGTTTCCGATCAGTGCGCCGGGCGCAGGATTGGCGCTGGTCGATGAAGAAGGGCATGAGCGCGCCTGGATCGACTCGTTATCGACGCTGGAATCGGTTGCCGGCAGCGAAGCTCGTGCCCTGATTGAGGCGGCGCTTGCTGAACGCGAATTCATGCCGAGTATTCTTCGACTGAATCGTGTCTCAACCTTTGCGACGCCCAGTACCTGGGAGGTCAGTACTGATCGCGGCGAAACTTCGTTCGTGTTGAAAGGCGAAGAAGACATCCGCGCGCTAAACGCCTCATCGCTGTTGATCACCGGTAGCGACGGCGTGCAATACCGAATCTTCGACATCACTGCGCTTGATAAACACAGCCGACGCTTGCTGGATCGGTTTTTGTGATTCTCTTCCCCTTCCTCGTCATTCCCGCGAAAGCGGGAGATGAGTAGGTAGCTTGAGCGTCGAAAGGGTAAAGCGGGCGCGTTATAGCAACGCTATGCCCAAGTAAATGATCATGGCCAGAACGACGAGATTGCTGGCTGTGAAGGCTGCGAATCTGTGGACGACGCGGTTGTAAGTGAAGTAAATCAGGCTGTGGGCAAAGCGCAATGCGACGTACAGCCAGGCCAGACCTACGGTGACCTGGTTCACTTCATTGGTGACGAAGGCGATCAAGACGAGTGCGTAGAAGAGAACAGGAACTTCGACGAGGTTCATGAAAATCCTGTTCGGCAGCGACACATCCGCGGGCACGTTGGCTGACTCGCCGTATTTAAAGTCGTCGGCAACGACACGCCTGCCCAAAAAGTAGGCGCTGAAGCGGCGGATGGGGACTTGCACCAGAACGAGCAAAGTCCAGAGCATGAGAACAAGCGCCGGCAGGAAAATGGAAGTCGCTTTCATAAGACAAGGGTAAGCGTTGATGGATGCGAGCGTTAACGGTAGAGATACCATGATCTACGAAGGCAGTGTCGTTTAACTTGTAAAGGCTGTCAATTCTGACTTGAAATCATGTTTTTGGATTTCGATGATATTTGATTTGAGGTGTACTTTTGTGTGCCCCGCTTTTTCTTTGTGACCTATGCGTTCTTTACGGTAAATCTTTTTCAACAAACCCCCGTCCGCCTTCGGCGGGCGTCCCTTTGGGAAAGGGGGCTTTTCCTCTTCGCGGCTTCGCGCGAGATAACATAAGGGCGGGTTTGAAACTCGCCCTTATGTTTCATGCTTTGCGTGAAATGATTCCCGGATGCGCGGTGCTCGCCTGTAACCTGCGCGAGCTTATTTTGTTCGCGATTTCAACCAGACATCCAGTCCCTGCGCGTTCAAATCGACATCCAGTTTCATGAGCGCGCGTATTTTTTCGCGGGACAGCGGCCAGCGCTGACGTTGCGCTTCGGCGTCGAACAATTGCCACAAGCCGTCAGCGATTCGTTGATAGCGGTTGCCATCGTCGGGGCCGGCTTGTTCGGCAATAGCGACATAGGCATCAATCAGGCGATACAAGTCGTCGCCGCGCGCCGCCGGTTCGCGCAGTTGTGCGAAGTGGGTCAGGTAAAGCACCTCGGGACGATATGCGAGGATGCGCCGGATTGAATCACGCATCGCCTGCGGTTCAAATTGCACCGGGCTGGAGGTGACAACGATGGATTGCCGGTCATTGGCATCGAGTTCAGGGCTGGTGATTCCGAAAATATCGCCGGTAAATACGGTATTGACGGCCGTATCGTAAAAACAAAGGTGGTGGCGCGCGTGTCCCGGCGTGTCGAGGCAGTGCAGTTCACGGCTTCCGAGTTTGAGCGATGTTCCGTCGGCGGCGGCGATAATTCGCTCTTCGGGGACAGGCACCAGTTCGCCGTAAAGCTGTGCGGCTTCGGCTTCACCATAGACGGCTTTGACGCCGGCCATGAGTTGGGTCGGATCGGCCATGTGGCGGGCGCCACGTGGATGGACGACCAGTTTGGCGTTGCCGAATTCGCGCATGAGCGCGCCAGCGCCGCCAGCATGGTCGAGATGAACATGGGTCAGGCAGACGTAATCGACATCCTCCCGCTTGAGGCCAAGTTGCGCGGTAGCCTGTACGGCGAGTTCGACCGAGGCGTTATGAGCGGTGTCGATGATGGCGGCGCGGCCATTATCGACGACAAAATGAATCGCGGCGCGCAATGGCCGCTCGTAGAGAGCGTCGATTGCAAAAATACCGCCATCGTAGTTGTAAATCGGGATCAAGGGCGTCTCCTTAAAGGTTCTGAAGGTGTAAGCATTTTTCCGCTTTCTTGGTACCGCGCACTATAGCACTCTCCACAAGGAGTCGGCTAGAATGATAAAACCATTGGGCGGCGGCCAACTTGCGCAATGCCCGGCAGTTAGGGACAATGGCCATATATATAGTGGACAGCATAAATCTTTATCCGTTGTTGGCTTTGCTTTGCCGTACTGTTTGTACTGTCTTCAGCGCGCCGCGAAGCGCATTGAGGGACTTCTGCCGGGTGGATGGTTGTCGATGAGCGCGAAATACAAAGAAATCTCTCCGCTGATGCCGGATTGGCGTAATCTAGGGGTTGTGCTGCGGACGGTTCTGGGCGTCAATCTCGGCATGGCGCTGGCAATGCTGGCGCGTTACGGTGGCGGGCGCGAATGGTCGCTGGCGGTGACCGAACTGGCGGGAAGCGTCGAGCCCTTTTTGATTCTGGAACTGACGCTGTTATGGCTGTGCGGACCCTGGCTGGCGCGGCAGCCGTATTGGCGGGGGGTGGCGGCGGTAACGACGATTACGATCGTTTGCGCGGTCATCATCACCGTCCTGTTGCGTTTTGCGCTGTGGCCGGACATTGTGCCGGTGTTGTTCTGGAGCTTACTGGCGCAGGCGTTGTTGCTGTATTACTTTCATATGCGTAACCGGATGCTGTCGCCGGTGGTAATTGAGGCCAAATTGCAGGCGTTGCAGGCGCGCATCCGCCCGCATTTTTTGTTCAACAGCCTCAATGCGGTGATGTCGATAGTACGTCATGACCCGCGCCAGGCCGAAGCGGCGTTGCAGGACATGGCCGATCTTTTTCGCGTGCTGATGCGCGACAATCGCGATCTGGCGCCGCTGGCGGATGAAGTCGAGTTGTGTCGTCAATATCTGGGGCTGGAGAAATTGCGGTTGGGCGAGCGTCTCGAAGTCGATTGGAACATCAAGAGTATGCCGGCCGACGCCATGGTGCCGCCGCTGGTATTGCAGCCGTTGCTGGAAAACGCGATTCATCACGGCGTCGAAACATCGAGCGTCGGCGGCACGATCTCAATCAATATTTTTTCGTCGCGTGATGAAGTTCACGCGATTCTGCGCAACCCTTACCGCCCCGGCAACGAGCGTCATCATCGCGGCAACCGGATCGCCGTCGCCAATGTGCGGGCACGGCTGGCGCTGCATTTTGATGCGGAAGCCAGTATGTCCGCCAAGGTGGGCAACGACGAAACGTATGAAGTGCATATTCGAATGCCGTACCGGCGGAAGCCATTACCGACGCCGAGCGCTAACAGCGGCAAAGAGCAGAGAGCGTCGCCGCGTGCAGGCAAAACATCATTGCAGGGGAATCGTGAATGAGCACCGATGCAAATGCTGAAAAAGCAACGGAAATGACGGCTGACAAGCCTCTGAAAATCCTGGTGGTCGATGATGAAGCGCCGGCGCGCCGGCGTTTACGCGATTTGCTCAACGATTGCCAGCAAGCGTTGCCATTGACCGTTGTCGGAGAAGTCGAAAATGGCCGCGAGGCGCTACATTGGGTGCAGGCTTCCGAGATCGATCTGTTGCTGACCGATATTCAGATGCCCGACATGAGTGGCATCGAGCTGGCGCAACATCTGCGCAAGATGAAACAACCGCCACGCGTCATTTTTGTGACGGCGTTCAATGAATATGCCGTACAGGCGTTCGAATTGAACGCCATTGATTATTTGATGAAACCGGTGCGCATCGACCGGTTGTTGACGGCGCTGCGCAAAGTTCCGGCATTGGAGCCTCTTTCAGAAGCGCAACTCGCCGGATTGCCGACGGACGCACGACGGTTTTTACCGGTGATCGGGCGGACACGAATTGAACTGGTGCCGATCGAAGAAGTCATTTATTTCAAAGCCGAACAGAAATATGTGACGATCAAAACGCATGAACGCGAATTTACCCTGGAAGAATCGCTGGTCAAGCTGGAACAGGAATTTGCTCCTGATTTTGTCCGCACCCATCGCAGTTATCTGGTGGCGAAACGGGCGATCAAGCGCCTGGTGCTCGGCAGCGCCAATGAGCAAAGAACAAACGGTGACCATGAGAACGATGGCTGGAAAATCGAATTGCAGGATACGTCGGAGCTATTGCCGGTCTCGCGCCGCCAGTGTGGCACCTTGCAGGCGATGCTGAAAAGTATGGAATAAGAGAGTACGGAACGAACAAAGCGCCGCGCGCTACCGTTTGGGCGTCAAGGATCAGCCGCTCTCACAAGGGTGCGGGTTGATTCTTCGGCCTCAAATTTTGCAAGCCTTTGCGCTTCCATGTGAACAGATTTTCCGGATTCCTACCTTCGCAGAAATGGTGGCAACGGCGGTTTTTTCCTGTCGAATAGCGCCGGAACGCATTGTCGCTTATCATGGCGCCTTCGTTTCTCTTTTTTACTTTTTCAACAACCATGACTTCACCACGTGTTCTGATTTGCGGCTCGCTCGCTTACGACATCATCGCGGTTTTCCCTGATCGTTTTTCGCGACATCTGTTGCCCGATCAGATGGAACGATTGTCAGTATCGTTCACCGTCAGCAGCATGCGCCGCGAATGGGGCGGCTGCGCCGGCAATATCGCTTATACGTTGAAAAAACTGGGCGGCGAGCCGGTGGTGATGGCGACGCTGGGCAGCGAGGACGGCCAGCCTTACAAAGCGCGGTTGGCGACGCAGAAAATCGCTTGCGACGGTGTGCGGCTGATCGAAGGCGCTTATACCGCACAGGCAACGATCATGACCGACATGGACGACAACCAGATCACCGCGTTTCATCCGGGCGCGATGGCGGAATCGCATTGCGTCAAGGTGGGGGAGGTCAAAGACATCGCCTTGGGGCTGGTGGCGCCCGACGGCCGTGAAGGGATGTTGCAGCACGCGCGGCAGTTTCACGCATTGAACATCCCGTTTGTGTTCGACCCCGGACAAGCGATGACGCTTTTCTCCAGCGAAGAACTGCTCGAAATGGTCGAGCTCGCCGATGTTGTAGCGCTGAACGATTATGAGGCGCGTTTGTTGAGCGAACGCACCGCGCGCACGCCGGAAGAAATCGCGCGACGGGTGCGGGCGCTGATTGTTACGCGCGGTGCCGAAGGCTCGTACATCATATCTGAAGGAAACACGCTCTCGATTCCAGCGGTAGCGCCCGATGCCGAAGTCGATCCCACGGGTTGCGGCGACGCCTATCGCGCCGGCCTGCTCTATGGCATCGCGCACGGCTGGGGCTGGCGCACGACTGGCCGATTGGCGGCCGTTCTTGGTGCTATCAAGATCGCCCATCACGGTCCGCAGAATCACCCGGTCACGCGCGAAGATGTGGCGCGACGGTATCAGGAGGCGTTTGGAGAAGCGTTGAAATTCTGAACTTTTTTCATTCCCTCTTCCGCTTGCGGGAGAGGGATAAAGGGAGAGAGCGATACATCAGGAGAAAAACAACCGCTGTTCGCTCGGCGTCTGAAATACCCGCTGGTCTTCCAGCCGCACGGCGGTCAACATGCCCCCCCACAAACAACCGGAATCGAGCGCCAGCACATCGGGCATCAGCGACAGACCGAGCATCGACCAATGGCCGCACAACAGGGTGACGTTGCGGCTGCGGCGTGACTCGAACGCGAACCAGGGGCGCATTCCGGGCGGCGGTTGATCGCGCGAACCTTTTTCCGAAAAATCCATTGTCCCGTCTTCCGCACAAAAACGCAGACGCGCGCAAACATTGACGATCGCGCGCAGCCTCTCCTGACCGCGCAACTGCGTATCCCACCGTTCCGGCGTATTGCCGTAGAGGTATTGCAGAAAATGTAAAACCGTGTCGCGATCATCGCTGTGTAGCACGGCTTCAACTTCGCGCGCGTATTGCACAACATCGTCGGCGCTCCAGGCGGGAATCACGCCGGCGTGTACGAGTAGGTAATGATCAAAACGAATCGCCAGTGGGCGATGGCGCAACCAGTCGAGCATCGCATCGCGGTCTTTAGCGGACAGGATATCGTCGAGATGATCGCGACGACCGAGTTTCTGGAAACCGGCAGCAGCGACCAGCAAATGAAAATCGTGATTGCCGAGCACCGATTGCGCGGAATCGCCGAGCGCCATCAACTCGCGCAAGACGTTTGCCGAAGCGGGCCCGCGATTAACGAGATCGCCGACACACCACAAACGGTCATGCTTCGGAGAAAAACCGATCAGATCAAGAAGGCGGCACAATTCGCTGTGACAGCCCTGAATATCTCCGACGACGTAAGACGGCATATTTCAACGGCAAAATGCCGCAGTAAAAATCTTGCCGTACAGTATAGCGAATCCGGCGAATTATCCTGTTTTCCCGAAAAGACGGGGATCATGCCGACGGATTAACGCTGGCTCCTGATTCCTGATACAATCGCCACCTTCGCGTTGTCTTGCGAGATTCCGGCGGAGTTTCCACAGTGTTCCGCGCCCGTAGCTCAGATGGATAGAGTACTGCCCTCCGAAGGCAGGGGTCACACGTTCGAGTCGTGTCGGGCGCGCCACAACCAACACCCTCGCGCCGGAAACGACGCAAGGAAACGCTTGGCGCTTTGGGAGGAAGGAGGAAGGTTTATTTTTCCAGATGTTCGCGTTTGTTCGGTACGCCTCTCCAGTCCTCGACATCGGGCGGCGGCGCTTTGCGTTCAATGATCGTCGGCCAGATTTTGGAAAGCTCAGCGTTCAACGCAGTAAAGTCCCGCTGATCGGGCGGCAGATCGTCTTCGGCAAAAATGGCCTCCACGGGACACTCGGAAACGCATAGGGTACAATCGATGCATTCGTCGGGGTCGATCACCAAAAAGTTGGGGCCTTCGCGGAAGGCGTCCACGGGGCAGACATCGACGCAGTCGGTATATTTACAACGGATACAATTTTCAGTAACAACGTAGGTCATGGCGGGGCAATCTGCCTTTTGGCGGGTCGGAATGTTTTATTCTAACAAATCGGCGGTGGAATACCCGCCCCGCCGGACAGCAGGCGGGAATCGTAGCGTAACAAAGTCAAAAATCGTGCGCCGGATAACGGCGTCGGAAGAATAGAGCGTTTACCATCCATCTGAACCAATAAGGAAGGAGCTATTAATGAAAGAAGTCACAGACGCCAGTTTTGAGCAGGACGTATTGAAAGCGCCGCGTCCGGTTCTGGTCGATTTTTGGGCGCAGTGGTGCGGCCCGTGCAAGATGTTGGCACCGACGCTGGAAAGCCTGGCCGAGGAATACGCCGGACGATTGGACATCGTTAAAGTCGACGTTGACGCCAACCCGGTAACGGCGCAGCGCTGCGGCATTCGCGCGATGCCGACGCTCGTCGTTTTCCACAATGGAGAAGTCAAGGGGCAGAAGCTGGGCGGCGGAAGCCGCGGACATCTCAAAACGTTTCTTGACAGCTTTCTTTGAGACTGTTAATGTTGCAGTTCATCGGCGGCACGGTTGAAATGCGGGAAAAAACCGAGAGGGAAAAAACCGTGCGCCGCCGGAAATCCAGAGTTGGTTCTGAGCCGGGGTTTGCTGCGGATTTTAGGTGGTTTATCCCCTCGTTCCCGAACGCGAATTCTTTTATCCCCTGATTATTCTTTCTTTCGCTGCGGTCTGACCGCTGATTTTGCCGCTTGATTTTTGTACCGAACAAGCGGTGTTTCCACGACATCTATCGTCATTATGCGTCTCTCTGATCTTAAAAACAAACACGTTACCGAATTGGTCGAAATGGCCAACACGATGGGCATCGAAGGCGCCAATCGCCTGCGCAAGCACGATCTCATTTTCACGCTGCTGAAAACGCACGCCAAACGTGGCGAAAGCATTTTCGGCGACGGCGTGCTCGAAGTGTTGCCTGACGGCTTCGGTTTTCTGCGTTCGCCCGAAACTTCGTACCTTGCCGGCACCGATGATTTGTACATTTCACCGTCGCAGATTCGCCGTTTCAATTTACACACCGGCGACACGATTGAAGGTGAGATTCGTACGCCAAAAGATGGCGAACGCTACTTCGCGCTGGTCAAAGTTGACAAGATCAACAACGAGCCGCCGGAAAACGCCAAGTCAAAAATTCTTTTCGAAAATCTGACGCCTCTCTTTCCGGATAAGCCGCTGGCGCTGGAGCGCGACATCAAGGCCGAAGAAAACATCACCGGTCGCATCATCGACATCGTGGCGCCGATCGGGAAAGGGCAGCGCGGGCTGCTGGTCGCATCGCCGAAATCCGGCAAGACCGTGATGCTGCAACACATCGCGCACTCGATCGCGGCCAATTATCCTGAGGTCGTGTTGATCGTGCTGCTGATCGACGAGCGGCCGGAAGAAGTGACCGACATGACGCGCACCGTGCGCGGCGAAGTGGTGGCGTCAACCTTTGATGAACCGGCGACGCGCCACGTGCAAGTGGCCGAGATGGTGATCGAAAAAGCCAAGCGGTTGGTCGAACACAAAAAAGACGTGGTGATTTTGCTTGATTCCATCACACGGCTGGCGCGCGCCTACAACACCGTGGTGCCGACTTCGGGGAAAGTACTGACCGGCGGCGTCGATGCGCACGCGCTGCACCGCCCCAAGCGCTTCTTCGGCGCGGCGCGCAACGTCGAGGAAGGCGGCTCGCTGACCATCATCGCCACCGCGCTAATCGACACCGGCAGCCGAATGGACGATGTGATCTACGAAGAATTCAAAGGCACCGGCAACATGGAAATCCACCTCGACCGCCGGATGGCCGAAAAACGCATCTACCCGGCGATCAACGTCAACCGCTCCGGCACCCGCCGCGAAGAGTTGCTGTTAAGCCCGGATGTGCTGCAAAAAACCTGGATACTGCGCAAAGTGCTTTACCCGATGGACGATCTGGACGCGATGGAATTCCTGCTCGACAAAGTGCGCGCCACCAAAAACAACGCCGACTTCTTCGACTCGATGCGGCGCGGCGGGTGAGGGTGGCGGATCGGGCGGTAGATTGCCGCTCCTGCGTCGCTATCGGCGCGTTTTGCCCGCAGGCGAAGCTATTTGCTTCCCGTCATCAGCACATGGATTCTGCGATGTCGTTTCCTGCCGCGCAGAATGACGAAGTTTTGGTTACTGATGCCTAACTTTTTATTTGCCCCCGTCCCAACCTTTCCCCGCAAGCGGGGGAAGGGGCTTTCTTCGCGGCTTCGCGCCTTCGCGCGAGAATTCTTCTTTGTGCTTTTTGCGGTTAAACCATATTTTTCGTCCTTGCCCTGAGCCCTGCGATTTCGCGCAGAGTGACACGCTTCGTTTATCCGGGCTACGAAGCTACGGTTCCAGCCGCTTCAACAATTCTCTGAAATCTGCCGGCAACGGCGACTCCCACTGCATCGGCTTCCGGCTGACCGGATGTTCCAGTCCGAGGCGCGTGGCGTGCAACGCTTGGCGCGGGAACGCGCGCAGTGCGGCGGCAACCGTTTCCGGTGCCTTCGCAATGGGAAAGGCGCGTCCCGCAGCGACGCGGTAAACGGGATCGCCGACCAGCGGGTGGCCGAGCGCGGTCAAATGAACGCGAATCTGATGGGTACGACCGGTATCGAGCGTGCAGCGCACCAGCGTGGCAAAACCGAAACGCTTTTCGATCGACACGTGTGTACGCGCCGGTTTGCCACGGCTGACGACCGCCATCTGGGTGCGGCGTGTCGGGTGACGTCCGATCGGCGCCTCGACGACAGCGTCGCGCTCAAAATCGCCGAGCGCCAGCGCCAGGTATTCGCGCTTGACGGTGCGCGCCTGCAATTGGCGGACGAGGTCGGTATGCGCGGTTTCGGTGCGGGCGACGACCATCAGTCCGCTGGTGTCCTTATCGAGCCGGTGGACGATGCCGGCGCGGGGTAACTGCGCCAGCGCCGCGTCGTGATGGAGCAGCGCGTTGAGCAGTGTCCCGTCGCGGTTGCCGGCGCCGGGATGGACGGTCAACCCGGCCGGTTTGTCGATCACCAGCAGCGTGTCGTCTTCATAAACAATGGTCAGCGCGATGGCTTGGGGAGCGTCTTCCAGATCGTCGGACGGCGGCGTGCTGACGGTCAGCCGCTCGCCACCGACCAGCCGCGTTTTCGACGGCAGCTCGCGACCATCGACTTGTACGTAACCCGCCTCGATCCACTGTTTCAGGCGGCTGCGCGAATGCTGCGGCAATAGCGCAGCCAGCACCTGATCAAGCCGCTGCCCGGCCAGTTCCTCGGGAACGCTCAGGAAGGATGGCGGAAAGGTATAATGGCCGGAATTCAAGCAGGCTCGTCCATGAAATGAAAACGCCGATGTTACTCCAGATGTTGCCTTTGTCGAATTTTTACCGCGCCGCCAGAGCACTGGCGTTAGTCTGTGCGCTGGCGCTGGTGGGCTGCGGCACGCTCGAGGTTCAGAACGAGACCGTAGGTTGGTCGGCTGAGCGCATTTATCAGACGGCGCACGACGCGATGAATGACGGTAATTATACGCGGGCGATCAAGCTGTTCGAGAATCTGGAAGCACGTTATCCCTATGGACGCTACGCCCAACAAGCGATTCTCGAATCGGCCTACGCCAATTACCGTTCAGGCGAAACGCAAGCGGCGATCGGACAATGCGACCGCTTCATCCGGATGTACCCGAACCACCCCAGCGCCGACTATGCGTACTATCTAAAGGGGCTGGTTTATTTCCGCGAAGATCAGGGCTTGCTGGGCTATCTTTACGAACTGGAGCTTTCCGAGCGCGACCCGCGCTCGATGCGTGAAGCGTTCGACGCCTTTAAAGACTTGGCGGAGAAATTCCCGGACAGCCGCTACGCTGAGGACAGCAAAACTCGAATGGTCTATCTGTCCAACGCCATGGGAATGTACGAAGTTCACGCCGCGCGCTATTACTACAATCGCGGCGCTTACCTCTCTGCTGTCAACCGCGCGCAAGCGGCGCTGGTCAACTTCCCGCGGACGGCTTCAAATGAAGAAGCGCTGGGGCTGATGATCCAAAGTTATGAAAAGCTGGGACTGACTGATCTGGCGACCGATACCCGCCGCATTCTCGAAGCTTCTTACCCCGGCAGCGGATGGCTGACCGGCAATCCGGGCAAAAAGGCCTGGTGGAAATTCTGGTAAGCGGCTGCGTGTAGCCAGGATAAGCAAAGCGCCATCCGAGAATAAATTTCGCGCGGAAACGCGGAGTCCTCCTTCATCATTCCCGCGAAAGCGGGAACCCGGGTCTCCAAACCTCAAATCAGAAATCGTGTGGATGTGGCTGTGCTCCGTGCTTTCGCGTGAAATCTGATACCTGACCTTTGACCTCTGGACATCTGGCTTCTGACCCATGCGCCTCGAACGCCTCCTGCAATCTCAGGGTTTCGGCAGCCGTAAGGCTTGTCGTCTGCGCATTGAGGCGGGTGACGTGCGCGTCAACGGCGCGCCATGCCTCGACCCGCAGGCTGAATTTGACACCGCCGGTCTGACATTTGAAATCGACGGCGAAACATGGGCATACGCCGAGCATGTTTATCTGGCGTTGCACAAACCGGCTGGATTTGAATGCACGCATCAACCACAGCACCATCGCAGCGTTTACGCTTTATTGTCGCCGCCGTTGGTTCGGCGCGGTGTGCAAAGCGTTGGCCGCCTCGACGCCGACACTACCGGGCTTCTGTTGTTTTCTGACGATGGACGCTTCATTCACGCGATGGCGTCGCCGAAACGGTGCGTCGCCAAACACTATCGCGCGATCTTGAAACATGCGTTCGATGAAACACTGCCAAAGCAATTGCTCGCCGGCGTCTCGTTAACCGGCGAACCGACGCCGCTGGCGGCGTTGTCGGCGCAACAAATCGACGCGTACACGCTGGCGCTCAGTATTGACCAAGGCAAGTACCATCAGGTCAAGCGGATGGTCGCCGCTGCCGGTAATCGCGTCGAGGCGCTGCATCGTGTCGGCTTCGGCGCGTTGTCTCTGGAAGAGGGTTCTTTGTCAGCCCTCGCCCCCGGCGACTGTTGCCATTTGGGCGAAAACCATCTGGCGCTACTCGGCTATCGCCACTGAAAGCCCCCAAGCGCCCGCTGGTCTATTACAATGTTCCAGTTCCCTTCCCCAAGGTTGTAGAAATCATGAGCACCTCCGCCCCTGTCACCCGCGCGCTTTTCGACGACATCATGGTTCCTTGTTTTTCTCCGGCGTCGTTCATCCCGGTGCGCGGCAGCGGTGCGCGCGTATGGGATCAGGAAAACCGGATGTACATCGATTTCGCCGCCGGCGTTGCCGTCAGTGCGCTCGGACACTGCCATCCGGCGATGACCGCAACGCTGGAAGCACAGTCAAAAAAACTCTGGCACGTTTCCAACTGGTTCACCAACGAGCCGGCGCTGCGTCTGGCGCGTCGCCTGGTTGAAAACACCTTTGCCGAGCGCGTGTTCTTTTGCAATTCCGGCGCCGAAGCCAATGAAGCGGCGCTGAAGCTGGCACGCCGCTATGCGCACGATACCGCCGGGCCGCAAAAGATGCAGATTATTTCGACGACCAACGCTTTCCATGGTCGTACGTTGTTCACCGTTACAACGGGCGGACAGCCGAAATATTCGTCGGGCTTCGGGCCGACGCCGGAAGGCATCACGCATGTGCCTTACAACGATGTGGCGGCGTTGCAGGCAGCGTTTGATCAGCACAGTGACAATATCTGCGCCGTGATCCTCGAAACCATCCAGGGCGAGAGCGGCGTGCTTCCGGCATCGGAAGCGTTTCTGCACGTCGCGCGCCACCTGTGCACACGGCACAAGGCGTTGCTGATTCTCGACGAAGTGCAAACCGGTATGGGACGCACCGGCGTTTTGTTTTCGTACATGAACAAAGGCGTCACGCCGGACATTCTGACTTCGGCCAAAGGATTGGGCGGCGGTTTTCCGCTCGGCGCCATGCTCACCACTGATGAGGTCGCTCGCGTGTTTACTCCGGGAACGCACGGCACCACCTATGGTGGTAACCCGCTCGCTTGCGCCGTCGGTGAAGTCGTGTTCGATATCATCAATACGCCGCAACTGCTTGAAGGCGTCAAAACCCGCCATCGCCTGTTTACGGCGGGGCTGAAAGACATTCAACAGCGCTTGCTCTTTTGCAAGGCGATCCGTGGCGAAGGTTTGCTGATCGGTTGCGAGCTCGAAGGTTCACTGCGAGGCCGCTCGCTTGATGTCGTCGGCGCGGCGGGGAAAGCCGGCTTGCTGGTGCTTGCCGCCGGCGCCGATGTCGTGCGGTTAGCGCCGCCGCTCATCATCGACGAAGAAGACATTCGCGAAGGCTTGGCGCGTTTCGAGAAAGCGCTAGCGGATTTATTGACGCAACAGCGATGAAGCAGCTCGCGCACAGCACACTTGCCGAACCTTGGTCGGCCAAACTGCGGACACCGTTCGCCGTGCTCGGCATTCGCAGCAACGACAGCCATATTACCGACATCGCTTTCTTGCCGCTCAGGGAAAAAGAGGCTGCACCGGCAGATGCTCTCAGCGAACGCGCCATGCGCGAATTGAATCGCTATCTCGACGATCCACAATTCACCTTTACCATCCCGATTCTTCCGCACGGCACACCGTTTCAACAACGGGTCTGGAAAGCGTTGCAAGCAATTCCCGCCGGTACGACGCAAACCTATGGCGAACTGGCGAAGGCGTTGAAATCGGCGCCGCGCGCTGTCGGCGGCGCTTGCGGCGCCAATCCGGTCGTGCTCATCATTCCCTGCCACCGTATCGTTGCGCAGCACTCGTTGGGTGGCTTCATGCACGCCGGGGACGGCGAACCGTTGTTCATCAAACGCTGGTTGCTGAAACATGAAAACGCAACTGCTGGATGAGCTGCAAAGAGTGCGAAGAAGGGAGCTCTCGTCGCGCTCCTTTTTCAAAGGAGCGGGATAGGGTTGGGCTGGGCTGGTTATCGTGTGTATTAAAACAAAAACGGTTTTAATTCTATCAGCCATGACTTGAAATAGCCTTAAAGATTTTCTTTGTGCTCTCTACGTTCTTTGCGGTTAAAACCGATTTCCAGAATCATCATGCCCGACAATGCTCCACTCAAACCAACCGCAAAAGACACCGCGCTCATTGATCTTTTCTGCGATCAGGTCTGGCTGCAAGACGGCCTCGCTACGGCTTCGCTCAGCGCTTACCGCACCGACTTGTCGCTCTTTTCCGTCTGGCTTGCGCAGCGAACGCCCCACACCTTGCTGGCCGCCGAGCGCGCCGACATCGAGCGTTGGCTTGCCGAACAATTTTCCGCTACGCAGTTTTCTACCCCTTCCAAAGCTTCTTCCATTGCTCGCCGTCTTTCCGCGTTACGTCGTTTCTACAAACTGCTGCACGAACGCGGCCAAATCGCTGCCGACCCGACGCTGCGCGTTCGTGCGCCGAAACAAACCCGGCGGTTGCCAAAAAATATTTCCGAAGAGCAGGTAGAAGCGCTGCTCAGCGCGCCCGACCTTGATACGCCACTTGGCATTCGTGACCGCGCGATGCTGGAAACTTTGTACGCCACCGGCTTGCGCGTTTCCGAACTGGTTGGTTTGAAATGGATGCAAGTTGCGCTCGACATCGGCGTCGTTCGCGTTATCGGTAAAGGCAACAAAGAGCGGCTGGTGCCACTCGGCGAAAACGCCGTCGACTGGCTGAAACGCTATCTCGAAGAAGCTCGCTCGCTTCTCGCCGGAAATCTTCGCAACGACCATGTTTTTCTCACTACCCGCCACACACCGCTGACCCGCCAAGCGTTCTGGGCGCTGATCAAGCGTTATGCACTGCGCGCCGGCATTGCTCCCGAGATGCTCTCGCCGCATGTCGTGCGCCATGCCTTCGCCACCCACTTGTTGAATCACGGCGCCGATCTGCGCGTCGTGCAACTGCTGCTCGGCCATTCCGACATTACAACCACCACGATCTATACCCACGTCGCTCGCGAACGCCTCAAACAACTACATGCCAAACATCATCCTCGTAGCAATGCCAATCTTCTGTAACCTCTTCCCTCCCGCGAGCGGACGCGAAGAGGCGGTCTCCGCACCTTTGCGCGAAACAGCCCTCTTATGGCGAGGAACGAAATGACGAAACAATCCAGCGTTGCGCCGATGTTCATCTTTTCCGGGTTGTTTCCCACTTCATCTACCGCTGCAATGACGTTGTGTTTCGATTCCTGACAGTGCTATAGTTCCTTTTATGAAACATCCCGACCTCAATTGCCCATTCTGCCGCGGCGACGGTGGCCATGTGGTCTATCGTGATGAGCGGTGCCGTGTGGTACTGGCCGATGAGCCGTTCCCCGGTTTTTGCCGGGTAATCTGGAATGAGCACATTACGGAATTCACCGATCTCGCCGCTGTCAACCGCGATCACTGTATGGCCGTCGTGGTCGCGACAGAATCAGCGCTACGCGCATTGCTGTCGCCGGACAAGATGAATCTGGCCTGTTTGGGTAATCTGACGCCGCATCTGCACTGGCACGTCATCCCGCGTTTTACCGACGACTCCCATTTCCCGCTGTCCGTTTGGGGCGCGCGTCAACGCCCTGGCGTCACCCGGATGTTGCCGCCTCATTTCGCCGCATCCCTGGAGACGCATCTGGCGAAGACTTTATCTTCGCCGCCCGCCGTGCCGGAAAGGAATTTACCATGAGCGACGTATCTCCCAGTACATCGGTTGCGCCATCGACGACTTCGTCGCACCGGCTGATGCAAAAAGGCTGGGCAACACAGCTTTTTGCCGCCGAATTGCCGCAAGCCAGCGCTCAGTTGCGCGCCGAGATCGAGCGCGCGCTCGACGCGCCGATGTCTGCCTTTGAGCGCTTTCGTTTGACAGAAGTTTGCCGGGTGCTGGTGATGGGGCTGCACAACCGCTGGTGTCGTCTGCCCTACAAAGAAGGACAGACCTTTTCAGAGGACATCGCGCTGTGGCAAGCACTGTGGTCGCACTATTCGCTCAGCCTGCGCACGCTGCTCGATGGCGATCCCGAACTGACGCCGCATAGGGCTTTTTTCCTGCAACAAGCGCTGTTTATCGGCAAGCAGTTGCGACTGATCCACGCGCTCGTTCATAAACCGTTTCCGGAAAAGCTGTGGAAGGAGATACATGCTTATTATCGTTTCTCCGAGCTTTTGCAATGCGCTCTCGAAAACGTCACCGACAAATTGCTGACTTCCGAAAATCGCGTCAGTTGTTATTCGACTTACATCCACACGCTACTGATCGACCTCGCCAACTTGCCGGTCCTGTCGTCTCAGCAAATCCTGTGGGCAGATCGCTGGTTACCGCGACTGGCGCGTAAAGCGCAACCCGTCGATACATCGGTGCCGCTCATCGGGCTGTTCCTGGAAACACATCTCGACAGTAACAGTGGCGGAGTGCTGCGGGCGCGGATCAAACCTTCGTCGGATCCGTCGCTGCGTATCGCCGACCTTGACGAGATTGCCAAGACTTTGCGGCGGCGGCGGCGGCACCTGATCACCGGCGAAACACCCGCCCGTTTAAAACTCGGCGAAGACATCAGCAGCGATCAGGCAACCATGTTACTGGCGCATCTGGAAGCGGCTTGGTGCCCGCCGGATTTGTCGCACATTCACGATATGCCGCAATCCGACGATTGGGCAGAGTCCAAAATTTAAGAGCTGCCATTTTCAAAATGTTTCAGGGCAATGTGTAAGCTCAACATTATCCGAGTTTGGGGCGCTTTTTTATGGGCTGCGCTTATTGTCATACCCGCAAGCGGCGCCCGCTTGCCCGACATGGTCGGGAAGAAAATGGCGTTGACCGGCAGCGCTGCGATTGAGGTTGTGAATTTATTTGGCTTGTCCTCCGCGGGGTCGGTTTCATTACCGCTGCCGCCAAGGCCTTGGGAGACCGAACATTCGCCGACTCGATTCAACACCCTTGAATTTTCGTCCTCGCCGACAGCCTCCTTGACCATCTCGCCATATTGGTTTGATCTGAAAACCGCTTCTCCCCCAGGAATCGGCTACGCGTTTAGCTCCCCGTTTTTGCCAAAAACGCTGGACGCCAATAACCCCTGGTCGCGCCTCCTGCTGCAACTGAAAAAAGAAACGGCGCCGACCGAATGGAGCAAGATGGAAACAGACCATACCGCCCATCGAGCACACAAAATTTCGCGCTGCTTCATGTCCGAAGAAAAGCTCAGTCTGTGTATCGAGGTGCACAGCGGCGCCAACGGCTTGCCGGAGACCGGCAAACCAGTCGAATATGGGTATGGGGTGACCATCACCGCGCGCGACACGACCTTGCCTTCTCCGCCCACTCCTGCGCAAATGGTTTCCGGCTGGCGCGCCGCTGCCGAGAAAGGTGATGTTGACGCCCAATTCGCGCTCTGCCAAAAATTGACCGGTACTGATGATAGCGGCGTTTCGTACCCTCTGGATCCCGCTCAAGCCGCCGTCTGGTGCCGCAAGGCTGCCGAGCAAGGGCACAAATGGGCGGCGCGGAATCTTGGCGGAATGTACGAGCGTGGCTTGGGCGTTGCCAAGAGCGATGCCCAAGCCGTCGTCTGGTACCGTCAAGCAGCGGAGTTGGGCGATATGAGCGCTCAATACCAGCTCGGCGAAATGTATGAAAAAGGCCAGGGCGTTATCAAAGATGATACCCAGGCCATGGTCTGGTATCGCAAAGCCGCCGAGCAGAAGCACCAGGGGGCTCAACACAAACTCGGCGAAATGTATGAGAACGGCCAGGGCGTCGCTAAAGATTATGCCGAAGCCGCGGCCTGGTTTCGCAAACTCGTCGAGCAGGGAAATCGGAGCGCGCAAGCCGACCTCGACCGCCTACGCGCCAAGAGTCAGGGCATTTCGAATAAATAATTTTCACACGCTGCCACATTCTCAACGACTTTGGCGGCAAACCCGTCGACAAAACCGAGCTCTTTTTCCTTCGCGGCCTTCAAATAGCCCTTCCGGGCGCGACTCATCGCAGATCTTCCCCAGTTGCATCAAAAATCTATAACACAAAGTACTGGTAGTGCCATAGGCGCTTCTGTTATAGTCAACGCCTCTATCGGGCTTCTCCGATGACTGTTGGAAACGTGTGACTGTGCTTTCCCCTGAAAGTTTTGCCCTACTACGCCTGCTCAACGCCGAAGCGCCCAGCGCCGGGCCGACGCTTGCCGCACAGCTGGAGATACCCAAAGGACGTATTCCGGCGTTGATTCGAGAACTCGAGGCCGCCGGGATCGGCATCGACCGGATTGGTGGTCGCGGTTATCAACTCGTTGTTCCCTATCTGCGGCTGGACCTCGCCGCTTGGCGCGACGCCTGCGTGACGTTGGGAGCATCTTTGCCCACCGAAAGCAAAAAGAAACCTCGGTTGCAAACAGTGTTGCATCCTTCTGTCGTCGGTATGGAAAACACCCAGGCGCCGCAAGCGCTCAGTCTCGAATGGGTCGAACAGATTGACTCTACGTCGAGTGAATTGATGCGTCGGATTTCGCGCCATGACATCCATGGCCTCGCGCTAACGACGGAATGGCAGAGTGATGGGCGCGGGCGGCGCGGTCGCCCCTGGCTGGGTTTGCCCGGCGACAGTCTGATGTTTTCGCTGGGCTGGCGTTTTGAGCAGGGCGCCGGTTTTCTGGCCGGGCTGTCGCTGGCGATGAGCGTCGCTGTCGCACGGGCGCTGGAAAAAGAAGGGGTTGCCGGTATCGAACTCAAGTGGCCCAATGATCTGATCCACCATTACCACAAGTTAGGAGGCATTCTGGTGGAGCTGAACGGCGACGCGCTGGGGCCATCGCAGGCGGTAATCGGCGTCGGCCTCAACCTCACGTTGCCAAAAACAGCGCGCGGCGACATCTCGCAGGCAGTGTCCGATCTGACGTCGCTTAAAAAAGACCTGCCTTCACGCGAAAAGCTGCTGGCGCGCTGTCTGCTGGAGATGGCGACAGCGCTCGCCGATTACGCCAAACGTGGCTTTGTCGCCTTCGCGCCGGAATGGCAGCGACGGCACGCTTACCAGAACAAACCGGTCAAATTATTGCTGCCGGACGGTCAAACCGTTCGCGGCACTGTCGCCGGGGTTGACGCCAGCGGCGCGCTGGTGCTGGCCGAAAGCTCCGCGATCGGCAAAGAAGGTCGCCGCGGTCGCTACACTGTCGGTGAAATATCGCTGCGCCGGGTTTAATCCGGAAACAACGGCCTGAAGGAATTCAGGGGGATACTGATCGGCATGAACTCTATTTTGGCCATTGATGCCGGCAATGCTCGCTTGAAATGGGCGCTCGCCAGCCGCTACGGCTGGTCAGCATCGGGCGCCATCGCCAATCCCAACGTCGGCGTGTTAGCGCTCACTCACTGGCAAAATATCGGACAACCATTACGCGTTATTGGCGTCAATGTCGCCGGAAATGCGATGCAGCACAAAATCGAAATGCAAATGGTACGCTGGCGCGTCCGCGTCGAATGGCTGACGCCGCAGGCAGAGGCTGCTGGCGTCAAAAACGGCTACGCCGATCCGTCCCGCCTCGGCGCTGACCGCTGGGCGGCGTTGGCGGCAGCCCGTTGGCGGCAACGCCGCGCTGCCGGCGCCAATGATGCAGCGTCAAAGCCTTGTCTGATCGTCAGCCTCGGCACAGCGGCCACCATCGACGCTTTGGCCGCCGACGGAACTTTTCTGGGCGGAGTGATTCTGCCTGGCTTCGCGTTGATGCGTAACAGCCTCGCCGCCAACACCGCTGGACTGTCGCTAAAAACTGCCAAAGCCGCCTACGCCGATTTTCCCACCGCTACCGAAGACGCCATTTTCTCCGGCGCCATGCAGGCGATCTGCGGCGCCATCGCTGAAATGCGAACGCTGCTCGCCGCGCAACACGGAACCGACGCCGCCGACGTTATGCTTTTCGTTGCCGGCGGCGACGCCCTCACTTTTCTGCCCCACCTGACAGAACCACTAACGATCGTGGATAATCTCGTGTTGGAAGGCGTTCTGGCGCTGGCGGCGCCGGAATATCTTCCTGAATAACACCGCCTGCTTTTTGGGGCAGCGGTTTTACTTTTACGCGCTTTTATTAAAACAATCGCTCATTCATGCGCTTTTTACTGATCATCCTCCTGCTCGCCAACATCGCTCTGTACCTGTATGTACGTAGCGGCGACACGTCGCCCGCGCCGTCGTTGCCGCCGGTTGCCGACGACAAGGTCGCATTGCAAAAATCGCTGGCCGAAGGCGAGCCCGTCCCGGCGCCGCCGCCCGCATTGCCCGCTTCGCCTCCCGAACCGGCAACTGCTTGTTTTGAATGGGGCCCGATCACCGACGCGCAACTCGGTAGCGCCCGTGTTGCGCTCGACCGCATTCCCAACATCGGCGCCTATCGAGAAACCCGCCACCAGGGATTGGCACGGTCATGGCTGGTCAGCATCGACGGCTTCCACAGCCGCGTTGCCGCCGTTAATCGCGCCAACGAGCTACGTCGTCAAGGCATCAGCGATATTTCCGTGCTGGACCCGGAACGTGGCGCTTCAACCTTCGCGCTGTCGCTCGGTGTTTTCAGCTCCGAGCAAAGCGCCCAGTCGCGCGCCGCGTCGCTCAGCGAAAAAAGAATTGGCAACGTCAAGATTGCGCCACGTGGCAGTACCACCGCTGCTTTCTTCGTTGTGTCCAACGCTACGCCAGCGCTTGAACAAAACCTGCGTGAGCTGTCGCGCCGCTTCGCCGACAGCGATGTCCAAAACATCGCCTGCTCGCCGTCGCCATCCAACTGATCTCCTTCGTTTCCGCGCCATGCAACCCGACCGCACCGCCGAACTCGTCAAACTGCTTCGTCAACACCTCCTGATTCTGGACGGCGCGATGGGCACCATGATCCAGCAACACCACCTTACCGAAGATGATTTTCGCGGCGGCACATGCGGCTGTCTGCACAAACCTCCGCAGACAGAACTAAAAGGCAACAACGACGTACTCGTGCTGACCCGGCCCGACATCATCGCCGCCATCCACGACGCCTACCTCGATGCTGGCGCCGACATCATCGAAACCAACACCTTCGGCGCATCGCGCGTCGCCCAGGCCGATTACCATTTGCAAGACCGCGCGAGAGAGATGAACCGCGCTGCCGCCATACTGGCGCGGCAATGCGCCGACCGCGCCACCGCGAAAACCCCGGACAAACCGCGCTTCGTCGCCGGCGCGCTCGGCCCGACCAACCGCACCGCATCGATCTCCCCCGACGTTTCCGATCCCGCCGCACGCAACATTACCTTTGACGAACTCGTCGCCGCCTACCGCGAAGCGATCGAAGGACTTGCCGAAGGCGGCGCCGACATCCTGCTCATCGAAACCGTCTTCGACACCCTGAACGCCAAAGCCGCCCTGTTCGCTGCCGAGGCCTTCTTTGATGATGCCGGACAACGGCTGCCGATCATGGTCTCCGGCACCATCACCGACGCCTCCGGTCGCACCCTGTCCGGGCAAACACCCGAAGCCTTCTGGAACTCCGTGCGTCCCTACGCGCCGCTGGCCGTCGGCTTGAACTGCGCACTTGGCGCCGAACTGATGCGCCCGCACATCGAGGCACTCGCGCACGTCGCCGACACCTTCGTCCTGTGCTACCCGAACGCCGGACTGCCCAACCCGATGTCCGACACCGGCTACGACGAAACCCCGGAAACCACCGCACGCCTCGTCCGCGAATTCGCCGAACAAGGCTGGGTGAACATCCTCGGCGGCTGCTGCGGCACCACGCCTGCGCATATTCAAGCGATGGCGGAAGCGGTAAAAAATATTAAGCCACGCGCGGGGAAGGATGTAAACCCATGAGAGCACCGCAAGAATTATTTAAACGCAAAGAACGCAAAGAACACAAAATTTTTTACATTCCATGTGGCAATTTTTCAAAGTAAGCATCTTCTGGATTATTTTGAGGGAGATTAAATTGCTGAGAATTTATTTTCTTCATCCCTCTCCCCTGACCCCTCTCCCGCAGGGGGATAGGGGAACGTTTGTCTTCGCGTCTTCGCGTGAGAATTCTTTTGCGTTCTTTGCGGTTAAAAAATGTTTTTAGATTCCCACCCCCTCCGTCTCTCCGGCCTGGAGCCGCTGAACATCGACGATGATTCGTTGTTCGTCAATGTCGGCGAACGCACCAACGTCACCGGCTCAAAAGCTTTTGCGCGGCTGATTCTGGCCGGTGATTTTGCGGCGGCGGTCGAGGTCGCACGAAATCAGGTCGAAAACGGCGCGCAGATCATCGACGTGAACATGGATGAAGCGATGCTCGATTCGGTCGCCGCGATGACGCGCTTTCTGAACATCATCGCCACCGAGCCGGACATCGCCCGTGTGCCGGTGATGATCGACTCGTCGCGCTGGGATGTCATCGAGGCCGGCTTGAAATGTGTGCAGGGACGCGCACTGGTCAATTCGCTGTCGCTGAAAGAAGGCGAAGAGGAATTTTTGCACCGCGCCCGCAGGGTCAAACGTTACGGTGCGGCGGCTGTCGTGATGGCGTTCGACGAGCAGGGACAAGCCGACTCTTTCGAGCGCCGCATTGCGATCTGCCAACGCGCTTACGATGTGCTCACGCAGAAAGCCGGATTCGCGCCGGAGGATATTGTTTTCGATCCCAACGTGTTCGCCATCGCCACCGGTATCGACGAGCACGCCGATTACGCGCTGGATTTCATTCGGGCAACGCGCTGGATACGCGAGAACCTTCCGCACGCCAAAATCTCCGGCGGGATTTCAAACGTCAGCTTCAGTTTTCGCGGCAACGACACAGTGCGCGAAGCGATTCACACCGTGTTTCTTTATCACGCGATTCGTAACGGCTTGACGATGGGCATTGTCAACGCCGGACAGCTTGGCGTTTACGATGAACTTGACACTGAGTTACGCGAAGCGGTCGAAGATGTTGTGCTCAACCGTGAGTCAAAACATGGAAACGCCACCGAACATCTCATCACCATCGCCGAACGTTACCGTTCGCAAGGCAAGCAAGCCGAAACCGCGCGCGATGAATGGCCTGCCACGGCGGAGGAGCGCGTCATTCACGCGCTGGTGCGCGGCAACGCCTCCCGCTTGACCGAAGACCTCGAGACTGTTCGCAATGAAACCATTGCGCGCGGCGGTAAAACCCTCGAAGTGATCGAAGGCCCGTTGATGCAGGGGATGAACGTTGTCGGCGACCGCTTCGGCGAAGGCAAGATGTTTCTGCCGCAAGTCGTCAAGAGCGCACGGGTGATGAAAGAAGCGGTCGCCTGGCTGGTGCCGTTCATCGAGCAGGAAAAAGGCGGCAAAGCGCAAAGCAAAGGGCGCATCGTGTTCGCCACCGTCAAGGGCGACGTTCACGACATCGGTAAAAATATTGTCTCTGTTGTACTTCAATGCAACAATTTCGAGGTGATCGATCTCGGCGTGATGGTGCCGGCGCAAAAAATTATCGACACCGCCATCGCCGTTAACGCTGATGTCGTCGGCCTCTCCGGCCTCATTACGCCGTCGCTCGAAGAAATGGCGCATGTCGCCGCCGAAATGCAGCGCGCCGGTTTGCGCTGCCCGCTTTTGATCGGCGGCGCAACCACGTCGCGTGTGCACACCGCCGTCAAAATCGCGCCGCATTATCAAGGCGTCACCGTCTATGTGCCGGATGCGTCGCGCAGTGTCGGTGTTGTCACCCGTTTGCTATCGGAAACGCAGCGCGATGCTTTTGCCGCCGAAATCGCTGCCGACTACGCCAAAATCCGCGAGCAACACGCACAGAAAAAAGGTGTCACGCTGATTCCGTTGGAACAGGCGCGTGCCAATGCGTTCCAACCATCAATTGCCTACACACCCGTCGCGCCGCAAAAACTCGGACGGCAACTTCTTGCCGATGTGTTGCTGGCGCAACTCGTTCCTTATATCGACTGGTCGCCGTTTTTTCAGACATGGGATTTGCCCGGTGCCTACCCCGCGATTCTCGACGATGCCGCCGTCGGCGAACAAGCGAGACAGGTTTTCGCCGACGCGCAAACAATGCTGAAGAAAATCGTCGAGGAACGCTGGCTGCGCGCCGCTGCCGTGTTCGGCGTGTGGCCTGCTCACCGCGACAGCGACGACATTGTGCTCGACGACGGCGCGCAGTCCTTGCGCTGGCCACTGTTGCGGCAACAGCAACAACGTTCCGAAGGCAAGCCCAATTATTGTCTTGCCGATTTTGTGCGTAGCCAGAAAGAAGGTCAAGATTACGTCGGCGCGTTTGCGCTCACCGCCGGTCTCGATATGGAACCACAACTCGAACGCTTCCAGGAAGCGGGCGACGATTATTCAGCGCTGATGTTGAAGGCGCTGGCTGACCGCTTCACCGAGGCGCTGGCCGAATGGTTGCATCGGGAAGTGCGCATTCATTACTGGGGTTACGAAAAAGCGACCGTATCGGTGGATGTCGCGGCGTTGTTGAAAGAGCAATACCAGGGCATCCGCCCGGCGCCGGGTTATCCGGCCTGCCCGGAACACAGCGTCAAGGCCACGCTGCTCGACTGGCTGAACGCTGCCGAAATCGGCATGTCCATGACCGAAAGTTTCATGATGCTGCCGGCGTCTTCAATCTGCGGTTTTTATCTGGCTCATCCTGAAGCGCGTTATTTCGCCGTCGGCGCCATCAGCGATGATCAGTTACGCGATTTTGCCGCGCGCAACAACCTCGACGCAGCCACGGCGCGGCAGTTGTTGGCGCAGTCAGGGATCAGCGGTCAGAAGTCAGAGGTCAGAAAACCATGACCTCACGTGAAGGCGTGAAGCCGCGAAGGAAAAAGCCCCCTCCCCCTCAACCGAGCGTTTGTTCTTTTTCGCGGCTTCGCGTTTTCGCGTGGAAAGAGGTTTTTCTGATTCCCGGCCTCTGCCCTTTGATACCTGAAAACCCCATCCAACCCAACCCTCCCCTTGAAGGGGAGGGAACCTTCTGATCCCTGATCTATAATAGCGCCTTATGAAATCCCTTCTCATCCCGGTCATTCTGGCCGGCGGCAGCGGTCAGCGTTTGTGGCCATTGTCGCGCACCGAACACCCCAAGCCATTTTTGACTCTGCCTCAGGGTGGCACACTGTTTGGCAAAACCGTCGCTCGCGCTGCGGTACTGCCCGGCGTTGAAACGATTCTGACCGTCACCGCCGAACCGCTTCTGTCCATGAGCCGCTCGCTGGCTACGGAAGTGTTATCGAACACAAATCATCAGATTCAGGCTTCGTTTCTCGCCGAGCCTGACGGCCGCGGCACTGCCGCTTCCATCGCTCTGGCAGCGCTGTGGGCGCGCCAACATTATGGCAAGTGCGGAGATAATGTGGTTTTGCTGGTGCTGCCCGCCGACCATTTGATCGAAAACCAGAAAGCGTTTGCCGCCGCCGTCCAGACCGCCGCCGCCTGTGCTGCGCAACACAAGCTCGTTACTTTCGGCGTTTCGCCGACACGTATCGAAACCGGTTTCGGTTATATCGAAGCCGGTCGGTCTTTGCAAGAAAACGATTCTGCCAACACGCCGCCTTCTTATGAAATCACCCGCTTTATTGAAAAACCGCCGGAAGCGGAAGCGCGCCAACTGATTGCGCAGGGACGCGTCTTTTGGAACGCCGGAATGTTTTGCTTTCGTGTCGGCGATGTGTGTGAGGCCTTTGTGCATCACGCTGAAACGCTGTGGAATGCAGCACAGCTCGCTTGGCAGAAAGCGCATACACCGCAGTCCGATGTCTGGATGTTGGAGCAGGCTTCGCTTTCGCAAGTTCCGAAAGCCGTTTTCGATCGCACGATCATGGAAAAAACCAATGCCGGCGCCGTTGTTTGCGGCGCGTTCGATTGGAACGACATCGGTTCCTGGACGGCGTGGACGGATCTCGTGGCCGAAAACAGCGACGGCAATCGTCTGCATGGCGACACGATCGCACACGCCAGCCGCAACACGCGCGTCTATGCCGAGAGCCGCTTGGTAGCGACCGTTGGCGTTGATGACTTGATTGTCGCCGAAACCGCCGACGCCGTACTGGTCGCGCACCGCGATCATGAACAGGAGGTGCGCGCCGTAACTGCACAACTCGCAGCACACAATGATGCCCGTTGTCACACACCGAACACCATTCGTCGCCCGTGGGGGCGCTATACAGTGCTGCACGAAAGCGCCAACGCCAAGGTCAAAGAGATTGAAGTTGCACCGGGAGCGGCGCTGTCGCTGCAACGCCACCAATTTCGCAGCGAGCATTGGGTTGTCACGCAAGGAACCGCCAGAGTCACGCGCGGTGAAGAAAGTTCCCTGGTGCGACACAATGAATCGGTTTTTATCCCGGCGGGCGTCAAACACCGACTCGAAAACCTGGGCGAGATACCGCTCGTACTTATTGAAATACAGTGCGGCAGCTATTTCGGCGAAGACGATATCGAGCGCTTTGATGACTCGTATGGTCGTACGTAGCCGAACAACAGCAAAATTTAACCGCAAAGAACGTATGGAACACAAAGAAAGTTAAGCAAGTGGAAACACCGAGAGATGTTCAACGGTTGCGTAATCAAGTGGTGCAAATTGCTTAAGACGGAACGATTATTGGTGAATACTATGCGGGCTTGCTGTTGGATGGATGCTTGGTCATTGAGTTGAAAGTCACAAAAACACTTGCGCCGGAACACGAAACATAGATTCTTGGCCACTTGAGGCCCGTTCATTTGGAACACGGGTTGTTTATCAATTTTGGATCCTATAAATTTGAAATTCGGAAATTTTCTTTAAGCCCAAAATAACCGTGAGATTCCGATGACTCTTCTTTGCGCTCTATGCGTTCTTTGCGGTTAAAATGTTTTCCCGCTCTCTGACAACGCTGCCCGCCGCCGGACAAAGAATCACGTTGCCGACAATGGCCGGTTCCGGCGACGCGCTGGCGCTCGCGCAAACGGCGATTGCGTGCCTTCAGCAAAAGTCCGCGCTTCTGGTGATTTGTGAGGATTCCGCTGATACCCAGCGACTTGAAGAAGAAATACGTTGGTGGCTGACGCAGACAAAATTTCCGCATGCTCGCATCGCCGTGTTTCCGGATGGGGAAACTTTACCTTACGACCCTTTTTCGCCGCATCAGGATTTGATTTCGGAGCGCATTGCAACGCTTTATCGGATGCTGCGCGGCGATGTCGATATCGTGCTGACCGCGGCGGCAACGGCGTTGCAGCGTTTGCCACCGTCGTCGTATCTGGCGGCGCATACATTTCTTTTGAAAACGGGCGACTGCATCGACGCCAGCGCCTTGCGTGCGCAATTGATTCTCGCCGGTTACAGCGCCGTCACTCAAGTCGTCGCGCCTGGAGAGTTTGCCGTTCGCGGCAGTTTGATCGACTTGTTTCCGATGGGCGCGCCACAGCCGTACCGCCTCGATTTGTTCGGCGATGAGTTGGAAAGCATCAAAACTTTCGATGTTGACAATCAGCGCTCGCTCGAAGCCGTTAATGAAATACGGATGCTGCCCGCCCGTGAGTTTCCGCTCGACGAAGCGGCGCGCACACGATTCCGGCAGGCGTTCCGTGAATCCTTTGAAGGCGATCCGTCGCGTTCTTTGCTTTACAAAGACGTTTCAAACGGCTTGATGCCGGGCGGCCTCGAGTACTATCTGCCGTTGTTTTTTGAACAAACGGCGTTGTTCACCGATTATCTTCCCGAAAACACCGTTCTGGCGTTGCACGGCGACGCCGCGAAAGCCTGTGAAACCTTCTGGGCAGACACGCAACAGCGGTACCGGCTGCTGCGCGGCGACCCACAACGCCCGCCGTTGCCACCGGAAACTTTGTTCGCGTCAACCGATGTTTTGTTCGGTGCGGTTAAAACTTTGCCGCGAATTGTTTTGCCCACTAGAACCTTTCCCCCTTCGTCACGCGCCCCCTCTCCTCCTGTCTCTCTCCCACAAGGGGAGAGAGGGGTAACATGCGATACCTCCATACAACCGTTGCCGCCGGTCACCATTGACCGGCGCGCCAAAGATCCTCTCGCAGCATTGCGGCAGTGGCTTGAATCAACGAGCGCCAAAGCGGAGCAACACCCTTTTCCTCTTCCACAAGGGGAGAGAGGCGCCAAGCCAAAAGCGCGCGTGTTGTTTATCGCCGAAAGCGCCGGCCGGCGCGAAACGATGCAGCACATGTTGCGCGACGGCGGCATTGTGCTCGCTTCTATCGACGACGTCGACGCCTGGCTGGCCGACGCCACTTCGCCACAACACGCGTTCGCCGTCGCCCCGCTCGCCGCTGGTTTCTTCTGGCGCGAACACCATCTGACAGTTTTCACCGAATACGATTTGTATCGTGATTCGGCAAACCGCCCCGCCGCGCGCCACCGGCGCGAACGCACGCGCTACGCTTCCGATGTTGATGCGCTGATTCGCAATCTCGCCGAAATGCGTTCCGGCGACCTGGTGGTTCACGAGCAGCACGGCATCGGCCGTTACCTCGGCCTCGTCACGCTTGCTCTTGACGAAGGCGCCGCCGAATTTCTGCACCTGCAATACGCCAACGACGCAACGCTCTACGTTCCGGTCTCCGACCTCTTTTTGATTTCGCGCTACAGCGGCGTCGCCCCGGAAGCGGCAACATTGAACGAACTGGGCAGTGGTCAGTGGGAAAAAGCGCGGCGTCGTGCCGCCCAAAAAGCTTTTGATACAGCTGCCGATCTGCTCAATCTGTACGCGCAACGTGCTGCTCGTCAGGGACATCGTTTTGCATTCGACGAGCACGATTACGCGCGTTTTACCGACGGCTTCGCGTTTGAAGAAACCGCTGACCAGCAGGCGACGATCGACGCTGTCATTGCCGACCTTACTTCCGGAAAGCCGATGGATCGCCTCGTCTGCGGTGATGTCGGTTTCGGCAAAACCGAAGTGGCGTTACGCGCCGCTTTCGTTGCGATCGCCGACGGCAAACAAGTCGCGCTGCTGGTGCCGACAACGCTTCTGGCGGAACAACATTTTCAGGTTTTTTCCGACCGCTTCGCCGAATGGCCGGTACGCATCGCCGAGTTATCGCGCTTTCGCTCGGCGAAAGAAATCAAAACGACGCTTGATGGACTTGCCGGTGGCAGCATTGATCTGGTGATCGGCACTCACAAGCTGATTCAGCCTGATATCCATTTCAAAAACCTGGGGCTGGTGATCATTGACGAAGAACACCGTTTCGGCGTCCGCCAAAAAGAGCAGCTTAAAAAATTGCGCGCCGAGGTCGATGTACTGACGCTGACCGCCACGCCGATTCCACGAACGTTGGCGATGTCACTCGAAGGCTTGCGCGATTTTTCGGTGATCGCCACTGCGCCACAAAAACGGCTGGCGATCAAAACCTTCGTGTCGCCTTATTCGGCGGGCGTCATCCGCGAAGCGATCGTGCGTGAACTCAAACGCGGCGGTCAGGTGTATTTTCTGCACAATGAAATTCACACTCTGGACGACAAGGCGGCGCGGATCGCCGAGATGGCGCCGGAGGCGCGTGTCGTTGTCGCGCATGGCCAGATGCCGGAGCGCGAACTCGAACAAGTCATGCGCGATTTCTATCAGCAACGCGCCAATGTGCTGGTGTGTTCAACGATCATCGAAACCGGCATTGACGTGCCGAACGCCAATACCATTCTGATCGAGCGCGCCGACCGTTTCGGATTGGCGCAATTGCATCAACTGCGCGGTCGCGTCGGTCGCTCACACCATCAGGCATACGCTTATCTGCTGATGCCGCCGGAAGAAGCGTTAACCGCACAGGCGAAAAAACGTCTGGAAGCCATTCAGCAGATGGAACAACTCGGCTCTGGCTTTTATCTCGCTATGCACGACCTTGAAATCCGCGGCGCTGGCGAAGTGCTGGGTGAAGAACAATCGGGCGAAATCACCGAAGTCGGTTTTCAGCTCTACGCCGACATGCTGGCGCACGCCGTCGATGCGTTGAAGGCCGGGCGCGAGCCGGACTTGAACGAGCCTTTACGGATCGCCACGGAAATTCATCTGCACCAGCCCGCATTGTTGCCGGAATCGTATTGCCCCGATGTCCATGAACGCCTCGTACTCTACAAGCGGCTGGCGAGCGCCTCTACGTTTGAAGCGCTCGACGCGCTGTGCGAAGAATTGATCGACCGTTTCGGCCTGCTACCCATCGAAGGGCAAACGCTGGTCGCTTGTCACCGCCTTCGCCTGATAACGCGCCCCTACGGCGTTACCCGACTCGACATCGATGCCGAGCGTGCTGTCTTCACCTTCACCGGAAAACCGGCGTTCGACCCTGGCCACCTCATCCTGCTGATACAGCGCGATGGGCGGGTCCGTTTTGCCGGCCCCAATCGCATACGAATCGAGCAAAAAACTTCGGGCGTCGAAGAGAGCCTTCTGCTGGTTCGTGAATTTCTGTCGCAGTTGAAACTCAATTCAACCTCTCATTGAAGCCCGTCCTCAATAACGCTTTCTTCGTCATTGTCGTATGGTATTGTTGAAGCGGCACATAGGCAAAACAAGCACGGCTTTATACCAAAAAAATACGTGCCTCGGCGCATGTATTGCCCCCCAGCTTCCTCCGTGGCAACAGTGTGGACGATACGCGACACATTCCCCTCGTCATGCGGTAAAAAACCCTTCTCTGCTTGCGTGAAACAATGATCACATGTTCCAATAATGCGGTTGCTTACGCGGTTTTTACAGGCCGCAGTTAGAACAGGCTGCGCGTTAAGCGCGGTTTTTATCCACAAATCAAACTTCGTTTGGAGAGATATTTATGAAAATGAAAGCTCTAGCCTCTGCTCTCGCTATGGCTACCCTGGCGCTGGGTGTCGCCGGCGCAGCCCAAGCAGCCGATTACAGCAAATTCGTCGTCAAGCTGGGCATCGCCGACGTTGTTCCCAAATCCGACAATGGCACCCTGAACTCGCCGTTGGGCGCCCTCAAGACTGACGTTGGCAACAGCGTCCGCCCGTCGATCACGCTCGAATACATGGCCACGCCGAACATCGGCGTCGAACTGCTGGGTGCCTGGCCGTTCCGCAACGACATCAAACTCAATGGCGATAAGTTGGCTCGCGTTGACGTGCTGCCGCCGACCCTCAGCGTGAAATACCACTTCCTGCCGGAAACCCTCGTATCGCCGTTCGTCGGTCTCGGTATCAACTACACGTTCATGTACAACGAAAAAGTGAAGGGTGTGCTCTCTGATCTCGATTCCAGCGTGCATATCAAGAACTCGTGGGGCATGGCCGCGAACGTTGGCGTTGATTTCAACTTCAACAAGAACTGGCTGGTCGGTGTTGACGTTCGTTGGATCCAAATGAGAAACACGGTTAAGCTTAATGCTCCAGGCTTGGGCTATTTTGACCTTGGCAAAGCCAAGGTTGACCCGTGGGTTTATGGCGTAGCCGTCGGTTACCGTTTCTAATCCTTCGTTTTCCTCTAGCTCTAACAGCATAAAAACGGATGGTTCGCCATCCGTTTTTTTGCCTGTTCCCCAAGAATGGACAAATACCCGACGCAACGCCGGTCTGTCCGCCCGCCGAGGCGCTTCCTCAAAAAGGCCGAACGAGCTGTCTGTGGCGCGCCATCGGATGTGTCCAGTACTTTGCCGTTGTAATAAGTTGTGGCTTTCGCCCGACAAACCCTCTCTCGCACACAAAAATTCCGTTCGTCGCTTGCAAGCGACAACCGCCGCGTGTATAAATGAGATTTATTGCAATGTTTTACTCGCCGCCGAAAAACCGGCTGCGCGGTTAATGCGGTTCCTATTCTTAATCTTCATCAGGAGAATGATCTATGAAAATGAAAGTTCTGGCTTCTGCTTTTGCTGTTGCCGCTTTGGCGCTAGGGGTCGTCGGTGTTGCCCAAGCCGCCGATGCTAACAAATTTGTCGTCAAACTGGGCCTTGCCGATGTTGTCCCAAAATCCGATAACGGCACTCTGAGCAATGGCCTTCTGAAGACTGATGTCGGCAACAGCGTTCGCCCGTCGATCACGTTCGAGTATCTGATCACGCCGAACATCGGCGTTGAAGTGCTGGGCGCTTGGCCGTTCCGTAACGACATCAAGCTCAACGGCGTCAAATCGGGTCGGGTCGATGTGCTGCCGCCGACGGTCAGCCTGCAATACCACTTCTTGCCAGAAAAAGTCGTATCGCCGTTCGTCGGCGTTGGCGTCAACTACACGTTTATGTACCATGAAAAAACGCTGGGACCGATCCGCGGCAACAAGCTCGACATCGAAAACTCCTGGGGGGTTGCGGCGCATGGTGGCGTTGATTTCAATTTCAACAAGAACTGGCTGATGACGCTGGATGCCCGCTGGATTCGAATGAGAAACGACGTTAAAGTCAACGGCAATAAAGTCGGCAAGGTAAATATTGATCCGATGGTATGGGGCATCGCGGTCGGCTATCGCTTCTGACCTGACCTTCCTTCAATTCCAAAAAAACGGATGGTTCCCCATCCGTTTTTTTGCGTTTATAAAACGCTTGCCACTACAGAGGATGTCGCCATTGGCCGACAAAAACTTTCCTCGATGTCACGATTGACACGTTCCATGCTCCGCTGCCGCGTTCGGCGCTGTTTATCGCCGCTTGTTGTCGCTTGTTATCGCGCAGGGCTTGCGAAAACATCCATATTCGTATAGTTTCTCTACGTCTGTTAAATATGCCTGTGTTCCTGCTTTATCGGAACGGCGCCGCGCCCCGATTTCACCCATTATGGCGCGCCCTTACTAAAGCGGACACAGCATTGACCGGCCAGACACATTTTGTTGTTTTTGTTTTCTGTTATCTCGTTTCATTGCCAACTTTCAAAGGAATCTTCTTATGGAAAAACTTCGTACCGGCATCCTCATGGCCGCCTTATTTGCTGGATTGACCTTACTTACTGCCTGCGAGAAAGCCCCCGCTCCGGCGCCCGCTCCGAAGGCTGAAGCGCCTGCTCCGGCGCCTGCTCCGGCTCCAGCCGAACAACCTGCCGCTGCTCCAGCGGGACAACCGGCTGCCGCACCGGCGGAACATGCCGATCACCAAGCTGCTCCTGCTGCTCCGGCGGGACAACCGGCTGCCGCACCGGCGGAACACGCCAACCACCAAGCTGCTCCTGCTGCTCCGACCGCAGCTCCTGTTCCGACGGATCAACGGCCCGTACCCCAAACCACCAAGTAAAGAAGCACGAAGCCACCTCGGCGCATCGGCGATAGCGCAAAGGTGCTCGCCGATGCGCCGAGGTGGCAAGGCAAGAGAGCGGGCTTTCTGGCGATTGCCCTTTTCCTCCGCGGGAAAGGGGAGGTTTGGGTTTTCGCCTTCGCGAGAACGACGGGGCTCTGATTCCTGCTTACTCAGTAAACAGGCTGCTGACCGATTCTTCGTTGGCCATTCGCGTGATGGTTTCGGCGATGAGTTGCGCGCACGACAATTGCCGGATGCGCGGGCAGGCTTGCGCTTCTGCCGACAGCGGGATGGTGTCGGTAACGACGACTTCGTCGATGTCGGATTGTTCGATCCGCGCCACGGCGCCACCGGAGAGCACGGGATGCGTGCAATACGCCACCACCAATTTTGCGCCTTCCGCCTTCAACGCTGTTGCCGCTTTGCACAAAGTGTTGGCGGTATCGACGATGTCGTCGGTGATCACGCAGATGCGGTCGCGCACATCACCGATGATATTCATCACCTCGGCGACGTTAGCTTTCGGGCGGCGTTTGTCGATGATCGCCAGATCGCATTCGAGCCGCTTGGCAATAGCGCGCGCCCGCGCTACGCCGCCGATGTCAGGCGAGACGACCTGCAATTGCCCGTAATTGCGTTTCCACAATTCGCCGAGCAGAATCGGCGTCGCGTAAATGTTATCGACCGGCATGTTGAAGAAGCCCTGAATCTGGTCGGCGTGCAAATCCATCACCACCACCCGATCAATGCCGGAAGCGGCCAACATGTCGGCCACCAGCTTGGCAGTGATCGGCACCCGTGCTGAACGCGGCCGCCGGTCCTGTCGAGCGTAACCGTAGTACGGAATCACGGCGGTGACCGAAGCAGCCGACGCGCGCTTCAGCGCATCGACGATCACCAGCAATTCCATCAAATTGTCGTTGGTCGGTGCACAGGTCGATTGCAACACGAAAACATCGCGGCCACGAACCGTTTCGAGAATTTCGACGAAAACTTCGCCGTCAGAAAAGCGGTCAACAACGGCGCGCCCCATCGAAACATTGAGATGACGACAAACCGCTTCCGCAAGTTTTGGGTTGGCGTTACCGGTAAAAATACGCATCCGTTGACTCTCGGCGAGGCTTTGGGAGAAAGGCGATTTCGGTTATAACGCTACCGTTCCGCCGCTTAAAAACAGCGCATAAAAGTGGCTGGGGAGGAAGGATTCGAACCCTCGTATGCCGGAATCAAAATCCGGTGCCTTAACCAACTTGGCGACTCCCCATCTGTAACCATAGCAATACGCCGTCGAAAATACCTGGGCCGCGTACCGCCAAATTCCTTCTCAACGAAAACCCCACACCACCAGCGGATGCCGCGATACCGTCCGCACCAGTCGCCCCGGAATGTCCGGCGGCAACCTGCGCAACGCCGCTTCCGCTTTTCCGGCATCGTCGAACATTCCGAACGCCGATGCCCCGGAGCCGCTCATACGCGCTGTCGGTGTCGCCTGTCGCAAAGCCGCCAGCGCCGTCGCTACTTCCGGATAACGCGCCGCAACAACCGGCTCCAGATCGTTTCGACCGTGGTCTTTCGCAAAGGCGGCTATTGTCTCCGAGGCGGTGCTTCGTGTCAAATGCGGATCGGCAAAAACATCCCCGGTCGGCACCGCCACCAGCGGCATCGCCAATGCGATCCACATAGGCGGTAATGACACCGGCCGCAATACCTCGCCGATGCCGGAAACAAACGCCGCCGTACCGCCGAGGAAAAACGGCACATCCGCGCCCAGACGCAACGCCAGTGCCGACAACTCGCGCCGCGACAGCCGCGTTCCCCACAGGCGATTGAGCGCCAGCAACACCGTCGCTGCATCGGAACTGCCGCCCCCCAACCCGCCCCCCAGCGGAATGCGCTTATCGACTTTCAACGTAACGCCCAACGCGACGCCGGTCGCCTCCTGCAACAAGCGCGCCGCTCGCAACGTCAGATCGGCTTCTTCTGACACCCCCGGAATATCCCGCTCCCGCGCGATGACGCCATCGTCACGAAGCGCCAGCGTGACAACATCCGCCAGATCAATCAAAACGAAAACGCTTTCAAGATTGTGATAACCGTCGGCGCGCCGACAGGTCACATGCAAAAAAAGATTGAGCTTGGCCGGCGCAGGGAAACGATAAGCGGTTGTGATCATGCCTGGCGGTTACTACGGCTCGGAAAGGAAGAGTATTCTAACCGCAAAGAACGCATGGGGTACAAAGAAAAATTTGGGGAGCCGCGGTTGGTTGTTGGCGATTGTAAATGATGTCCCTTACGATTGTTTCCAACGTCGGGGTTCACAAACTCACCCCGACCTACGCGGGCTTTAATAGTGCGTTAATATCATCTTTACCATGAGTATAATGCCTCTTTTGTGGATAAAAATATACGTCACTCAATGTTTTTGAATTCAATAGAGGACTTAAATCTCCGTCCTTCAAGTTCCAAAACTTTAAGGACTTGATTTTTTTCATGCTCGGCACGAAGTTGACGGAATCCAGGTCAGATATAAATAACGTCTCAATGGACTTGTTATTTTTGAGTATAGAAAAATCACTCAGTTTCTTGCAGGTCTCAATATATAAGTTTGAGAGGCTGGCAACCTGCCCAATAGCTGAAATATCAAGCAAGCTTGGACAATGAGTTATTCGAACAGATTTTAATCTGGATAGATTTTCTATGCCAACCATACATTCTATTTTTCCACCACTAATTCTCAGGGTTTCCAGATTTTGCAGAGAAGAAATATGCATGCAGTCCATGTTCTTGGTCGAAACAAGCAGCAAATCTCTTAGACTCGGAATTGAAATAGAATCAATCTCACAGTGAATTCTTCCAAGGAATAGAGTGTTCAATGTTTTAAGTTTTGAGAAATCAAGCTGACCGTAGTATTCGATCGAAAGTTTTTTTAGCTTCTTCATCGAATACAAACAACTCAAATCCAATCCTTTTATTGCTACATCTTCATGAATATCAAGCGCCTCGATAGATTCATCGCCCTCCAGTACCGAAATATCCAATATGCCAACCTTTGGGCGTGATGGCATTATTCGCAAAGAGTGGATATTATTTTTTTGGGCGTAATCCAATCCTTTTTTAAGTTGTATCTCTGGAACTTCCAAGCTGCCTATGTTTTCATTGAAAGATATCTTGCTCATCTTCAGCACCCTTTACTGAGAAGTGGCTCTGTTTATTCAGACAGCCCGCGTAGGTTAGCGGAAAGAGCACGGCGATGCCCAACACCCGGATGAATCACCAACACTATAAATTTGATCGCGCAATCCGCTGACGTTTGACGGAATATGGACGAACGATAACGGTGTCAATAAAACAGCGAACAACAAAACGCAGAATTTAAAAAACACCATCACCGCTCCCCGAAAAGAAAACCATCGCCTGTCTTCGCCGCCCAATCCTGCGGTCGTTTTGAAATAGATTACGGTTTATTTTCCAACAACAAAAACCTGTCAATCTTGAGCCTCACTCCAACGGTGTCGCCATAGTGAATGTCGATCCTCTCCGGCCCGTTCACCTCTGCGGCATAGCTGTACTGAACCGTCCAGCCTTGTTGGCGTAGGCTGTCGAAATGTCCGACAGCATCGCGCGTCACCGCCGCCGCTCCGGGCGCCGGTACGCCGCGCAGCCAGTACGCCAGACTTTTTACCGGCAACGGAAAACCAAAAACTTGTGCGGTCGAATCCTCCCAGTCTGCCGACTGTTGCGTTCGCGGCGGGTGATCGCCTTGCTGTACGGTCATGGTATCGCCCACGCGCGTGAGGCTGGCGACAGTGGCGCCGAGCGGAGAAATAAGTTCAATTTCATCCATGTCCTCGCCCGGCGTGTGCCGCCAATCGAAGCGCGCCGCCAGGGCCTTATCTTCATAGCGCGCCGAAAAACGCCCCTGCGCGTGAAACGGCACATCCGCCGTCGCCGCCGTATAAGAAGCGTTGTCATCGCCATGCGGTAAACCGGCACATCCGACTAACAGCGCCGTAAGCATGGTCAAACACAGCGTCGCCCACGGTTTGAAGCCGGGGTTCCGCTTCGTTCCATCCCAGCCTACGACGCTGCGCCAACTTCCCGGATTGTTTCGCTGCGTTCGCAATGACGCCTTTCTGATTCCTGACGCCCCGGCCTCTGATTTCTGATCTCTGATACCTGCCTTCATGGCGCTGCTGGCAGGAGGTCAGGCTCGCCCGCCCCGAGGCGTTTCATCGTCGCCCGGATCAGCGTATCGTCCAGCGCTTTTTTCACTCCTTGCGCCCAGGCTCGCCGCGCTTCTTCGCGACGCCCCAGTTGCCACAACGCCTCGCCCCAATGCGCTGCCACTTCGGGATCCGGCTGTTTTTCCCATGCTTGTTGCAAATAACGCGCCGCCTCCTCGATCTTGCCCTGGCGGTACCGCGCCCATCCCATGCTGTCGAGAATCGCGCCGTCGTCGGGCATCGCCTGATGCGCTTTCTCGATCAGCGCCGCACCTTCTTCGACGTTGAGTTGATGATCCACCAGCGTGTAGCCCAGCGCGTTTTGTACATACGGCTCATTCGGCTTGAGTTTCAACGCTGCTCGCAAATATTTTTCGGCGCTTTTCAAATTGCCGCGTTTTTCTTCGACCAACCCCAGTTCCATCAACAGATCAACTGATTCGGGAAATGCTTCGACGCCCTTTTCGAGCTCTTTGAACGCCTTCTCCGTATCCCCGGCGTTGCGCAGGATGCGCGTTCGCGCCAGCAGCACGCCAATCCGCTCATCCTGCGTCACCGCAGGCAATTCCGCCAACAGCGCCAGCGCCTCATCGCGCTTGCCGTTTTGCGCCAGCAATGTCGCCAGATGCAGTCGCACCTCCGGAAAATCGTCGCCACCATCAATTTTGCGGTACCACTCGATCGCCTCCAGTGGGCGCTTTTCGTCTTCGGCGATACGTGCATACACGAGCCGCAACGCATTAACCTTGTCGCCGCTTTCCTTCTTTTCAACCTCATCAAGCAGTTCCTGCGCCGCCACTCGATCTTCCATCTGTATCGACAGCGCGCCCGCCGCCATCAGCGCGGCATCGGAGCTGTTGTCTTTCCAGATTTTAAGAAACCACTCGCGCGCTTCCGGATATTGCTTCTGCTGCGCGTATGCCCGCGCCAACAACGGCCACAAATTTTTCTGTGCGGGCGCCTTTTGAACACTGCTTTGCAACCAGGGCAGTAACTGCTCCGGCGCTGCCTTTTCGAGCAACGCCGCTTTCAACTGTACCGCTTCATCCCATTGTGGCGCGCCCTTCAGCGCCAGGTCGATTTCCCGCATTCCTTCCTGAAGTATTTTTGGAAGAGCGCGTTCGGCTGCCTTGTCAGTCGTCACCACCAGCGCCGCCAGCGCCACTGCGTAATGCGCTTCCGGCAGTTGCAGATACGGCAGCGCCAGTTCCCGAATGGTGTTGAAAACGGCAACTTTATCCGGTTTTTTGGCAAAAAAAGCGTTTAGTTGCAAAAAGGTTTCGTCAAGGCTGCCGTTGGCCGCTGCCTCTTTGAGCAACTCTTCAAGCCGCGCGCGCACTTCACTTTCGTCGCCCACTTGGCTTAGCGGCTGCTGCCAGATTCGAGCCACCTGCGTCTTGATCCGCTGCGGCCGGTCGCTGGTCGGGTCGAGTTCCTGCCACATCTCCAGCGCCCGATTGAGCAAGGTGTGATCGCGCGCCGTCAACGCGCTTTCAGTAGCACGCTGCGCAAACCACAGCGATTGCATGTCCTGCGCTAGTTGCAGATACGTCCGTGCCGCCAGCACCGGTTCGTGGCGCTGCGACGCAATATCGGCCAGCAGAATTTCGTAAAACCGCTGCTGCGTCAGCGGCGGATCGCTCGCTTCCGCCGCCTTTGCAGTAGCTTCGGACGCCTCCGGGGCCGACGCAGGCGATTGCGCCATCGCTATTGGCGCTGCCCATGCCATCGCTCCGCCGAGGCTCGCCGTCAGCAGTATTTTGAATAAGTTTAAAAGATCATTTTTCACGAAATTAACTGTCCTCGCTTATCGACTTGATTCTTCCGTTCCTGTCAATGTAATACCTACCGGGCTTTTCACGCCCCGCTTCTTCGCTTCGCGGCGACAACAATCTTCTTCCCCCTTCAACTGCCTCATCGTTTCGCGCCCTTCTTCGCTGTCGGGTTTGGTTCTCCGGTTTTCCGAAACTGCGATTGCCCCCGATATTCGTTCCACCCTTTCAGCACTTATACCGGATTTTAGAGGATATCGGCTTGGGGGATATGGCAAAATGCAACAAACCTTGGGGTAACGAACCATGCCCGAATTGCCTGAAGTCGAAGTCACCGTCCGCAGCCTCCGATCCGCGATCAAGGGGCATTGTATCGAAGCCTTTCGCTGTTTCAATCACCGCCTGCGGCAACCCGTCCCCGCCGGGTTGGGCAAAACACTGGTTGGCCGATATGTGACCGACGTGCGCCGTCGCGCCAAATACCTGCTGCTGGACTGCAACGAACGCAATAGCGCACGCGACAACACAGGCAATGGCAAACTTGGCGGCACGCTGATTCTGCACTTGGGCATGAGTGGCAGCCTGCGGGTTTTCCCACTTGGCGTCATTCCGCCGCGTCGCCAGCACGACCACCTCGAATTTCTGTTCGACCACGGTATCTTCGTTCGCTACCATGACCCCCGTCGTTTCGGGCTTTGTGTGTGGGTGCCCGCTGATGCCGAAACGCCCTCTTTGCTTGCCAAGCTCGGCCCCGAGCCGCTCGAAAACGCTTTTCATGCCAAAAGCCTGCGACAGGTATTACAGGGGCGAACCACTTCGATCAAAAACGCGCTGATGGATGCTCATGTCGTTGTTGGTGTTGGTAATATTTATGCCAGCGAAGCGCTGTTTCGCGCTGGTATCCGACCTACCACCCCCGCTGGCAGCCTCGGTTTCGTCCGGCTGGCTCGGCTGGTCGAAGCCGTCCGCGCCACACTGGAAGACGCCATCGCCGCTGGCGGCAGTTCCCTGCGCGATTACGCGAAGACCGACGGCAGCGACGGCTGGTTTCAGAACGATTGTTTCGTCTATGGCCGCGCTGGCGAACCCTGCCGCCGCTGCAGCGCGCCGATTCAGCAGTTGCGACAGTCCGGTCGCACAACCTTTTACTGCAAACGTTGCCAACGGTGACCAAAAGCGGCATAACTGGTTATGTCGCCTTTGTTGCTCCTGCGCGATCTTCCGCTTTTCGCCACAAGCTTGAGACTGGTTGATCCTACGCCGCTGTGATAGAGTGTGTCTTCCTGATTGATGCCCGGTTATGGATACCTCGCGCCCGCTGGCAACCCAATTTGAAGCCTACAGCCGCTGGCGGCAGCACCTCTCCGCTGCTGTCGGCGAGCTTCATCAATGGCTCAAACTACAGAATCTGGCCGACAGTCAGACCTCACAGGCTGTTTCGCAGATACGCACCCGGCTGAATGAAGACAAGCTGGTGCTGGCGTTCGTCGCTGAATTTTCGCGCGGCAAATCCGAACTGATCAACGCCATTTTCTTTTCAGGATACGGTCAGCGGTTGCTGCCGTCAACAGCGGGGCGTACGACGATGTGCCCGACCGAGCTGTTGTACGACCCAGCGCTACCGCCGTCGCTGCGCCTGCTGCCGATCGAAACGCGGCTACAGCGCACGTCGGTCACCGACCTCAAGAGCGTGCCGCAGGAATGGATGACAGTGCCGCTCGACATCACCAGCCCGGAGCAGATGAGTCAGGTGCTGCAGCGGGTCTCGCAAGTCAAATTCGTACCGCTCGATCTTGCCAACCAATATGGCTTTTTCGATAACGAAGAAGACATTGCAGCAGCGATCAAGAACCATTCGGGCGAAGTCGAAATTCCGTGCTGGCGGCATGCGATGATCAACTTTCCGCACCCGATGCTGCAACAAGGGTTGGTCATTCTCGACACGCCAGGGCTGAACGCCATCGGCACCGAGCCGGAGCTCACCCTGTCGCTGTTGCCGAGCGCGCACGGTGTGCTTTTCATTCTGGCCGCCGACGCCGGCGTCACCAAAACCGACCTCGATGTCTGGCAACAATATCTGGTCAGCAGCGATCCCGCCTCAAAGAGCGGCCACATCGTTGTTCTCAACAAAATCGATGGTTTGTGGGACGAACTCAAAACGCTGCAAGCCGTTGAGGCAGAACTCGCCTCACAGGTCAAAAACACGGCCGACACTCTCGACATCTCCGCCTCGCAGATTTTTCCGCTGTCAGCGCAAAAAGGACTGCTCGCCAAGATCACCGGCGACAAGACACTGCTGGCTCGCAGCCGTCTCCCCGAACTGGAACGGGCGTTGACTGACCGGATCATTCCGGCTCGTCGCGAGATCGTCGGCGACACCACGCGCGCTGACGTGCACGCGCTGGTGCTCAACGCCCGCGCCATCCTCGATACGCGCGAAGACAGCATTTCCGAGCAACTCGATCAATTGCTGGCGCTACGCAACAAAAATCAGGATGTCGTATTGCGGTTGCTCGATCAAACCAAGGAAGAAAAAATCAAGTTCGAGCACGGCATGGCGCGTTACACCGCGATGCGCCGCATCTTTACCAACCTGACTAACGCCCTGCTCGACGCTGCCGGCACCGAAGCATTGCGCCTCAATGCCAATCGCACCCATCTGGCGCTTGAGGCGTCGTCCCAAACCCGCAGCGTGCGGTCGGCGATCAACCATTTCTTCGTTTCAATCAACGAGGACATGGCGCAGGCCGAATTTCAGGCCAAAGAAATTTATGAGATGGTATCCGCGATGTCGTCGCGATTCTCGAAAGAACTGCGGATGAAACCGTTTGCGCCAGCGCGGTTCTCGTTTGAAAAATACAAGAAAGAACTCTCCCGCTTGCACGGCGCTTACCAGCAGCGTTTCGAAGCACTGTGGGGCAGCACAACCCGCGCCCGGCTGCAACCGATGCAACGCTTTTTTGAGGCCATCGTCACCCGCGCCAAACATATTTATGGCGTCGCCAACCGTGATGCCGAAAGCTGGCTCAAAGGCGTGATGATCCCGCTGGAAACCCAGATTCGTGAACGCCATCAGCAATTGCGCAAACGTCAGGATCGGGCGCGGCAAATGTCGCTGGTCAGCAGCGAAGCAGAAGGCCACTCCCGCGAACTGCGCGAACAGTTTGCCGAAGTCCAACAGCAACAAAGCGAACTCGATAAATTCATCGCGCGTATTGATACGCTGATGACGCAACAGGATTTCGGCGGGGACTCCTCTCCTGCCGATAACGCCGCGCCGACTCTCAAAGCGACTCCCAACCCGAAGACCACAGAAATCGACGCAGACCCATTCGATCTTTCAACGATTTGGCCGGAAAAAAACCCGGCGGCCAGTGGCTAACCGTCCGCTCGTCAGCGTCCTTTCATTCTTTCCATTTTTTCAGATCGTCCAGAAAAAGGAGTTCCCGTGATGCGCAGATTTTCTCTGCCGACTTGCTTCGGCGTTTTCGGTTTATTGACCTTGAGTATGGCGCTCTTCGCATCGCCCGCGTTTTCTTCCGACGCCATGCGCGTTGAAGGCGCGCCGGTTATCTCGACCAAAGCTGAAGCCGTCGTCTCCTGGCGCGCAGCGCCGGATGCCCGCAAGACAACCGTCGTCACCTTCGCGCCGCTACCCACGTCGGCGCTGGAAGCGGTGCAAGAAGAAAACAGCCCTGACTCAGCCCGCAAACTTCAAGCCAAACCAACCAAAATCGGCGTCAACCGTAACGCTGACACGGAAAGCCACTCCGCCATGCCTTTCTCGTTGAATTGGCAAAACATCGGTGACGGGCATGTTGCCCGATTGGCGGTTACCTCTCCCGAAGCGCGGGGAATGCGCGTCGCGCTGCGGCTTCGTGTATTGCCCGACAGCGCCGAATTACGCTTTTCCGGTTCCGGCGCGCCGGAAAAAATTCTCGGCGCGGTCAGCGGCAAAGAAGCCAATGCGTTGCGCGACGACAGCAAAGTTTACTGGACGCCGGCGACCGAGGGTAAAACCCAGAATATCGAAATTTATCTGCCCGCGACGGTCAGAACAGAAGATGTCAAGGTTCGGCTAAACGCTGTTTCGCATCTTTTTACATCGGCGCAAAACGGTTTTAATGCTTCCGCCGTCACCAAAGCGTCGCAATATTGCGAAGTCGATGTCGCTTGTAAATTCGATTCTCTCGGCGTCGCCTTCAAGAACACCGCCAGCGCTGTCGCCCGAATGCTGTTCTCGGATTCCAGCGGCTCCTGGCTCTGCACGGGGACATTGCTGAACAATACTTCCGGTTCGCAAACGCCTTACTTCTGGACTGCCGCTCACTGTATCAGTACCCAATCCGCAGCAAACAGCCTCAACACCTACTGGTTCTACGAAACGGCCGGTTGCAACAGCCTTCAACTCAATTCCAACTATCAGCAACTTTCTGGCGGCGCTCAACTCTTGTTTACCAAAACGTCCACCGACACAACCCTGCTTCGTCTCAATAACGCCGCGCCGACAGGCGCCTATCTGGCCAGCTGGGACGCCAACCGTTTTTCCGGCAGCGCGATCACCGGCATTCATCATCCCGCCGGAGACGCCAAGAAAGTCAGCGCCGGTAAAGGCGATGGAAGAACCTGCGATGCTGTTTTTGATTCCGATTCGGTGATAGACATTTCGTCCTTATCTCTGGTGAGCTGGTCGGAAGGCGCCACCGAAGGTGGGAGTAGCGGATCAGGACTTTTTACCTTGTCAAACGGCGTTTACTATTTACGCGGGGGGCTTATGGGCGGCGCCAGTTCCTGTTATTACACCGGCGATCCTGTCGATGACGGCAACAATGCCGATTGTTATTCGAGCCTCAATCTGGTTTACAACGACATCAAACAATGGCTGGCGCCGGGCGCCGCTCCCATGCCGCCCTCGTCATCGTTCGGCCCAACCCGGCAATACACCGGGCAATGGATCAAAGCCAACAGCGACGGCCAGAACGACGAGAACAACTGGGGGCTGACCGTCCTCATGAATTTCCCCTACGATGCCCTTTATATCTTCGTTCCCTGGTACACCTACGACAGCAGCGGCAAAGCGTCGTGGTACATCTTTCAGGGCAACGTCTGGTCGGCCAACGACGTGTTTTCGGCGGATGTTTTTCGCTATACGGGACCGGCCTGGGGCGCGATGCCTTACGACAACAGTAAAATCACCAACACCAAGGTAGGAACCGCCAAGTTGACGTTCACCTCGGCGACAACGGCGATATTTACCTATAACGTCGAAGGGTCAGGCCGCACCATCAACCTTGTCAAGCTCGAATAGCCCCTGAGCAGAAACACCCATTTCCTCCTCTGGAGGAGGGAACGGGCGCACGCCCCACCCACTGGAAAAGATGGGGATAGGGATCAATAACGCCAGAAGTCTGTACGGCTGATTGAATCGAAACCGTTTTAACTTCCCTGCAACGTTTCAAATTTTTTCTGCAGCTCCTCGCGCGATTCCTGCCGTGCCGGATCGATAATGATGCAGTCGACCGGGCAGACCTCCTTGCACTGCGGCACATCGAAATGGCCGACGCACTCGGTACATTTGTCCGCATCAACAACATAAACTTCATCGCCCTGCGAAATCGCATTGTTCGGACATTCCGGCTCACACACATCACAGTTGATGCAATCGTCGGTAATCAAAAGCGCCACAATATTCCCCTTTCTTTTCTTAACACAGATAACGATATAAAACTTTTCTTCATCTCTTTTGCGCAAACCGTTGCCGCAACTGTTCGGCTACTCTGGTATCGACAAAACGCGAAACATCACCGCCGAAACGCGCAATTTCGCGCACCATGCTTGCTGAGATAAACATATACTGATCGGCGGGCGTCAAAAACACCGTTTCCATCTCAGGGCATAGTTGGCGGTTCATCCCGGCCAGTTGAAATTCGTATTCAAAATCAGAGGCGGCGCGTAGCCCCCGCAATATCGCCGAAGCGCCTTGCGCTTTAGCAAAGTCCATCAACAGGTTCGAAAAGCCGATCACCTCGACATTGGTGATACCGCTGAACAGCATTTTGCCCATCGCCACCCGTTCGTCCAGCGAAAAAAGCGGCCCTTTGTGTTCGCTGGCCGCGATGGCGACAATCACCCGATCGAACAAGCGCGCGCTGCGGTGCACAATGTCTTCATGTCCGCGCGTAAACGGATCGAAAGTCCCCGCATAGATGACCTTTCCCTGAGGCGATACGGCGGAGGAAGCACAGCACGACATTTTCCAATCTCCCCAAATTTCAAACGCGACAGAATAAATGAAAATACACCTGTCCGGCGCGCCCGTGCCGGAATAATTCAAAAAATTTTGGCGGCATCAGCGGATGCCCTGCCTCGGCATAAAGCCACCCGCCCGGCCTGAGCCGCCCGGCGCACGCCTCAAAGAGCCAGGACCAGGGATCGTCACCAAACGGCGGGTCGAGGAAAATCACGTCGAAACCCCGCGTTTCCTGCCGCAACCCCGCTCCCGCCTCGGCGCAGCGCGCCTCCAGACCCGTTTCGCCCAGCAGCGCCGCGTTCTCTGCCAGCGCCCGTACGGCTGCCTTCTGCACATCCCAGGCCACGCCCAAGCGGGCACCGCGCGACAACGCCTCCAGCGACAACGCGCCGCTTCCGGCATACGGCTCCAGCGTCGTCATTCCGGTCAAATCCTGTCCCAGCCAGTTGAACAAAGTCTCGCGTACCCGATCCGGCGTCGGCCGTACGCCCGGCAGCGCCGGAAAGCGAATCACCCGACTGCGATGACGCCCGCCGACAATACGCAGCGAAGATTGAGGAAGGCCGGAGCGTGTCATGCGACCCCTTTCCGGTAAGACGGAGCTTTATCAAGAAGCATGGCGTCATTGCGAACGCAGCGAAGCAATCCAGAAACGCTTTTCTCACGCGAAGGCGCGAAGAGCGCAGAGGAATGTACTGGCGGGCGACAGATTGCCGCCCCTGCGCCACCATCGACACGCCCTGCCTGTAGGGGAAACTTGCCTCCCGTCCACGTCATCGTTTTCATCCGTTCCTTCGCGCCCCAGCTCCGGTTGAAGCCGAGCAGGTACAATGCAGCATTCTCGCTCATTTCGCTGCAACCACCTTTCTTTTCATGTTCGATTTTCTCAAACGCAACAAAACTTCCGGAGCGTCTCCGGCCGCTCCCGATGCTGTGCCCTCCGAGCAGCAAGCTGCGCCGCAAAAAACCTCCTGGCGTGAACGGCTGACGGCAGGACTTGGTCTGTCGCGCGACAAACTCACCAGCGCACTTGGCAACGTTCTTTCACGACGCACCCTCGACGACGACACACTGGAAGAACTCGAAACCGCGCTGCTCACTGCCGACGCCGGCATCGCCGCCACCCAGCACCTTCTCGCCGAACTCAAACAACGCTACGCCAAAGCCAACGCCGAGACCGATGTTAAAACAGTTTTGCGCGACGCGCTCTACGATCTGCTGCGTCCGCTGCAAACCGAGAACCGCGCCATTGATGTCAACCCGTGTGTCGTGATGCTGACGGGCGTCAACGGCGCGGGGAAAACCACCTCCATCGGCAAACTGACCCGCCGTTGGCAAAACGAAGGGCACACCGTCCTGCTCGCCGCCGGCGATACCTTCCGCGCCGCCGCTGGAGAACAACTGTCCGTCTGGGGCGAACGCAACAACGTGACCGTCATCGCGCAGCAAGGCGGCGACCCGGCCGCCGTGATGTTCGACGCCATCCAGGCAGCGCGCGCGCGCGGCATCGACATCGTGCTGGCCGACACCGCCGGTCG
>WQUA01000002.1 GCA_009786025.1 Pseudomonadota bacterium | reverse complement strand
TGAGCCACGCGCCGATGATGCCGCTGACGGCAAAGCAGGCCATTTGCCGCATGCCCGGAAACGGCATCAGCAACAGGCTGAAATAAGCCAGCGCCGGGGCAATCAGCACCAGGGTCAATGGCGAGAGCAGGCGGCGGAAACGAAGCCAGCGATGCGGCGTCTCGGAACTGTCCAGATGTTGTGCAAGCACCAGAACGCCGTAATCGACGGCGACCCCGATCAGACTGGCGCCGAAGACCATCGTTAGCACGTGGAGGCGGTCGAATATCAGCCAAGTCAGCGACAAAGCCGTCAGCGCGCCCGCGGCAAGCGAGAGCAGAATCAGTTGCAACGCCCTGAGGTTCCGAAATACGAACCAAGTGAGCAGAATGCAGCACAGCAACGACCCCGAGCCGATCAGCGACATCTCGAAACGCGCCTGCTGCGCCGCCGCCGTAGCGTGCAGAACGACACCGGCGCGCAGCAGTTGCACGTCAGGAAATTGTTGCGCCAGATCGTTTCGGACGGCGGTCAGATCGGCGTCGAGGCGTGTCTGAAGGTCGGAAGAAAAGGCGCTTTGTGTCAGTTGATAAAGCAGCACCGCATAGTGCCGATCTGCTGTTTGCACCATCAGCGTGTCGCCGTGAGGGCGCGCCGGGCTGGCCGCGCCCAATTGCAACATCCAGTTGCTGAAAAACCCGAAGGGGTCGTCGCGCCAGTTGAGTGTGCCGCCCGCGAAGAGCTGGTAAGCGAGCGCCAGGGCGCGCTGGGCTTGTGCCGGAGGGTCGGATTCGTTGATCCAGCGTAGATCCTGATCGGTGATGAAACCAGCGCGGTAGGGAAAATAGAGGTCACGCATGGCCTCGGTCTGCGCCTGGGGCGCTTGCAACGTCAGCGGCGCATTGTGCAGCATGTCTCGAACCCGGTGAGCCGCGCGCTGTGCAGTAGCGGCGTCCGGGGCGGATAGCAGTAACGCCAACTCCCGCTCGCCGTGTTGTGTCAGGGTTTTCAGCGCGGCTTCGGCATGCGGGTTGCGCTCGTCAACGGGAAGCAGCGCCAGCAAGTCGGTGTCGATCTGGCCGCGCCAGGGCAGGACGTGCGCAAGAAGCACAGCCGCCAGCAGCGCCAGGACAACCAGCCAACTCCAGGCCAGCGCGCGATGGCGGCGAGCGTAGCAGGAATCGTCGAGGGGCGCTTTACTCGAACTGGGCGCGTTCATCGGCAGTCAACGCGGAGTCGGTGACGGTATTGGAAAAGGTGATGCGGGTAATGTCGCCGGCGGCGCTGGTCAGCGTGACCTGACGAACGACGTTATCGCCCTCCAGCGACAATGCGCCGATGACCGCCTTCAAGCCAGCGTCGCGCGGCGTGAAATGCACTTGCCAGCCGGTTTTGCCGTTAAGCTGACCTTGATATTCGAAATATTCGGCCAGCGCCGACAGGTCGCCCGCAAACAGCGAAAACAGGACGCGACTAATGGCGTTGACCGCCGGCTCCTGATCGGCGCGCAAGTTCATCAACACGCGGTCTCCGTCTTTCTGGAGGATTTCGCCTTGAGTGATTCGCGTTGTCTGCGGGAACGGTTTCAGCGTGCGCCACAGCACGCCGTGCGTTTTCTCGACGGTGAAAGAGCCGTTGGCGATCAGCGGTTTTTTGATGCCTTTTAATTGTCGGGTCTGGGTGAAATCGCCGCGAATCACCGTGTCTATCGCCAGCCGGGATTGAATCGTCGTCAGCAAGGCCAGATCGGTCGCCTGCGCCGGAAGGGCAGGGACAAGCCAGCACAAGCCGAAGCAAGCAAGCAACAGGGGGCTTATCACGTTTTTCATAGGTAGCTCTTTAACTTTTCGCGCAGTATATCAGGGCAGGCGAAGCACATTTCGCGGGTTTGAATATCGACGGCAACTTGTACCGTATGTCCGTAAGTCAACCGTTTTTGTGTTGTTGCGTCACGGATTTCGTAGGCAATTTTCAGCCGGTTTTCCCATTCGACGAGACGGGCATCGAGATGGAGGCGCTGCTGATACGTCAACGGCTGCGCGTAGCGAATGAACAGTTCAATGACCGGCCAGGCGTAACCGGACGCGCGCATTTGTGGGTGATCATAATCAATGCGCTGTAACAGCGCTGTGCGCACGATCTCGAAATACTGGACATAGTTTCCGTGCCAGCACACCTCCATCGGGTCAAGGTCATGAAAAGGGACGGTCCAGTCCATGCGAGCGGTCAGCGACATCTGCGAGTCTCCTTGGGTCGGTTTGAGTTCAAGCGGCTGCCTTCCTGTGAAGGTGCGCTACATTTTATCTCCCTCTCCCCTTGCGAGGGGAGAGGTTAGGGAAGAGGGGGCAGGAGCCCCACCCCGGCCGCTCTCTCGAAGGAAGGGGCGTTCCTCCCCGGTAGGCGCCGACGACGCCCAGAACGGAAAAAAATTGGACCACTGGAAGGGCGCTTTCAGGCACTCTTCCTCCAGCAGCTTGGCGAACGCGGCGGCGTAAGGAACGATAACCGCTTCCCGGTTGCGACGCGGCAGGATAATCGATTCGGCGATCTGCCGCAGTGTGATGGCGAAACCGTCGTGGCGGCGAACGCCGAAAACAGCAAACAGCGGGCATTGCAGTGTCGCAGCAAGCACATAGGGACTAATCGGAAAACGGGTGCCCTTCCCCAGAAACGGAACCTGCACAGTGGCAGCGCTGTCTACCGGCACGCGGTCGCCGAGGATAACGATGAAACCGCCGTCTTCAATTCGTTGCGCCAACGCAATGGCGGTGTCGATGCCGATCTCGTCCGCCCGGATCAAATCAATGTCGTAGCCAGGATCAAGCTCTTTCAACAGCCGATTGAAGCGAGCAGAGTTTTTTTTATGAGCGAGAACGGTCATGCGTACGCCGATATAACGCTCCGTCAATTTACGACACAGTTCGATGTTGCCGAAATGAGCGGAAACAAAAATCGCACCTCGCTTTTGTTCGAGTATCGGCTGAACGTATTCCACGCCGTCTCTATGGAAAGGAACCGACAAATCGGTCGCGCTTGTCGCCAGCAGTTTATCGAGCAGGATTTCGGAGTACGCCAGAAAATGTCGAAAGGTGTTTCGCCGCGTCGGCATCGGCGTAACACCGCCGCTGAAAGCATACAGCCGTTGCAAATACTCGCGCGACGCTTCGCGGGCAATGCGCCTTCGTGCGTAAAACCACAGCAAAACGAAGAACAACAAAAAACGAAACGGCCATCGCCCGAATATGCGATAAACGCGCAGCAAAAAACGCATTCCTGCCAAACCGCCCGCTTCCTGCATTTGCGCCCAATGCATCAGCGTCGCTCCGAGGCAAGGAAATGGCGAGCGATCAACTTCGGCATCCGCCACAACATTCCAAAAAACAAGCGGGTGTGCATCCAGCTGATACGCACGTTGTCGCGCCCGATCCGGAAATGCGACACGCCATTCGCCGGATAATGCACGTAAACCGGCAGGTTTTTTATCGGCGCGCCCGCCCAATCAAGACGTACCAGAATTTCGGTGTCGAATTCCATCCGGCTCTGTGACGGCATCGCATCGAGCACCGGCAACGTCGCAGCGAGCGGATAAATCCGCAGCCCGCACATCGAGTCCCGAATGCGAAACGACAAGGTATTGATCCAGACCCAGAGGTGCGTCACATAACGACCTAACAGCCGACCAACCGGAACGCTGCTGTCGTAACGCGGGAACCCCACGATCACCGCCTGCGGCGCATCGCGCATCGCATCGAGAAACGCCGGTAACGCCGCAGCATCGTGTTGCCCGTCAGCATCCAGTTGCAATGCGTGGCTGTACCCCTTCGCGTGCGCCGCACGCAAACCGGCGATGACGGCGCCGCCTTTGCCTCCGTTCACCGGCAGCCGCAGCAATGAAGTTGTCGGCACAGAAGCCAGCTTATCGAGCGCCGCCGCGCATTCGGCGTCGGAGCCATCGTCGATCAGAATCACCGGCAACGCTAAATCATGCAGCGTTTGCACCACGGCGCCGACGGTGGCAGCGTGGTTATAGACCGGCACAAGGGCAACCGGCGCAGACGCAGCGGGTTTCATGGTGCGTTATTCGGCACGATGGCAGGGTGAGTAAACAACGCGCGCCCCTGCGAATGCACCCCATGCGCCGAAGCATAGATGAAATGCACCTCTTTTTTCTCCGGGGAAAAACGAAGCGTCAGCGATACTTTGTCGTCGGGTGACAAAATACGCTGGAACCTGAGCTGCCGGAAACCGGAGAAACGCCCTTCGACAGGAAAGTATCGTTGCGCCAACCGTAGCGCCCAATCGATTTGAGCGACGCCGGGCAAAATCGGCAGCTGCGGAAAATGCCCGGTGAACGCCTGCACACAGTCGCACAGCGCCAGCGTCAACACCACCTCTTGTTCCCCTCGCGCAGCAACCGTGAACGGCGGCAATGCCTGGCGCTCGAGCGAGCGCACGATCTCGGCGGTGGTAATTTTGCCCATTTCGTTGCAGGGCAACGACGACAAATAACGCCAACGACGCGGGATGGCGATACGCTCAAGCGACGCCGACAAGCCTTGCCGCAACCAACGATCGAAACGGGTCTTGCCCACTGCTTGCAGTTGCGCGCGGCCGCTGTCGCTCAACACCACGGCGGCAACAATTTCGTCGCGCTCCCCGTACAGCGCCGCCGTGCGCGCTTCGGCCACTTCGGGTAACGCCAGCAACGCCGTTTCAATCGCATCCAATGCCACGCGTCGTCCTTCAATCTTGGCGACGCGATCGGCGCGACCGGTCAACCGCCAACCGTTGTCGTCGCGTACGGCGGTATCCTGCGTGAAAAACCAGTCTTCGTCGGCCAAGAGCGGCGAGCGTAATTTAAGACAGCCGTGTTCATCGAGTGCCAGCGTGACGCCCGGGTGTTCCCGCCAGATGCCGCCGGGAGCAATGCGGTGCATGATGCTGCCCGCTTCGGTGCTGCCGTAGATTTCGACCACTCGTGAGGTCGCCAACCGCGACGCACAGACAGCGGCAACGCTGTCGTGCAACGGGCTTCCCGCAGAAAATGCCGCCAGAAAAGTGGCTGGCGAAAAAAAGGCATCCAGTTGCGCCAGGCGTTTCAACGTCGCCGGGCTGCTGATCAGCACATGCTGGCCTGGTTCCAGACGCAACAGCTCTTCCGGATAACGGTAGACTTCGCTGATGATCGGATAACCGGCCCATAGTGGCCACATCAGCCGGAACGGCAATCCGAACATGTGCTGATGCGGTACGGTGCCGACAAAACGGGTTTCAGGAGGCACGTCTTTACCGAAAATTTGTTGTAGCAACACTGCTTCGCGGTACAACTGCGTCGGCGTTTTGAAAATACGATTCGGCGCACCGCTGGAGCCGGAGGTAAAAACCACCAGGCCAGCACAATCGAACTGCGGCGGTGAGCCGGGAAACGCGCTTGTGCCGCCCGCCGCGCCGAACCAGTCGGGCAGAGCGCTGCCCTCGCAACGCCCAACCCAGGGAAACGGAAGAGCTGTGCGCGTTGCCGGCAAATCTTCCGCCACCAACAAAGCGGTTTGGCCGTTCTGCCAACAAGCGAGCAGCCAGACAGCGAACGCATAAGCATCGGCGTCGTACAACACGATTTCCGGCGCGTTGAGCTTCATCAGCGCCTGCCGGGCAGCGACGAGATCGGCGCGAAACGTCGCGTACGTTATCGGCTCTGTCTTTCGATAAAAGACGACGCCGTCCGCCGGCGCCGACAGCAGCAGCGGCGGCAAGATTGCCTGTAGCGCATCACTCATGGGGCACCGTTGGGGGGATTGGGGAAAAGCGACGCATCACACGGCGGCGAATCAGCCATTCGCTGCCGAACATCACGCCCATCGCTACGTAGGCGATCAAGCCGTTATAAAGCGTCCAGACGATCATCGGTTGCGTCGTTGTCCACCAGGCGACACCTCCGTTGACAATGAAGAAGATGCACCAGGCGAACGTGACCTTTCGGGTATAACGAACACCCTCGGGCGGCAATTCGGGATCGAGTCGGCGCGCCAGCCGTTCGACCAGCGTTTGCGACTGAAAAAGACTCGTTGCGAACGCCAGCAGAAACACTGCGTTGACCAGCACCGGATAATAAAGCAACGACATCGATGAACGCAGCAGCAATGCCGCTACGCCGAGCAACGCTGCGCACGGCCCCAGCCAACCAAGCACACTGCCGATGCCGTGCCGCCGCCACGCCAGCGGCAGCAGTAGAAAACCGCCCAGCCAGAAGGGCCACCCCTGCCAATAACACCACCAGAAAAACAACGGCAAGGCAACCCCGAGCAGCGGAACGACAAACGTCGGCATCAGCAAAGCTCCGTGGTGTGCCGGTGGTCAGCTTTCTTGCAAGTGCGCGTGGACAGCATCCACCACATCGCCGACGGTGCGCACTTGTTTAAACACCTCAGGCGAGATCGGCTTGCCCGTCAATTGCTTCAGTTTGATCAACAGATCGACCGCATCAATGCTGTCGATGTCGAGGTCTTGATACAGGTTTGCCTCCCGCGTTACGCGCGCGGCAGGAATCTCGAACTGCTCCTGTAAAACTTTGCGCATCCAGTCGAGGATTTCTTCTTTGGACATGGTCGAAGACATTGCGTTTCCTTGAAGATCAACGGTTGCGATGAGCCTCGATGTAGGCGGCAAGATGGCGAACCGAGGCAAAATGTTGTTTTGCCTCTTCCGCTTCTGCCGACAATGTCAGGCCATAATTATTGTGTAAGGCAACGCCAAGCTCCAGCGCGTCAATTGAATCGAGGCCGAGTCCTTCGCCGAACAGCGGCGCATCGTCGTCGATGTCGGCGACGGTAACATCTTCCAGGTTCAGCGTTTCGATAATCAGGGTTTTAATTTCATCAATCAGGGCGGACATCTTTTTTCAGCTCTTGGTTAAAAAAATCGGAAAGCGCCTCTGTCAAGGCGCGCGACGCCACCGCCGGCGGGGTGTTGCCCGCACACGTCGGCGTCAAATCATCATACACAGTCAACACAAAATGCGGTCGCCGCAATGGCGCTTGATACCAGGACTGCTGCTTGGTCAACATCGGCTCCGTCACGGTGATGACCACCGGCGTCACCGGCAACTGCCCGCGCACCGCAATATTGGCCACACCGCGCTGCAAGGGATTGACCCGTCGCTGAAGCAACCCCTCTATCCGAGTGCGGGTGCCTTCCGGGAAAATGATCAGATTGCTGCCGCGCCGCACCGATGCGATGCAGTCGTCGATCAGTTGCGGGCCATCCTGGTTGCGGATGAATCCGCACAACGACACGGGGCCAAGCATAAACGGATTGCGCCAAGCCGCCGCTTTGACGACACAGTCGGGTTGGCGCAACAGCGACATCAACAGCACCACGTCGATCAACGATGGGTGGTTGGCGATCACCAGCAGGCCGCGACGTTGCAGCTTTTCTCGGCCGTGTACTTCGTAGCTGATCGCGCCGACCGTCGTCATGACATAGCAAAAAAACCGAAGCGCCCAGTGCACCACATCGCGCGCCCACCTCTGGCGACGCGACCGCGGCCACACCAGCAGCCACAACAACGGAAACACCAGGCATGAGATGAGCACCCCGTAAAGCCCGAACAAAATAAAGCAAAACCCCGTTGCCGCGATACGCCAGTACCGCTCCAGCGAAAAGCGTCGCCCCTCTTCTACGCGCGCCGGCGCGGTCATCGACAACAAGCGCTCAGGCATGGCCGACCTCCGACTCAAGACGCAACAATTGCCAGTCCGCCGCTCCGGTCAACGGCAAGACGCCTTGCGTTTCGTCGAGAACGAAGCGTAGCAGCGGCAGCGCGGAAACGGGTTCCGGCGCGGGCGCGGTTACCGTAGAAGGCGCCGCCCCGGTATGGGCGAGGCGATAGTCCTTTCCCTTCGTCATCTCGAGCGCGAAGGCGAAGCACGCCGGCTCAGTGATGCAAAAAGAACGAAACAGCGCCGGCAGCGGCGCATCGCAAAACAGCAAAATCACAGACGGCGCGCCTTCGGTAAGCTGGGCCAACGCTTCGACAATGCCGGAAAACATCAGTTGGTTTTCCGAGGCCAGCACAATGGCCGACGCCCGACATCGCTGCGCAATTAAAAAAAGTCCCGGAATGGCGTTATGCACCGACATGCTGAATTCTTGCGGCGAAGCCTGACCTTTTGCCGCCAGCTCTTGTAAAAGAGCCGCCGCGCGACCGATTTCCCCTTGGCGACTGCAAAAAACGATCGGTTGATCGGCGTAAGCCAACGTCGGCGCATATAACACCTCCAGCGCGGCGCGACCCAATGGTTGCGCCCGTCGCCGGAGCAGCGGCGGCATCGCTTTTACCGGCGCCGTTTCTTCACTGGCGACAAGCGATGTTCCTTCGCGCGCCCAAGCCTGCCAAGTCTCGGCATCGGTCATTGCGGGCGCCCAAGCGCTCCAGCGACGAAAAGAAAATTCAGGCCACGCCATGGCGGATTACGCTCCTCACACCCCCCCTGAAACCGCAACTGCTCTCACAGACGCCGGGAAAAGCCCTTTATAAAAACAGTTACAGACAGCGAATTTTAACCGATTCCCCTTTCCGCAACACGTAAAAATGCCATCGCCGTCCTTCTTTTGACGGGCGTTCTGCCAAAGCCGTCATGGTCGCGTTTTTACCCACCTCGCGAGGCAAGCGGGGTTGCGCCTCGGTCACTATGCAATGACAGCGCCGCCAACAGCTTTTGATGGATGTCGCCAAAACCGCCGTTGCTCATGATAAGGATGTGGTCACCCGTCCGGGCGTCGGCAGCGAGCGCGTCGAGCAACGCGGGGAGCGTATCGAAGGTTCGCGCTTTTTCGCCCACCGGCGTCAGCGCCGCAGCAGCGTCCCAACCGAGGTTGGCGGCATAGCAGTAAACAGCATCGGCATCGCGCAGACTGTCGGGCAGCGCCGCTTTCATCGTGCCGAGCTTCATCGTGTTTGAGCGCGGCTCAAGAACGGCAAGAAGGCGGGCGTTGCCAATACGGCTACGCAGAGCCTCTAGCGTAGCGGCAATCGCCGTCGGGTGGTGCGCGAAATCGTCGTAAACCGCGATGCCGCGAACTTGCCCGCGCAACTCCAGCCGCCGCGCCACGCCCGGGAAACACGCCAGCGCGGCTAGCGCCACATCGACATCGACGCCGACATGGCGTGCGGCAGCAAGCGCGGCCAATGCATTCATTGCGTTCATCGCGCCGGGTTGCGGCAGCGACAAGGTTTTGCGCGCGTTTTCGGGGGTGATGATCAGGTTTTCCCCTCTCCCGCCGCGGGGGAGAGGGGCAGGAGCGGAAAGTTTCCACTCCGGCGACGGCATCACTTCACCGCCACCAAAGTGTTCGACGCCACTCCACACGCCTCGCGTCAGAACGCGCTGTAATGCTTCGCTGTCGGCGTTGACGATCAATCGCCCGCTCGAAGGCACGGTGCGCACCAGATGATGGAACTGGGTCTCGATCGCGGCGAGGTCGGCGAAGATGTCGGCGTGATCGAATTCGAGGTTGTTGAGAATCACCGTGCGCGGGCGATAGTGAACGAATTTCGATCGCTTGTCGAAGAAAGCAGTGTCGTATTCGTCGGCCTCGATCACGAAGAAGGAGCTGTCGGTCAAGCGCGCCGACACCTGAAAACCGGCGGGCACGCCGCCGATCAAAAAGCCGGGCTGCAAACCGGCGCAATCGAGAATCCAGGCCAGCATCGAGGCGGTCGTCGTTTTGCCATGCGTGCCGGCAACGGCAAGCACATGGCGCGGCCCCTGCGGAGTGGCAGCGCGCAACACCTGCTCGGCCAGCCATTGCGGCCCGGAAGTGTAGGGCAGGTTGCGTTCGAGAATCGCTTCGACCAGCGGGTTGCCGCGCGACAAGGCATTGCCGATCACGAAAATGTCGGCGTCGCGAGCAACTGTATCGAGTTGTTCAACCTCATAGCCGGACGTTAACGCGATACCGAGCGCTTCAAGCTGCGTTGACATCGGCGGATACGTTTGCGCATCGCAGCCGGTGACGGTGTGCCCCTGCTGCTGCGCCAGCGCCGCAATGCCGCCCATGAAAGTGCCGCAGATGCCGAGAATGTGAAGATGCATGACCGCCCGCCGAAAAATCGCATTGTACGTCAGGGGGGCGCCTCGCTCGCAAGGCGGATTGCGCGACAACATATTCCCGGACTATGATTCGGGCATCGAGCAATCGATATTTTCACCTTTGCATCGCACCAGATGGTTTCGGTTGTCGCCTGTCTGATCGCCGGCTCGCCCCGACCGCGGACTGCCCGGTTCGTGCGTCGAGCACCATTGAGCGTTTTATAGCGTTTTTAATACATTATCCCCATAGAGCTTGCTATAAACGTCTATCAAGAGAACCCCTTCCTTGTTTGTGATCTCTTTTTTAGCTCCATAGGAAATTAGAAGCTGGGCCATCTCCAGGAACCCTTCTTGTCTGCTGGAGATTACGTAAGCCAATGGCGTCGCTCCATGCTGATCCAGTGGGTCCACCCATGCTCCCGCGTCAAGCAATAATTTACCCGCCTCAGTAAATATGAGATCTGCCGCAACATGCAGTGGCGTCATCTTTCGGGGACCGGGTTTATTCAAGTCAACACCATGCGCGATCAGGAATTTAACCATCTCGATATCATTGTTCGCTATTGCGCGCTCCATAATGGTTGTTCCGTCCCTGGCGTCAACCGAATTGACATCCGCGCCATCGATTATGAGTTTTCTCATTGTTGAGAAATCATCAATAACAAAAGCTGCTTGCATTTCTTGCGAAATCGGATTTTTCATGGTTTCTGGAGCGTCAAGCAAAACGCGTTCGTGAGTTATTCATATCCCTATTATCTTGGACAAGCTCTTGGCCAAAGGCATCCAAATTTTTATTGTTCCTCCGAGTCCCCGCTTGGCCCGCTGTCCATGACGTGCCCCCTGCGCCAGGCCGACAAATAGGAATTCATGAGCGCGGCAAGGCTTTCGGCATCTACCGGCAGGCCAATGGCCACGATGACATTCTCGCGGCCCAGGAGACCCGCTTCAATCATCGACCGATAGTCGGGTTCGCGCCAAAGAAACCGCCGGCGGATCTCTTCTCTCACACGGCTCATGAACGTCATATAAGTCATGTGCGTCATGAGGCGCCTGAAGAATGAATAGCTTTGGTACACCGAATCATCCTCCAAGTACACACACACCCAAGACTGGGGATTCCCTTCATTGGCTTCCGTGACAATGGAACGGACATTCCCCCACGGAATTCTCACGGGCATCAACTGAATCGTTGTCGCATCCGTGTAGCCGCCGGCATCAAGAATAAGCCCGGTTTGCCCCTTCGCCACCCTGACACCCCCGGACGCGAGATAGTACAGCCCGAACCCGATCAGCGGTAACCCACCGCCCACGATGGAAAGCGCAGCGACCACGATCAAGGCCACCGTCACGGCCCCATAGGGGGCCATGGACGGGTCGAGCGCCAGAAGCGACGACCATCGCCACAGCATATAGACCACTGCAACCCCCGACGCCGCCAGCGCCGGATAGATCGCGGCCATTCTGGCCAGATAAAGCTTGCGCAGCGGAATCCGCATCGACGCCGGATAACCCGGGCCGAACGCGACGGACGGGCCATCACGCCCGCCTTCTGCAGGTTGCATCATCTGCCTTCAACTCGCATACGTCGGGATGCGCTTGCGAACCCCGGCCATCAGGCGGATTGGCAAGGCCTTCCATGTGTATCTTTCTCGCTTCAGCCTTGCGCTTCTGTTCCTTGCGGCGACACGCACGACATAGAACAGCGGTCGAATAGACAAAGCCCTTGGCGACTTCGTACCACCATTTTTGCTGCGATGCACGCCAGACCTGCTCGGAGCCGCAATCGCGACACGTAAACGGCTTGTCGACGTAATAGCCCAGGGTGACAAATTCAGGCCAGGAATAGCTGTTGTACGGTGCGAGAGCCTTGCTATTCACAGGAACGGCCCCGGCCGGCGTTGGGCACATGCTCTGCCTGAGTTGGTGCCGCTTGCGTTGTTGAGTCGCCATCATGCCAACCTAACGCCCGCGCTGGTCAACAGCGAAGCCGCTTGGAGTAAGCAAAATGTCCGACGCTTTTTCGGCTACCGTGGAATCCATATCAAGCCTTGACCGTTGGTAATGGCTTTTCGTAATTGATGCGCGAACTCCTGGAATTCTTCGACAAAAGGCTGACAAGCTTCGGGATCAAGCGCTACCTTTTTCCCTTTTTTGGCGAGCCAGGCAGAAAAGGCTTTTTGAACGGACGTTTGGTCAACTTTTGCAGCCAATGCCTCTAACTCAGGCAGTTGGTCGGCTTTAAGCGCAAAGAGCACACCGTCGCCCGTCAGGTCGATTGCTGAGTGATTAACGACTGCCCATGTTTGAAAAATAGAACCACTGCCCTGCACCGGCTCGGATGTGCCGTTCAATATCCAATGATATAAGTCCGTATTTCTATTAATTGCATTCGATGGGCCAATAGGTTTTAACGGTGAAGTTGGCCAGTCGAAGGGTAAGTTTTGCTGATCCTGCGCGGGCCTTTTGCCATCACAATAGTCATAAAGTGTTTCCGATGAACACTGTTCAAGAAACCCTATGTGAGCGTCCGAAGCTGTAAATATATGGAAATGGTTTGCCATTTTAGTTTCTAGCCCCCGCTAACCAATAGTGCGGCAGGCAGAGATGGCGCGCAGCGCAATCGCTGTGTTTTGGGTTTCCGGTAACGCTTGCTGCTGGCGCTTCATTTTGTCCCCTCCCGGCCCATGCAAGCTCTTGAATTTCGTCGGTCACGCATCATTGTTTTTTGACGTAAAGAGGCGCGCTGTCAATGTCGATCACGGCACGGTCGCTTCCCTGGAAGGTCACGAAGTGGCGCTCCAGCTGGCCATCGTCGCGTTCGGCTTCCAGCACCCAGCCATTGAGTCGGTAGCGTCCACGGCGGCTGGCGCCGTCGTTCGTGTTGCGGGCAGCGTTGGTGCTGACGCCATCGGAACTGGCGGCGCCGATACGCGCGCTGGAGGACGACGTACCGCTCTTCCTGCGGGTGCCTTTGGCGTCGGATTGCGTCTCCGAAATATGGCTGAAAGACGTGCCCCCGCCACTTTGCGTGATCCCCCCGTAGCCGTACAACGTAAGATCAAAGGCGCCGTCGCCGCTGAAGCGCCACGTGGTGCGCTTGATGCGCAGACTGTACTGGTTGCCCCAACCGTCGGTGCGTTCATAAACACCGTTCAGGCGCTCACCGGAGCGTGCCGGCTGCGCGAACCAGCCCTTGCCATTGGACAAACTGCGCCAGCCGCTATCTCCCGGGCCGCGAATCTCGTAGCTGCTGCCAAGCAGCGGTTTACGCCATTGAACCCAGCGCTGCGGCTCCAGTTGCCGCGACACTTTGACATTCAGTTCGTCGGGCGGGATTTCGTTTTGATAGCCGGTGCCATCCTTGAACAGCAGCCAGGTGGTGTGCAGATCGCGCTTGACCGTCTCGCCGGGGTTATGAACGACCTGTGCGCTGACGAAAACGGCGGCAATGTCGCTGTCGCGCACGCCCTGACCAGGCGCGGTACGGATGCCCTGCGCGGCGTAACCGCGCTCCAGTTGCTCCTGCCGCGCCCGTTGAGGTTGCGCCTCGGGCTGGCTCTGGCGGCGTTGTTGTGTCTGGACTTGGTTATCATTGCGCAGCATGGCTTGGGTCTGACCCCGCATCACGCTTTGCAACGTTTGCTGAAAGCCTTCGCCGTAACGCGTCATCACCCCCTCACCTCCGGCGGCGCGGATGCGCAGCAACTGTACCTTGTTGCCGCCCGCGGGCGAAGGCAGCAACATGTATTGCAACGCCGCGTTGCCTTCGGTGCAGCCTTGCGTGACTACGCCCGCTTGCGTTATCTCCGCCGGCTCACACTTGTCGCCCTGCATCGCACCTGCCTGCCGACGGATTTGCAGCAGTCGGTTTTGCGGGCTGCCGTCCTGCGGCGTCTCGTACAGCGCGTCAGCGACCCAGATTTCGAGCTTTTCGCCGGGGCTCATCCTGACCGGCGCAAAGGTGACGCCATTGTTTTCAGCGCGCGCCGCCCAGCCATCCGGCAAGTTACCGGCGTACGTTGACGAGATCATGAGTGTGACCGCCGCCAGCAGACCCAGCGCCCCTTGGCGCGCGCGCGCGGATATCGTCCGGCGGGAAGCGGTGTGTTCCTGTTGCTGCGCCAGCGCCGTAACGCCGCCTTTGAAAGTGCTGCAAATGCCGAGAATGTGAAGATGCATAACGTCTGCCAAAAAAGCACATTGTACGTCACCCTCCCGATTTTTCTTCCTTTTTCTTCCTTTCTCTTGCTCTCGTGGCGTAGATATGGAGCAGCAGGCGTTATCACCTGATCGCCAGGGTTCGCCAGCGCCTCCTTATGGTAATCTATGACCGGAGCTGCGACCATTTCTTCTCGCGCCAACGCGTGCCCCTGGCGCAAGCCGTCATCGTCGCGGTGTTCGCGTTCATTTCTTCAGCGCCATAAATATCTATGTCCATGACCATCACCCGCTTCACTCCGTCAACGCCTGCGCCGTTCCGAACGGTGGACAGCTTCAGCCTGCTCAGGATAGATGAACCCTCTTCATTAAGCGCCGTCCTCGAACTCGTGCGGCAGGAACAACAAACCGATCCCGGCGCTCGATATCTCATCACGCTGGACGACATCAACCAATGCCTCTACACGTCTGGACACGCCCGCGAAAGCGATGAAATTTATTACGACGCGGATTACGATATGGACGATCCGGCGTCTGTCGCACAGTACCAACAGGCAGAGCTGGCGTATGTGGCCGCGCAATTGGACGACCCGGCGTTACGTCGCGATTGGCGTGATGTCGGCGAAAAAGGGCTCACTTCTTTGCCCGAGGACATCGCGGCACTTGTCGAAATCAACCGCCACCCTGACCTGGTGCTCGATGACGCGGTCTATGTGCAAAAACTTCCGGTGGCGCGAGATGATTTGCTGATCGCCGGGCTACCGAACGGTTATTTTTCCTGTGATTGGGATATTTTTGACAACCATGCCGTTATCCGCTTGTTGCACGATCACGATTATCGTTTTTTCGGAATTGGCGCGGGGTGGTTGGGATTTATTCGGGAGGACAAAATCGACCCCGCAAAACTGGAACGGCTGATAGCCGATCTCATGACTCTTTATGGGCAAGCGGAAAATACACAGATGTGGGGCGAGTTGAAACAAGTGATACGGAACAGCCCCTATTTGTTATTGGGTTATATAGAGGACTTTTCGAGAATTCTTGAGTCCTAGCCCGCACCGGTCGAAGCGCGCCTGCAAACCCCGACCCTCCGCTTGTTCTGTTGTCGATCTTTATTTTTTGTTCGCTTGCTTTTCCGCCTCGATCCGCGCTCTTTCCGCTTCTTTCAGTTCGCGCCATCGCTGTTTGTCGCGCTCGTATTTGGCGTATATCGTTTCTTTTTCGCGGCGGCTGCGGTCGATGGATGCATTACGAACCGCGATCTCGCTTTCCAGATTTTCCAACTCACCTGCCGGCAACGCGTTTCCTCTCTCCTGCCGTTCCAGCAATTCCTTGCGCCGCGTTTGTTGCTGAGCTAGCACCAATTTCGTTGCCTCGATCTGCGCATCCAGCGTGGAAAGGGCACGGTCGCGAGCCAGATCCAGGTCTTCTTCTTTCAAATACGACGATAGCAGCGCCCGATCTTTGCGTTCGGCGATTTCTTTCTGCACCTGTTCCTGACGCTGCTTTTCTATTTCTTCATCGCTGAGTTTGCGCTGATTCTCAGGAAGCGTCGCTTCAATTTTCTTTACCGCTCGCGCTTGTTTATCGAGAACCGTCTGTTCGCGGTTGACGGCCTCCAGCGGCGCTTTGTCGCTATAGTGAACAACCCCTTTTTCGTCAACCCATTTGTAGGTTTTGCCGCCGGGCTGCGACTGTTGCGCAACAGCGACGCCAGCGCCCACAAAAAGAGCCAGCGCCAGAAAAAGCGTTGTGGCGGTTTGTCTTGTTATTGTTGTCATCCTCGTACCCTCTCCGGTCATCCCCCCGTGCTGCCCTCCGTTACCCACGACACCCCTATCCGCCGGAGCGCGTCGGCGGGAAACCGATTTAATAATTCCCGCATATTTCGTGTCATTAATAGATTTTCTCCCCTGGATGTTATTTTCGCAGGTCGCAGCAATCCGCAGAGGCCTTTTGTTGCTTTCTCTTTCCTGTATCCTGTCGCCTGTTGCACGATTTCCACAATTATGCGTATTATCTCTCTCAATGTGAACGGCATTCGCTCCGCCGAACGTAAGGGGCTGTCCGACTGGCTGACCCGGTTGTCACCCTGGGACGTCTTGTGCCTTCAGGAATTGAAAGCGGGTCTCAACGATCTTCCGACAACTCTGGTGTCGCTTGATGGGATGCACACAGCCTTTCTGCCGGCGCAGAAAAAAGGCTACAGCGGCGTCGGACTGCTCGCTTCAGCACCGTTTGCGCCGCGCTTCGGTTTCGACGACCCCGAGTTCGATGCCGAAGGGCGTTATTTGCAGGCCGATTTCGCCGGGCTTACCGTAGTCAGCGTCTATGTCCCGTCCGGTTCCAGCGGCGAAGAACGACAACAGGCTAAATACCGCTTTCTTGATCGCTTTTTGCCGCATCTGCGCTCGCTCATTGCTACGTCAGCGAACGCGGGGCGCGAATTGATCGTTTGCGGCGACGTGAACATCGCGCACCAGGAAATCGATCTCAAAAACTGGAAATCGAATCAGAAAAACTCCGGCTTCCTGCCGGAAGAACGCGCCTGGCTCGACCGGATGTTTGCGGAAACCGGCTTGGTCGATGTGTTCCGCACACTCGATCCACGCCCCGAGCAATACACCTGGTGGTCGAACCGTGGGCAAGCCTGGGCGAAGAATGTCGGATGGCGACTTGATTACCAGTTTGCCACACCAGCTATCGCCGCAACAGCGCGGGCGACGTCGATTTACAAGGAGCAGCGTTTTTCCGACCACGCGCCGCTCATCATCGATTACGATTTTAAACTCTCCTCTCTCCTCCAACCCCCCTCCCTCAAGAGAGGAGGAGAGTAAGACCATGATCCGCCTGGACCATTTAACGCTGGCGCGCGGCGCACAAATCCTGCTCGACGATGTAAGTCTGATGATCCACGACCATCACAAAGTCGGCATCATCGGCGCCAACGGTTGCGGCAAAACCAGCTTGTTCGCGTTGCTGCGCGGCGTTCTATCGCCAGAGCGTGGCAACGTGTTACTACCGAAGCGCGCGGTCATCGCACACGTCGCACAGGAAACGCCCAATGTCGCCACCTCGGCGCTTGACTATGTGCTCGACGGCGACCGCGAACTGCGCACGGTCGAAGCCGCCATTGCCCATTTGCAAGGCTCCGCCTTTGATAACCACCACGACAGCCAAAAAGAAGGCCTTGCTCTTGCCGAATGGCACCACCGCTTTGAAGCGATCGACGGCTACCGCGCCCGTGCCCGCGCTGGTGAGCTGTTGGCGGGGCTGGGTTTTAGCCATGCGCAACACCACGATCCGGTCAACATGTTTTCCGGCGGTTGGCGGATGCGCCTGAATCTGGCGCAGGCGCTGATGTGCCGCAGCGATATTCTGCTGCTCGACGAGCCGACCAACCATCTCGATCTCGATGCCGTACTGTGGCTTGAGGACTGGCTGCGCCGTTATCCCGGAACTTTGCTGCTGATTACTCATGACCGCGATTTTCTCGACAGCATCGTTGACACCATCGTTCATTTCGATCAGCGCACGCTGAAAACGTACAGCGGCAATTACGCTCTCTTCGAACAAGAGCGCGCTGCCGCGCTCGCCAATCAGCAGGCGACCTTTGAAAAACAACAGCGCACCATCGCACACCTGCAAAGCTTCGTCGATCGCTTCCGCGCCAAAGCGACCAAAGCGAAACAGGCGCAAAGCCGGTTGCGACAATTGGAAAAGATGACGCGCATTTCAGCAGCGCATGTTGACAGCCCCTTCTCGTTCAGCTTTCCGCTGAGCGATTCGCGTACCCGTCAACTGCTACGACTGGAAAATGCCGATCTCGGTTATCGCGCTGATGCGCCGGTGTTGCCAAACATAGAATGCGGCATTCTCTCTGATTCCCGTCTAGGGCTTCTCGGCCCCAACGGTGCTGGAAAATCGACGCTGATCAAGTCAATGACCGGACGTCTGCCGCTATTACATGGCTCGCGGCACACCGCGCGTGATCTGCGCATCGGTTATTTCGCGCAGCACCAGCTTGATACCCTTGATTCGCAAGCATCGGCGTTGCTGCATCTGCAACGTCTCGATCCCGATGCGCGTGAACAAACCTTGCGCGATTTCCTCGGCGGCTTCGCTTTTCACGGCGAACAAGCCACGCAAACCATCGCCTCATTTTCCGGCGGAGAGCGGGCGCGGCTGGCGCTGGCGCTGATCGTTTACATGCGCCCGCAATTGCTAATCCTCGACGAACCAACCAACCATCTTGATATCGACATGCGCGAAGCGCTGACCGAAGCGCTGCAAGCATACAATGGCGCGTTGATCGTCGTCGCCCATGATCGCCACTTGCTGTCGGCGACCGTTGACGAATTCTGGTTGGTTCATCAAGGCGCCGTCGCTCCGTTCGACGGTGACCTCGATGATTACCGCCGGTTTGTGCTCGACCATCTGCGCCATGAAGCAAGCGATGGCGCGAGCAACAACGATGCGATCAGCGCTTCTGCTACCGCGCCGCCCACCAACAACCTCGTCCCCGATCGCAAAACCCAAAAACGTCTCGACGCAGAAGCGCGGCAACGGCGCGCGCCGCTCGTCAAACGACAGAACGAAATCGAAAAAATCCTGGAAAAACTCAGCGCCGAACGCGCCTCGCTGGAACACTGGCTGGCATCGCCGGAGGCTTATCTCGATAACGCTAAAGCGCGCCTGACGGAAGCTTTGGTGCGACAGCGCGAAATCGCCAGAGAGATTGAGACAATGGAAGTAGAATGGCTGGAGCTGGCCGAAGTTGCCAGCCGCGAAGCCAAAACAGACTCATGATGTCCGCGCTCCGTAAGAAAAAGCGGCCCTATAACGAAAATGAAATATAATATTTTCCCCTGCGCTCCCTTTTTTCGAGATTCTTTTTTCGACCGTGCCCATAACGATCCACTTTACCCGCTGCCCGCAATGTCGCACGACGTTCCGTATCACGTCGCAACAGTTGGCGTTACGCGAAGGGCAGGCGCGCTGCGGCCAGTGCCGAACCGTTTTCAATGCGTTCGCGGCGCTGGTGAACTTCAAGGGAGAGCGCCTCCCCGGCCCCGGTATGGAACCGATACAGCGCGAAACCATGACTTTGCGCGATCCTGTTCCAGCGCCGGAAAGCGCATTCACCGTAATGCCGCACCCTCCCTCCTCTCGCGCTGCTTCTTTGTCGGCCGAAACGAAGAAAGCGCCACAGCCCGCCGCGGAGATTGAAACCACCGCGCGCGTTGAGCCCCCGTTGCGTGCCAGCGCGCGCGAGGAAAGCGTCGCACCGCCAGCAGAAGAAGACTCCTTCGCCATCGAAGAAACGGCAGAGGAAAAACCGCGGCGTAAAAAAAAGCCCCGCAAGAACAAACCCTCCCCGTTGACGCTGGTGCTCGACCCCGCCAAAAAACCGACGATCTGGCAACGACTGCACCTGCCGCGCTGGTGTCGCTCATTGTTCTATCTGATTTCGTTGCCGGGATTGACTGCGTTACTGGCCGCGCAAGCCGTTTTTTTTCTGCACGATGAGCTGGCAAACGCCTATCCGAAGTTAACACCAACCTTGTCGCTTGGTTGCCGCTGGCTCCACTGTGAAATCAAACCGCTGCAAAATATCGACGCGCTGACCATCGAGGCCTCCGATCTGCAATCCGACCCACACGACGCGCGGCAGCTTTTGCTGACGGTCACGCTGCGCAATCGCAGCGACAAACCCGTTGCTTATCCACGCTTGTCGCTCGAATTGACTGACACACAAGCGCAGTTATTGGCGCGCCGTTTTTTCGTACCGGAAGAATATCTGGTTCGCGCTACCGACACCCGTACCGGCGCTCCCGCCAGCCGCGATCAGGTTTTGCGTTTGCTATTACGCTCCGATCTCGCCGCCAGCGGCTACCGGCTATCGCTGGTTTATTGATCGTCGGTTTTCTTCCGCTTTAAACAAAACGGTCAGGACTCTTGCGGAGCTTCGTCCGTCACGTCCACAAACCGCTCTGACTCAGGCGTTTTCTCGAAGGCGCTGCCTTCAGGCGCATCAAGAAACGGGATGATGCTCGGATCGTAGTTGGCGATCGTGTTCACTTCATAGACCGCATGATTCGCCGAATTTTCCATATACGCATCGTCCTCGTAACCGGACAGAAAGCGCCAACCGCTATCCAGATCATTATGCGGTTCTTCACGATACATAAAACGAACCGGGTAGCCATCAACGGTGATCATATCCGAGGCAATGCAACCACCGTAGCCCTCGGCCAATGGTTTGATCTGCTCTTTGGACAACCGAAATTTTTTCATCGCACGCTTTGTGGCTGAGGCAACGTTCCATGAACCCTGCCGTAGTTGTCAGATATCGAGATTGCGCACTCCCAATGCGTTGATTTCGATGAACTCCCGCCGCGGCTCGACGCTCTCGCCCATCAACGTCGCAAACACTTCATCGGCACCAACGACATCTTCGATTTGAACGCGCAGCAAGCGGCGAACTTTGGGGTCCATCGTTGTTTCCCACAATTGTTCTGGGTTCATCTCGCCGAGTCCTTTATAACGCTGGATGCTGGCCGACGCGCGGGCTTCTTCAAGCAACCACGCCATCGCTTCTCCGAAGGAGCGGATCGTTTTCTGTTTATCACCACGCTTGACGCAAGCGCCCTCTCCGAGCAAACCTTCCAGCGTTTTTGAAACTTGCGCCATCATCGCGCTGTCGGCACGTTCCAGGAAAGCGCGGGTCAACGCGGTAGTGCTCAACGCGCCGTGTTGCGTTCGCTCGATGGTCAACTGCCAAGCGCCGTTCTCCGCCTCGTGCCGCGCCTCTATGGTGACCGTGCTGTCGCTGATTTTTTCGCTCAATTTCCGCGCGCTGTTCTTCGCCGCGGTTTCATCGGCGAGATCAACGTGCACGCCTTCGAGAATGGCCCGTAGCACCGCTTCATCAACCAGCCGCGACGAGCGCTCAATGGCCGTTTCCGCCATCAGGTAATCGCGCGCCAGGCTGGCCAACGCTTCTTCGCTGAACGCCGGTCGGTTTCGCGCCGGAACAAACTCCGTGTTCTTCAACGCGTTTTTCAGCAGATGCTGTCGAAGTTCGTGTTCGTCCTTCAGATAGGTTTCTTCACGTCCCTGTTTGATTTTGAATAAGGGCGGCTGCGCAATGTAGATGTGGCCACGTTCGACCAGCTCCGGCATTTGCCGATAGAAAAACGTTAACAGCAGCGTGCGAATGTGCGAGCCGTCAACGTCGGCGTCGGTCATGATGATGATTCGGTGATAGCGCAGCTTTTCCGGATTGTACTCGTCCTTGCCGAAACCAGTGCCCAGCGCTGTAATCAACGTGACGATTTCCTGGGTGCTGATGATTTTGTCGAAGCGTGCGCGCTCTACATTCAAGATTTTACCGCGTAGCGGCAAAATCGCTTGAAATTTTCGATCTCTCCCTTGCTTGGCCGAGCCGCCCGCCGAATCGCCCTCGACGAGGTATAACTCGCACATCGCCGGATCGCGTTCCTGACAATCAGCGAGTTTTCCGGGAAGCCCCATGTTATCAAGCACGCCTTTACGGCGCGTCAGCTCGCGCGCTTTGCGTGCGGCTTCGCGCGCCCGCGCTGCTTCGACGATCTTGGTGCAAATCGTTTTGGCGTCGTTGGGGTACTCGAGCAAAAAGTCCGCAAGCTTTCCAGCAACGATTTCCTGAATAATCGGTTGCACTTCCGACGACACCAGTTTGTCTTTGGTCTGCGATGAAAATTTAGGTTCCGGTACTTTGATCGACAACACGCACGTTAAACCCTCGCGCATATCGTCGCCGGTGGTTTCCACTTTCGCTTTTTTGGAAATCTCTTCTTTTTCAATGTAATTGTTTAACGTTCGCGTCATCGCTTGCCGCAAGCCGGTCAAGTGGGTGCCGCCGTCGCGTTGCGGAATATTATTGGTAAAACACAAAACATTCTCGCCGTAAGAATCGTTCCATTGCATCGCCACTTCCACTGTAACGCCTTCTTTTTCACCAACAGCGAAAAATGTATGCGGGTGCAACACTGTTTTGGCGCGATTCATGTATTTAACGAAACCTTGCACACCGCCGGAAAACGCGAAATTTTCACGTTTCCCATCACGCTCATCAAGCAACTCGATTTTGACACCGTTATTCAGGAAAGAAAGTTCCCGTAGCCGCCGCGCCAGAATATCGTAATGGTATTCGACGTTGCCGAAGGTTTCCGGCGATGCCATGAAATGAACTTCCGTGCCGCGCCGTTCCGTTTTTCCGGTTACTGACAGCGGAGCTACCGCCGCGCCACGCCTGAATTCGATTTGATGTATTTTTTCATCGCGCCAGATCCGTAATCGCAGCCAATCAGAGAGTGCATTAACCACCGAGACGCCAACACCATGCAATCCGCCGGAAACTTTATAACTGTTCTGATCGAATTTCCCACCCGCGTGCAATTCGGTCATAACGATTTCTGCCGCCGATCGTTTTTCTTCATCATCTTCTTTGATGTCGGTCGGAATACCGCGGCCGTTATCAATCACCGAAACAGAGTTATCGCTATGAATGATAACTTTTATTTCATCGCAGTACCCTGCCAGCGCTTCGTCAATCGCATTGTCGAGCACTTCAAACACCATATGATGCAATCCAGTTCCATCGGATGTATCACCGATATACATACCTGGACGCTTGCGAACGGCCTCCAATCCTTTTAACACTCTAATACTATTCGAGTCGTAATCTTTTACCGGCTTGGGAGGAACATTCATCTTGTATTATTTCTTTCTTAAAGCTTCATCAAAATCATAACAGCTTTTCATTAGAAAACAACGCTTCTTTTTACTCGGCGCTGCTCTCTGCTTTTACTTAAGACTATTTAAATGCGCATCGGCATTACAACATATTTATAATCGTATTGATCGGGGACAGTCAGCAAAGCACTGTCGTTAGCGTTGCCAAACGAAAGCATCACTTTTTCGCTGTTTAACCGCTGTAATACATCAAGCAAATAAGTAATATTGAAACCAATACTTAAATCTTCTCCATCGTATTGAATTTCAAGCTGTTCTTCAGCTTCTTCTTGCTCGTTGTTGCTGCAAATAATCTTGATTTCGTTTTTAGTAAGATTGAGATGCACGCCACGTACTTTCTCATTCGATAAAATCGCTGCGCGCTGCAATGCCGTCAGAAACGCCATTCGGGAAATTTCGATATGTTGCGTATATCCTACCGGGATCACTCGATTGTAATCCGGGAATTTACCGTCGATCACTTTAGAAATAATCTCAGTCGAACCAAAATGAAATCGTACTTGATTCGATAAAATATCCAGTGTTACCAGTGATTCATCATCAGTAAGCAGTTTTCCCAATTCCATAACTGTTTTACGCGGCAAAATCACTTCTTGACGCGTAAAAACACCGCTAACCGGCAAACTTGCCCATGCCAGACGATGCCCATCAGTCGCTACCAATTGCACAGAGCTTTGATCGATAACCCATAACATCCCGTTCAGGTAATATCGAATATCCTGCTGAGCCATCGCAAATTCAACCTGGCGCAACAAAGATCTTAAAGATTTTTGCGATAGCGTGATGCTTGCTTGTTGCGTATCTCCAAGGGTCAACCTCGGATAATCCGCCGCTGGCAGTGTTTGTAAATTAAAGCGCGAACGTCCCGCTTTAACCATCATCTTGCTGCCCTGTGTCTCCAAAGAAACATCAACATCATCCGGTAAAGCGCGAAGAAGGTCTTGTAACTTGCGAGCAGAAACTGTTATGGCTTGCGGTGAAGACTCCGGCACTTCACAAAACGCCGATATTTGCAACTCCATATCCATGGCGGTCATCCATAAGCGTTGCTCTTTCTGTTCGAGCAATACGTTAGACAGGATAGGTAGCGTATGTTTACGTTCGACAATTCCTGAAACCGATGACAAAGGTTTCAGAAGTTCATCTCTTGCAATCTTATCTAGTTTCATTGATAAATATAGTAATAGATAATAAAGGAGTGTTTTTTCGAGGACAACTTTTTATCTTCTTAAAAAACAAGCTGTTGAATCGCCAAGTCCTTGTGGATAAATACAAGAAACCATGTGAACGATTTCAGGATGCTTTTCTCTTGATAAAAAAAAAGAGCGTCATCCACAAATTATACTTCATTGATTGTTTGAATTCAGAAGTGACGCTTCTTTATTCAAAAAGTCTTCTTACCTCTGAGTAATACGGTTTGGAAAGAGTCTCTTTTGAAAAACGATTCGTTCTATGTAATGAAAAAATAAAGCACCACAAAGCAAGCTGCTTCCCCACGCAACAAAAAGACCAAAAAAGTTGATGGAAGGATCGTCCGGCGCCCAATAGTAAAACAGGCTGTTGATGATTAAACAAACAGGAAAGTGGATCAAGAAAATGGAATAAGAGATTTGACCCAGATATTGTAACCAGGTATTTTGAGGATAATTACGTAACTCTTTGACATAAAAGAAAATTATAAAAAAAAGTACCGCGCAGAGCGCAACGATGATGCGTACCCGGAAATCAAGGCTGAGGGCGAGAATGGTGATAAGCACCAAACTGGAAATGCTCGCGATAATATATAGACGGTGCTTTGCCTTAGAAACAGTCAAGTACGCGACAATGCCAAAAATGTAGTATGCGGCGAAATAAAGGAAAGAACAGTCCCATTTTTCGTCGCGGTTGAAGTAGAAAAGGGAAGCTAAACCTAAACAAACCAAAAGGAAAAAACAAAGGAAAAACCGGAGAGAAACGTCTTTTGTCAAACGCCAACTGAGAAAAGAAATCAAAAGAGTGACAAAAAAGAGTTGAAAATCAATAGCGATATACCAAACGCCAGCGGAAAGCGCATTAACTCCGAAAATGTCCTGAACCAAAAGAAGGTGCAATATAAATTGGAAGAAAGAGGGCGGGGCAGGTATAGAGTAGTGATCACCCATAAAAAAACGTGCGACAGCCGCCGCCAGTATGGCCGCGAGCATTGCCGCAGAGAAAGGAATGATCAATCGGTAATAACGGCGACCAACGGTTTTCCAGAAAGGAAAGGAATCGGCATCAAGAGAAAATAAATGGCGCGCAGCCAGAAAACCAGCAATAACAAAAAAAACTTGTACAGCCATTCGGCCATATTGGCTTAACCAAACAAATAAACCTGGCGCTAGAAAGAAAGCAGTATCTGACATCGGACCATAAAAGGCCAGATGGTGTAAAACGATCAACTGGCAAGCGATCGCTTTAACTGCGTCAAGAATGGGCAGCCGGGCAGGGACAGAACGCATCGCACAAGCGACGTTAATAAAAGTATGATTGTATCGTAAGAAGAGTAAACAAAAAAAGATAAAAGAAAATGTTTCACGTGAAACAAAAGAGAGGGGTAACCCGTAACGGAGCGGCTAAGGAACAAAGGTACAATGATGAAAATGTTTCACGTGGAACCATTAGTTAGAAAATGAAATATCCGGAGCGGTTTGACGTTATTGTCGTTGGTGGGGGACACGCGGGAACAGAGGCAGCTCTGGCGGCTGCGCGGATGGGCGTAAAAACATTGCTGTTAACGCACAACCTGGAAACTTTGGGGCAAATGTCGTGTAACCCGTCCATTGGCGGGATTGGCAAGGGGCATTTGGTTAAAGAGGTTGACGCGCTTGACGGGGCGATGGCGCTTGCAACGGATGAAGCGGGTATCCAGTTTCGGATACTGAACGCGAGCAAAGGCCCGGCGGTACGAGCAACGCGGGCGCAGATGGATCGCATTCTGTATCGCAGCGCGATTCGGAAAAGACTGGAAAATCAGCCGAATTTATCATTATTTGCGCAGGCGGTAGATGATCTGGTCGTCGAAAATGGCGTAGTCCGTGGTGTCGTAACGCAGGTGGGTGTCGTTTTCGAGGCAAAAACGGTGGTGCTGACAACCGGCACCTTTCTCGCCGGATTGGTGCATGTCGGGCTTTCGCATTACGAGGCCGGACGGGCCGGAGATCCTGCCGCCAAACGGTTGGCGGAGCGGCTGCGGGAATTGACGTTGCCGGTCGGACGACTTAAAACCGGAACGCCGCCACGGCTGGACGCTCGTACCATTGATTTTTTAATCCTTCAGGAGCAGCCGGGTGACACACCAACGCCGGTTTTCTCGTTTCTCGGCGATCGAATGATGCACCCGTCGCAACGGCCGTGCTGGATCACCTATACCAACGCGCGCACTCACGAAATCATTCGCGGCGGCCTCGATCGCTCGCCGCTTTTTTCGGGCGTGATTACCAGTTCGGGGCCGCGCTATTGCCCGTCGATCGAGGACAAAGTCGTGCGCTTTTCACAGCGCGATGCACACCAGATTTTTCTGGAGCCAGAGGGTTTGCAAACGCGCGAAATCTACCCGAACGGCATATCAACGTCATTGCCTTTCGATGTCCAACTGGCGCTGGTGCGCTCAATGAAGGGCTGTGAAAACGCGCACATTCTCCGCCCCGGCTATGCCATTGAATATGATTACGTCGATCCGCGAGCACTGAAAAAAACCTTGGAACTCAAAGCGTTACCGGGGCTTTTCCTGGCCGGCCAGATCAATGGGACGACCGGCTACGAAGAAGCAGCGGCGCTCGGTCTGTTAGCAGGGATTAACGCCGTTCGCAAAGTGCGGGGTGAGGAAGGCTGGTGCCCATCACGCGACGAGGGCTACCTGGGCGTGATGATCGACGATCTGATCACCCGTGGCGTCACCGAGCCGTACCGGATGTTCACCTCACGCGCCGAATACCGGCTGCAACTGCGCGAGGACAACGCCGATATGCGGTTGACGGAACAGGGACGGAGACTTGGCGTTGTTGGTGATGCACGATGGGAGGCGTTTTCTCGTAAGCGCGACGCAGTGGCGGCAGAACTCGAACGGCTCAAATCGACCTGGGTCAACCCCAAGATCATTGCCAGGACCGAAACGGAAAATCTCTTTGGGCAAGCGTTAGAGAGAGAGTATGCGCTTGCTGACCTGTTGCGGCGGCCGGGCATCACCCATGCGGCACTGATGTCTTGGTTTGATGGTCTTACCCTCTCCCCTTGCGAGAGAGGGTGCTTCGAAGGGACGGGAAAGCGCGACGGTAGAAGCCCTCCCCTTCAAGGAGAGGGGGGAGCAACAAGCGCCACTGCGCCCGTCTCTGTCGACGTTGCCGAACAAGTCGAAATCAGCCTTAAATACGAAGGCTACATCGTGCGGCAGCAGGAAGAAATCCGCCGCGCCAAAGCGCAGGAGGACGCTCGCCTTCCCGCCGATCTGGATTACCGCGATGTGCGCGGACTGTCGAGCGAGGTCTGCCAGAAACTTAATGCCCACAAACCGGAAACCGTCGGCCAGGCATCGCGGATTTCCGGCATCACGCCGGCTGCCATTTCGTTGCTGCTGGTGCATTTGAAGCGATTGCGGGGTCAGGGATCAGAAGTCAGGAGTCAGGGAACAGAAAGGCGTCCAGATTAACTGCAAAGAACGCAGAGCGCGCAAAAAGCACAACATGGAGAACCCACGAAAGGCGCGGACAACAGAAAGAGAGGGCTTTCAGCCGACCCGCGCTGAATATCGTTTTGTCTATGCGCCAAAAGAGATAAAAACAGGATTTGTTTGCGGAACAATCTTTTTATTGATCGCGTTAATCGCTCGAACCGTCATGGGTAACACGGATTTTCAAGTAAGTGAAGCGTTTCGATTTATTATCTTTTTTCTCTTTATTTCAGGGCTGTTGCTGTTGGCGCTTTCCTTTTATCAAAGGCGACTCAGCATCACCCTTGATCGAAAAGGCATAACAAGCAAGGGTTTCTGGTTCATTCGCATGCCTCCCTATTGTGAGTGGAGTGATTTTTCTCAGATATAAAAGAGCCATGATGCTCGTTCCCGCACTTCTTTTTGGTGGCGCGGTCGCGTTTTTGCTCCTTCCTGTCTCAAGCCGTTTGCCGTTGTGGCTGGGAAAAGAGGAGCGCGTCGTTTTTTCGATAAGCGAAGAAAACGACAAAGAACAACGCTGGGAGGCAACGACAGACACCAAAATGACTTTTGGGGTTCATACGCGCACGGACGCGGGGGCAAGGCAAACCGTCGCGATGCTTCTGGCAAGCGCTACCCCATTGAAACAAAACGAAAATGCTACAATGCGCCGGTTTTCGGAGCGCCCATGTCTGTCCAATCTCCTTCTCCGTCCTTTTCGCGGGATCTTTCGCTAGACAAGCAACTTGACGCGCTGGGGGCGTTGTTGCCGGACGGGATCGCCGAAAAAGTGCTGGCGTACCTTGCGCTGCTGCAAAAATGGAACCGGACGTACAATCTGACGGCGATCCGCGAGCCGGAGCAGATGTTGACGCATCATGTGCTCGATGCGTTAGCGATTGTGCCAACGCTCGACTGGGTGCTGGCGCCGGTATTGGCAAATCAGCCAATGGCGCAGGTGCTGGATGTCGGTTCCGGCGGCGGCATTCCCGGCTTGATGTTGGCGATGGCGCGCCCGGTTTGGCGGGTGACAATGGTCGATGCGGTGCAGAAAAAAACAGCATTTGTTGCGCAGGCGATAGCCGAGTTGCGGCTTCCCAACGCACAGGCGTTGACGGCGCGGGTCGAAACCTTGCGGGAGGAGGCGTCGGATTCGCCGATGCGTTATGATCTTGCTGTTTCCCGCGCGTTTTCCGATCTGGCTGCTTTCATTATGGGCAGCCGTCATCTTTTGGCGTCGCACGGGGTTTGGGCGGCGATGAAGGGAGCGGTGCCGGAGGCGGAAATCGCGGCGTTGCCGACGGATATAAAGGTTCGCGCGGTCGAGGCGTTGACAGTACCCGGACTCAACGCTCGTCGGCATTTGATTTTGTTGGAGCGTGTGCATGGCTTATAAGTTTCCTCGCATCATCGCTATCGCCAACCAGAAAGGAGGCGTCGGCAAGACGACGACGGCGGTAAATCTGGCGGCGAGTTTGCACGCGATGAAACAGCGGGTGTTGCTGATCGACCTTGATCCGCAGGGTAACGCGACCACAGGCGCCGGGCTCGACAAGCGGCAGATGACGGAGACGGTATATCAAGTCCTGCTCGGTGAAAAAGGGATCGTTGACGTAAGAAAAGCCTCGCCGACCGGAGGGTTTGATGTTGTTCCCGCCAACCGCGAATTGGCCGGCGCCGAGATTGAGTTAGTGGAATTGCCCGACCGCGAAACGCGGTTGAAGGATGCGCTGGCCGAGGCGTTGTCGCAGATGAAAACGGCGATTTCGCAGGTTACCGGAGAATACGATTTTATCCTGCTCGATTGTCCGCCGTCGCTATCGTTGTTGACGCTGAACGGGCTTTGCGCAGCCGATTCGGTGCTGATCCCGATGCAGTGCGAGTACTACGCGCTCGAAGGTTTGTCCGATCTCGTTCAGACACTGAAGAAAGTGCGCGCGCACCTCAATCCGGGGTTGGAAATCGAGGGGTTGCTGCGTACTATGTACGACCCGCGCAACACGCTGGCGCAAAATGTCGCCGCCGAATTGGCGCGCCATTTCGGCGACAAACTTTACCGAACGATTGTGCCGCGCAATGTGCGACTGGCAGAAGCGCCGTCGCACGGTGTGCCGGCACTCAAACTCGATCCGGCGTCGAAGGGGGCGCAAGCGTATCTGACGCTGGCCGGCGAAATGCTGCGGCGGCTGGAAGCGGCGGCTGCGATAGAAAAGGTTTAACCGCAAAGAACGCATAGAGCACAAAAATGATAAGACCCAAAGGACTAGGCCGCGGCCTTGATTCATTGATCCCGCCGGGAGACGAAGCGGCAAGCGCGCAGGCGTCGGAACTGCAAACGGTGGCGATCGCGCGCTTGCAGCCGGGCAAATATCAGCCACGCACGCGAATGGATGAAGCGTCGCTCAACGAATTGGCCGAGTCAATTCGTGAACAAGGATTGATGCAACCGATACTGGTGCGCGCCGTTAGTGACAACCGCTATGAAATCATTGCTGGCGAGCGGCGCTGGCGCGCCGCGCAGCGCGCCGGACTGAAAGAAGTGCCGGTGCTGGTCAAAACGATTCCTGATCAGACAGCATTGGCCTGGGCGTTGATCGAAAATATCCAGCGCGAAAACCTGAATCCGCTTGAAGAGGCGCAGGGTTTGCAGCGCCTGATCGGCGAATTTTCGTTGACCCATGAGGACGCCGCCAAAGCGGTGGGCCGTTCGCGTAGCGCGGTGAGCAATTTGTTGCGGTTGTTGCAGTTGTCGGAGTCGGTGCAGGCTCAATTGAACAGTGGCGCACTGGAAATGGGACATGCGCGGGCGCTGTTGGTTTTGCCGAACGAGCAACAGGCGATGGCGGCGTCGCGTATCGTCGAAAAAGGTATGAGCGTGCGCGAAGCCGAGCGGCTGGTGCACGCGATGCTGCGTCCGCCGGTCAAGAAAAAAACCGTGACGCGCGACGCCGATCTCGCGCGACTTGAAACGGAACTGTCGGAACAACTTGGCGCCAAAGTGCAAATCGAAACCGGCAAAAAAGGCGCGGGCAAACTGATTATTCATTACGCGAATCTCGACACACTGGACGGGATTCTGGAAAAACTGCGGTAACAAACACAGAGGGGGAAAACGATGAGAAAAACGGAATCGGTGCATGGCCATGAAGTAATGGAGATGATGATCACGTCGGGTAAAACATGGACGCGAGAAAGCCTGGTCGTGGCCATTCATCAGAAATTTGGAACCGATGCGCGCTTTCATACCTGCTCGGCCGACGGCATGACTGCGGCAGAGTTGATCGACTTTCTCGATGCGCGCGGAAAATTCGATCATTGCGGCGATGGTTTTACGACCGCCGGGAGTCACGTTTGCAGCCATTGAACATTTCGCGCGAAAGCGCGGGAACGCAGGGGAAGGGTGTTGTTGTCAGTACCTGGTCGCGTTGTCGTTCTCGCACTCTGTAAAATATATCTAAAAGGTGTTTTCTGTGTTAAATTGCACAGTTGGTGATTGACCCGTTCGGGGGCAAAGTGACGGAAGCGCAAGACAAGAACACGCTGGAAACATCTGTGCTGGAGGATTACCGGCAGGATGACGATGAGGCGCTGGCGGCGGCGAAACGCGCCAAAAAAATTCTGATCCGGCGACCGGGCATGGCGGGCGGACGGATGCCCTGGTTTGACCGACGCAATGTCAGAACCTGGCGGCATGCGACGCAAATCGCCTTTGTTTTATTGAACGTCTTTTTGTGCGTGCAGTTCTATCTCTGGGTGCGGTATTACGAAACCGGCGAAACATCGTTCAAGGTGGCGCGTCCGGACGGCGTCGAAGGCTGGCTACCGATCGCCGGGTTGATGAACCTCAAGTATGCGCTGATGACGCTCGAGATTCCTCCTGTTCACGCGGCGGCGATGTTTTTACTGGTGGCGTTTCTGCTGATCAGTCTGTTGTTCAAAAAATCGTTCTGCTCCTGGCTGTGTCCGGTCGGTACCTTGTCAGAGGGCTTGTGGAGATTGGGGCAATGGATGTTGGGGCGCAACTTGCCCGTGCCGCGCTGGCTCGATCTGCCATTGCGGGCGCTCAAGTATCTTTTGATGGCGGCGTTTCTGTATATCGTGGTGGTCAGCACGGCGGAAGCGATCGCGTTTTTCATGTTGTCGCCGTACGGGTTGATCGTCGATGTGAAAATGCTGAACTTCTTTCGGTATATCGGCAACGCCGCGCTGATCACGATCCTGGTGCTAATCGTCGGCAGCGTTTTTATCAAGAATTTGTGGTGCCGTTATCTGTGTCCGTATGGCGCGCTGGTGGGATTGCTGTCGTTGCTGTCGCCGTTCAAAGTCCGGCGCGATGCCGAGGCGTGCATTGATTGCGCCAAGTGCGCGAAAGCCTGTCCGGCGCAGTTGCCGGTCGATCGGAAAATGCAGATTCGCTCCGCTGAATGCACCGCCTGTCTGTCGTGCGTGGCCGTGTGTCCGGCGCAGGATGCATTGCAGTTTTCGCTGCGCCCGGGCAAAGAAGTTGCCGCCAATGGTGATGCTCAGGGGATTAACCGCCGCTGGCGGCGGCGGGCATTATCGGGCGCGCTGCTGACATTGTTGCTCGCTGTTGTGGTCGGCGGCGTGATCGGCGCGGCGAAATGGTCGGGCTACTGGAAAACGGAGTTGCCGGAAGAGGCCTACCAGCAGTTGATACCGCAGGCGCAACGGTTGGCGCATCCGTGATCAGGGATTAGAGACCAGGAAGAAACCGCGTCGGGCGACGACACGGGCGATACTGGCGACCCCGGGGAAAAGAGGTTGAATAAAAACCACAGGCGGACAGACCAGAGGGTCGAAGTTTTTCAATATGATGAGTTGAGTCGCGTCATCGAAATAGAAGCCGTTTCCAATCCTGATAATTTCCTATTAAATCGTTTGAGAATAAAGCACACGGGCGCTGATCCTCGCCACGTGCGGGCGACTTATGAGGACAAAATTTATGATTCCGTCTCGTTCATCCAATAGGGGTACGGCGAAGATCGTTTTACCGATGTCCCCATGATTTCTACCTACGAATACACCTTCGCTCATTGAGCCGGGCAAGAGGTTGCGCATAGCGGCGAAAACCCTTTTGATGTTATGGGTAAACGGGTGATTTTTGCGCGAGACACAAGGGTTGGGAATACCAAGCGCATTGCGCTCGCCGAAATAGACCTTTCTTTTTTGTAACGCGTCAAAACTGTTGCGGGACGCCATAAAAGCCCTTACAATTCCGCGATTATTTGAGTAAGCCTGTTGGAAAAGACGGGCGGACAAAAGCAGGGATATTGCAGATCAATACGCGCCATGACCGCTCACAACGAACAGACCTCTTGTTATTATCGCTGCGCTCATCTGAGTCGGGCGATGTAATGGGGTCAGGGGCGCATCGTGCTGGCTGAATACCGCCGGTTGGTCGGATGGCAGGGCGCGATAACGGCCATAGGTGCGGTGATTGTTTATTTTGCTGCCTCTTATTCGGCGGCAAAGGCGGTTGTTTTTGGTGGCGCCATTGTTTTGCTAAGCGCCTTGTTTCTTGCCTGGCGGTTTCAGCAGGGACGCCGCAATAAGAAGGCTGGCGCAGGATGGTTTCTGCGGCAGGCTTACCGTACGGCGTTTGAGCGGTTTGTGTGGGTGGCGGTCATGTTGTTCGTTGGATTCCGGGTGCTGGGGCTTGAACCGCTCTGGATGCTGGTCGGATTTCTGGGGGGGCAGGCGGTTTGGTTGGCTGCTCCGGTTTGGATGAGGGTTGAGAAAGTAAAATGACAACGGAAGCGTTGACTTCGGCAGAGTATATCCGGCATCACCTGCAGAACCTGACCTGTGGTTTGCAAGAGGGCGGTATTCATTGCGCGCACAGTGCGGACGAGGCGAAAGAAATGGGCTTCTGGGCGCTCAATGTGGACACCTTTGGTGTTTCGCTGGTGCTGGGGCTGTTGTTTCTCTACCTGCTCCGCCGTGTGGCAAAAAAAGCCACGGCGGGCGTTCCTAGCAGCGCACAGAATTTTATCGAATGGCTTGTCGAATTCGTTGACAGCAGCGTACGCGGGTCTTTCTCCGGCCGCAATCCGCTGGTCGCACCCCTGGCGCTGACGATCTTTGTCTGGATTTTTCTGCTGAATCTGATGGATCTGGTGCCGATAGACTACACCGCGTTGGTGATGCAACAACTGGGCGTCAGCCATTTCAAACTGGTGCCGACTACTGACCCGAACGCGACCATTGGCATGGCGATCGGCGTTTTCTTTCTGGTGCTTTTTTATAGCGTCAAAGTCAAGGGAGTCGGAGGTTTTCTCGGTGAACTGACGTTGCAACCGTTCGGCAAATACGCTTTGCCAGTGAACCTTTTCCTGGAATTGGTTAATCTGATCGCCAAGCCTATTTCGCTGGCGCTGCGGCTATTCGGCAACATGTACGCCGGCGAGATGATCTTCGTACTGCTGGCGCTGATGGGCGGCGCCTGGGTGGGCGTCTCGTTGACAGGGATGACGCTGTTTGGCTCACAAGTGATCTTGTCGCTGGGTTGGGCTATTTTCCACATTTTGATCATTACGCTGCAAGCGTTTATTTTCATGACGCTGACCATTGTCTATCTCGACATGGCGCATCAGAAACATCATTAACCCGAATGCATTTTTGATTTTTTAACAGGAGACACAAAAGATGGAACTCGCACAACTTGTAAGCCCTCTGCTCTATATCGCCGGCGCATTGATGCTGGGCTTGGGCGCCCTGGGCGCTGCTGTCGGCATCGGCATTCTTGGCGGCCGTTTTCTGGAAGGCGCGGCGCGCCAGCCGGAATTGATCCCGATGTTGCGTACTCAGTTCTTCATTGTGATGGGCCTGGTGGACGCGGTGCCGATGATCGCTGTAGGTATCGCGCTGTACGTCCTGTTCGCTGTGGCGAAATAACGTCGGCGCACCGTCGCGTATTGTCATTCTCACCATGAGAGAAAAGGTTTTTGCATGAATATCAATGCGACCCTACTCGGCCAGACGATCATGTTCGCCTTGTTCGTGTGGTTCTGCATGCGGTTTATCTGGCCGCCGGTCATCCGTGCGCTGGAAGCGCGCAAGCAGCAAATTGCCGACGGGCTGGCGGCTGCTGAACGTGGCAAGCACGATCTGGAATTGGCCGCCAAGCGTTCCGCCGACTTGCTGCGCGAAGCCAAGGGGAAAGCCGCCGAGATCATCGCGCAAGGCGAAAAGCTGAAGGCCGAAATGCTGGATCAGGCCAAGGCCAGTGCGCAAGACGAAGCCGAGCGCATCATGGTCGCGGCGCGCGCCGAGGTCGATCAGGAAGTTTCGCGGGCGCGCGAAGCTTTGCGCCACCAGGTGGCAGATTTGGCGGTGGCCGGCGCGGCGAAAATTTTGCAGCGCGAAGTTGACGCGAAAGCGCACGCTGACTTGTTGTCGGCGCTGAAACAGGAACTGTAAGGCGCTGCCATGGCTGAACGATTGACCGTTGCCCGCCCCTACGCCGAAGCGGTGTTTGCGTTGGCGGCTGAGGAAAAAAGGCTGCCGCACTGGCAGTCGGCGCTGGCGTTGTTGCGGGCAGTAAGCGAAGCGCCGAAGGTGCGCGAATTGCTCAACAATCCGAAAACAGACGTTGCCGCCAAGATGAAAATGTTTGCCGAAGTGTGCGGCGACGCGCTTGATGCCGGCGGAAAGCGCCTGGCGGAAGTGCTGTTGCGCGCTGGTCGGATCGGGCTGATGGCGGAAATCGAAACCTTGTTTTTGCAGCGCAAGGAAGCGGCGGAAGGCACGGTCGAGGCGACCATTGAAACGGCGTTGCCGCTTGATGCAACGCAGGAAAACGAAATACGGGCGGCGTTGGCGAAGCATACCGGCAGGAAGGTGGACGCGCAGATTTCCGTCAATCCGGCGCTGATTGGCGGTACGCGGATCACGGTTGGCGACACGGTGATAGATGCTTCTGTGCAAGGCCGGTTGGCGGTGATGGCGCGCGAGTTACATGCCTGACTTTTTGAATGAAAGCGATGCCCCTGAGGGCATGATGAGGACACCATGCAGTTGAATCCTTCTGAAATCAGCGAACTGATTAAAAACAAGATCCAGAATCTCGACACCCGTGCCGAGATCAAGACACAGGGAACCGTGATTTCCGTGACTGACGGCATCTGCCGTATTCACGGATTGTCGGACGCGATGCAAGGCGAAATGCTGGAATTTCCCGGTAACGCCTTCGGTCTGGCGCTGAACCTCGAGCGCGACTCGGTCGGCGCCGTGGTGCTCGGTGAATACGAACACATTTCCGAAGGCGACACCGTCAAATGTACAGGGCGCATTCTGGAAGTGCCGGTCGGGCCGGAGTTGATCGGGCGCGTTGTGAATTCGCTGGGTCAGCCGATTGACGGCAAAGGGCCGATCAACGCCAAGATGACCGACGTGATCGAAAAAGTCGCGCCCGGCGTGATCGCGCGGCAATCGGTGTCGCAGCCGGTGCAGACCGGGCTGAAGTCGATTGACTCGATGGTGCCGATCGGTCGCGGGCAACGCGAATTGATCATCGGCGACCGTCAGACCGGCAAGACGGCGGTGGCGGTCGATACCATCATCAACCAGAAAGGCAAAGACCTGATCTGTATTTACGTCGCAATCGGCCAGAAAGCATCGTCGATCAAGAGCGTGATTCGCAAGCTGGAAGAACACGGCGCGATGGAATACACCATCGTGGTTGCCGCGTCGGCATCCGACTCGGCGGCGATGCAGTACATTGCACCCTATTCGGGCTGCACGATGGGCGAATACTTCCGCGATCGCGGGCAGGATGCGCTGATCATTTACGACGACCTGACCAAACAGGCGTGGGCGTACCGACAAGTATCGCTGTTGTTGCGCCGCCCGCCAGGGCGTGAAGCGTATCCGGGCGACGTGTTTTATTTGCACTCGCGCTTGCTCGAACGCGCTGCGCGTGTCAATCCCGATTACGTGGAGCAATTCACCAAAGGCGCGGTCAAAGGCAAGACCGGCTCATTGACGGCGCTGCCGATCATTGAAACACAGGCCGGCGACGTGACCGCGTTCGTGCCGACCAACGTGATCTCGATTACTGATGGCCAAATCTTTTTGGAAACCGACCTGTTCAATGCTGGTATTCGTCCGGCGATTAACGCCGGTATTTCAGTGTCGCGGGTCGGCGGCGCAGCGCAAACCAAAGTCATCAAGAAACTCGGCGGCGGCGTGCGTCTGGCACTGGCGCAGTACCGCGAGTTGGCGGCGTTTGCGCAATTCGCGTCCGACCTCGACGACGCGACCCGCAAGCAATTGGATCGCGGGCGCATGGTGACCGAACTGATGAAGCAGCCGCAGTACGAGCCGTTGCAGGTTTTTGAAATGGCGCTGACGCTGTTTGCCGTCGAAAAAGGATACCTCGACGATGTGCCGGTCGAACGGGCGCTGATTTTTGAAAGCGCGATGCGGCAGTTTATGAAGAGCAAGTACGGCGAACTGATGAACCGTATCGAGGACAAGAAAGAGTTGAGCGGCGACGACGAAAAAGCGTTGACGACAGCGCTGGAAGATTTCAAGAAAACCGGCACGTACTAAACGCGGCATTGAGACGGACGGACGAAGGCGAACACAATGGCAGGCTCGAAAGAGATACGCACCAAGATCAAAAGCGTGCAAAACACGCGCAAGATCACCAAAGCGATGGAAATGGTGGCGGCGTCGAAGATGCGCAAAGCGCAGGATCGGATGCGCGCCTCAAGGCCGTATCTCGAACGGATGGTGTATATCGCGTCGCACGTTGCAAAAGCCAGCACCGAATACCGTCATCCGTTCCTGGTAAAGCGCGAAACCGTCAAGCGCATCGGCGCCGTGGTAATTTCTACTGACAAGGGATTGTGCGGCGGCTTGAACACCAACTTGCTGCGGATGGTGTTGCAGCAACACAAGGCGTGGAAAGCGCAAAAGCTGGATGTCGATTACGTGGCGATCGGCAATAAAGGATTGGGTTTTTTGTCGCGGATGGGCGCCAATATTTTGTCCAGCGTCGTGCAACTTGGCGATGTGCCGCACATTGATCGGCTGGTTGGGCCGCTGAAGCCGCTGTTCGATGCGTATATCGACGGTCGCCTTGATGAAATTTATGTGTTTTCGACCGGCTTCGTCAATACGATGAAGCAACTGGCGCGCAAAGACCTGTTACTGCCGGTGCCGCCGGAATTTCGGGATCCAACTGGCGAAGTACGCAAGACCGAGGCACAGCACGGTTTGTGGGATTACATTTACGAGCCGGACGCCAAAATGCTGCTGGACGGTGTGATGCGCCGCTACATTGAAGCGGTGATTTATCAAGTGCTGGCGGAGAACATGGCGTCGGAGCAGTCGGCGCGGATGGTGGCGATGAAAGCAGCGTCCGACAACGCCAACAAAGTCATTAACGAATTGCAATTGGTGTACAACAAGACACGGCAGGCGGCGATCACCCAGGAGTTGACGGAAATCGTCGGCGGCGCCGCAGCAGTTTAACGAGTTAAGAGATAGCGAGCAGGAGTTAAAAAAGATGAGCCAAGGAACCATCGTTCAGTGCATCGGCGCCGTGGTGGACGTTGAATTTTCGCGCCAGGCCATGCCCAAAGTGTACGACGCCCTCAAAATGGACGAAATTGGGCTGACACTGGAAGTGCAGCAACAACTCGGCGACGGCATCGTACGCACCATCGCACTGGGAAGCTCCGACGGTTTGCGTCGAGGCATGAAAGTGGTGAACACCGGTGCACCGATTTCGGTGCCGGTTGGAACCAAATGTTTGGGGCGTATCATGGACGTGCTGGGTCGCCCGATCGACGAAGCTGGCCCGATTGGCGCCGAAAAAACATTGTCGATTCACCGGAAAGCGCCAACCTTTGAAGAACTGTCGCCCTCGACGGAACTGCTCGAAACCGGCATCAAGGTGATCGACCTCGTTTGCCCGTTCGCGAAGGGCGGCAAAATCGGACTGTTCGGTGGCGCCGGTGTCGGCAAGACAGTGAACATGATGGAGCTGATCAACAACATCGCCAAAGCGCACAGCGGCTTGTCCGTGTTCGCCGGGGTCGGTGAGCGCACCCGCGAGGGCAACGACTTCTATCATGAAATGAAAGACTCGAACGTGCTCGACAAAGTGGCGATGGTCTATGGCCAGATGAACGAACCGCCGGGCAACCGTCTGCGTGTGGCGCTGACCGGCCTGACCATGGCCGAATACTTCCGCGATGAAAAAGACAGTTCCGGCAAAGGCCGCGACGTGCTTCTCTTCGTCGACAACATTTACCGTTTCACGCTGGCCGGCACTGAAGTGTCAGCACTGCTCGGACGGATGCCGTCGGCGGTGGGTTATCAGCCGACGCTGGCCGAAGAAATGGGTAAGCTGCAAGAGCGCATCACCTCAACCAAGACCGGCTCGATCACCTCGATTCAGGCCGTGTATGTGCCAGCGGACGACTTGACCGACCCGTCACCGGCAACCACCTTTGGTCACCTCGACGCCACCGTCGTGCTGTCGCGTGACATCGCATCGCTGGGGATTTACCCGGCAGTCGATCCGCTCGATTCGACCTCGCGGCAAGTTGACCCGCACACCATTGGCGAAGAGCACTACAACACGACGCGCGCTGTTCAGCAAATGCTGCAACGCTACAAAGAATTGCGCGACATCATCGCGATTCTGGGGATGGACGAACTGTCGCCGGAAGACAAATTGGTTGTGTCGCGGGCGCGGAAGATTCAACGCTTCCTGTCGCAGCCGTTCCATGTGGCCGAAGTGTTTACCGGCTCGCCGGGCAAATACGTGCCGCTGAAAGAAACCATCCGCGGCTTCAACATGATCGTCAACGGCGAGTGCGACGAGCTGCCGGAACAAGCGTTTTATATGGTGGGCGCGATCGACGAAGCCTTCGAGAAGGCCAAAACCCTGCAATAAGGAAGTGTTATGAGCCTCACTTTGCGTGTCGATGTTGTCAGCGCCGAAGAATTGATTTTCTCTGGCCAGGCTGAATTCGTCGCCTTACCGGGAATCTGCGGCGAACTCGGCATTTATCCACGTCACACGCCGCTTCTCACACAGATCAAACCCGGCGCCGTACGGCTCAAGCTGCCCGGCAAAGAGCAGGAAGAAGTGATCTTTGTGCAAGGCGGATTTCTGGAAGTACAGCCGAGCTTGGTGACGGTACTCGCCGATACCGCGATCCGCGCCAAAGACCTCGACGAAAAAGCGGCAATGGAAGCGAAAAAGAAAGCTGAAGAAGCGATGGCGAACCAATCGTCGAAAGAAGACCTCGCTCGCGCTGAAGCCGAACTGGCGGCAGTGATGGCGCAAATGGAAGTTCTGCGCAAGTACAAAAATCGCGCCGAAGTACGGTAATCAGAGGCCGTCTGGACAAGCGAAGCACGGTCTCGGTTATTAACCCGCAAAGAAATTCTCACGCGGAGACATAGAAATGCAGGGGCGGGTTTCAAACCAGCCCTTTTTATTGCTCGCGAAGAAAAAAGCCCCTTTCCAAAGGGGTGCCGCCGAAGGCGACGGGGGTTTGAAGCAAGCCCGGAGAAGCGAAGCGCCATCCGGGAATGACTTCACGCGAAGGCGCGAAGAACTCGTTATTGCGAGCGAAGCAATCCAGTGTTTTCCGAAGCACACATTTTCTGGAATGCTTCGTCACTTCGTCCCTCGCAATGACGCATTTTTGATATCTGTCCTCTGATCCCTGACGACCCTATCTCCTCCCGTGCCATCCCTTTTGAAGGGGGGGTTCGCGTTCTTCGCGTCTTCGCGTGAAACAAAAGGGGAAAGGGCGGGTTTGAAACCCGCCCTGCAGTTCGTGTTTTTCGTGGTTAAAAAACGGGTTTATCTCTGTCGAAACCGCTGCGTTCGCCGGTAGGCAAAGAAATCCTCGATTACGCCTTCACGGATGCGTTGCTGCAAACGCTTCCAGTATTCGGGGTGAAAGATGTCTTCGTGGTGTTTTTCGAACGCTTTCCGTAATGTGTCGTCGTTGAAAAGAAACTGGCGAAATTCTTCGGGAAACACATCATTTTCGGCGACGCTGTACCACGGCTCGCCGGCGAGCTCATCTTCGGGGTAACGCGGTGGCGGAATCGCACGAAAGTTCATCTCGGTCATGTAGCGAATTTCGTCGTAGTCGTAAAATACGACCCGGTTGTTTTTGGTAACACCGAAATTTTTAAGCAACATGTCGCCCGGGAAAATATTGGCGCTCGCCAGTTGGCGGATAGCGACGCCGTAATCGTCAATGATTTCAGCGCGTGCAGTTTCATCGACCTGATCGAGGTAAAGGTTGAGTGGGATCATCCGCTGCTCGAGATAAAGATGGCGGATTAAAATGCGATCACCCAGATCGTCAAGTTTTTCCGGAATTTCGCGTTGCAGTTCAGCCATCAACTCGTCGTCGACGCGATTTTTTTCGAGCGCAAAGTTTTCGTACTCCTGGGTGTCGGCCATACGACCGACGCGATCGTGTTCCTTGACAAGCTGATAACAGGCGCGCACACGGTCGGCATCAACGTTTTTTTGCGGCGCGAAGCGGTCTTTGATCACCTTGAACACGGCATCGTACGATGGTAACGTGAACACCAGCATCACCATGCCGCGCGTACCTGGGGCGATGGTGAACTTGTCCGTCGTCTGTTCCAGATGGCGCAGGTATTCACGATAATACTCCGTCTTGGCGTGCTTCTGGCAACCAATTGCCGTGTACAACTCGGCGGTGGTTTTATGTGGCAGAAGTTCGCGCAGCCATTCGACGGTGGCGGCGGGCAATGGCGCATAGACCATGAAGTAAGCGCGATTGAAGCTGAAGACGATACTGGCGTCGCTAAATTCGGTGAGACAGGCATCGACATACAGTTCGCCGGAATCGCTGCGGCTGATCGGCAGCAAGAAAGGGTACATGATGCCGTCAGAGAGACGCAGTTTGCCGACGATCCAGGCGGACTTATTGCGGTAGAACACCTCATTATAAATTTCAAGGACGCCGCTTTTCAGCGCGTCCTGGCCAAAGCGGCGGTTGAGAACGTCGGCAATATCGGCGATGTCGCGCGGCAGATTCTCCCAGGGCAGGCGCAACGGCGAGTTGCGCAAAATGACCCGGATGCGCTCTTCAACGCCCGCTGCCAGCGGGAAGTTGATGGAAATCGGTCGCGGCAAATCGCGGCGACGGTACTCAGGCTGCGAGCTGAACACGAACATCTTGTCTTGCGCCAGATCGCGATGCTCAAACAGACGGCAATAAACCGAATTGAAATAACTCTCGGCGATTTCGAAGCGCGGGTAATTCGGCAGCAAGGTGGTGTAATGTTCCTTGACACGCGCCAGAAAGACGGCATCGTGACATCTGTCGCCGGCCATCCGTCGGATCAATTCAGCCGACAGGCCGACATGGTGGTCGTACAAATGAATCCGTTGTCGCATCGCGATCTGGACGGATGGCCAGTCGGCGTTTTCGAAGCGGCGTTGAGCGCCGGCGGTGATTTCGAGAAAACGGCCGTATTGAGCGTCGAAACCTTGCAGAATGGTGTGCGCAACCAGCGTCTCCATGTCGGCGGCCGCAGCGCCGCCGGAAGACAAGGCGGTGGCGCCGGAAGACAGGACGGCGGCAGATTCCATGTTTGCGATCAGAGAGCGGTTGTTAGGAAGCAAACTTTTATTTTAACCGCAAAGAACGTAAAAGGAGCAGAGAAAAAACGCGTAAGTTATGCGGCTTATTCCTTCTGACGGGAGAGGAAAAGGCTTTGCGGGGAAACCCATCCCTATCCCATCCTCCCCTTGAAGGGGAGGGTGAGAGAGGGGGGAAGAAAAGGCAGATTAGAATTGCGCTTCTTCGGTCGAGCCGGTCAGTGCGGTCACCGACGAGGCGCCACCCTGAATCACGGTGGTGACTTTATCGAAATAACCGGTGCCGACTTCCTGCTGGTGCGCAACGAAGGTGTAACCCCGACCAGCGGAAGCAAATTCCGGTTGCTGCACTTTTTCGACGTAGTGTTTCATGCCGTTCCCTTGCGCGTAGGCATGAGCCAAATCGAACATGTTGTACCACATGCTGTGGATGCCGGCGAGGGTGATGAATTGATACTTGTAACCCATCTTCGACAATTCGTCCTGGAACTTGGCGATGGTGGCATCGTCCAGATTCTTCTTCCAGTTGAACGACGGCGAGCAGTTGTACGCCAGCAGTTTGCCGGGAAACTTGGCGTGGATCGCGTCGGCGAAATGCTTCGCGGCCTTCAGGTCGGGCGTTGAGGTTTCGCACCAGATCATGTCGGCGTAAGCGGCATAGGCCAAGCCGCGGCTGATGGCCTGCTCAACACCAGCGCGGGTACGGTAGAAACCTTCCGGGGTACGCTCGCCAGTGATAAACGGCTTGTCGTTGGCATCGCAATCCGAGGTCAGCAGATCGGCGGCATCGGCGTCGGTGCGCGCGATCACCAGCGTTGGCACACCCATCACGTCAGCGGCCAGCCGCGCGGCAACCAGTTTCTGCACGGCTTCCTGCGTTGGCACCAGCACTTTACCGCCCATGTGTCCGCACTTCTTGACCGAGGCAAGTTGATCTTCAAAGTGAACGCCGCCGGCGCCCGCTTCAATCATTCCCTTCATCAGTTCAAACGCGTTCAGCACCCCGCCGAAACCGGCTTCAGCGTCGGCAACGATCGGCAGGAAGTAGTCGATATAGCCTTTATCGCCGGGGCCGATGCCGTTCGCCCATTGAATCTGGTCGGCACGACGGAAGGAGTTGTTGATGCGCTGGACGACTGCTGGCACTGAGTTGGCCGGATACAGCGATTGATCCGGGTACATCGAGCTGGCGAGGTTGGCGTCGGCGGCGACTTGCCAACCGGAGAGATAAATGGCTTCAACGCCGGCTTTGGCTTGTTGCAATGCCTGCCCGCCGGTCAGTGCGCCGAGGCAGTTGACGTAGCCCTTTTTGGCGCTGCCGTTGATCAGCCCCCACAGTTTATCGGCGGCCCGGCGCGCCAAGGTGCATTCAGGGACGACTGAACCACGCAGCGCGACAACGTCGGCGGCGCTGTAGGGGCGGGTGATGCCTTTCCAGCGCGGCTGTTGCCAGCTTTTTTCCAGTTCCTTGATTTGTTCATTACGGGACAACGACATTTTGAAGCTCCTATTGTTAAAAAAGCAAAATTAAAAAATCAAGCCAAAAGTTCATAACCGGGTAACGTCAGGAAATCGACCAATTCGTCCTGCGTGGTGATACGATGCAGCAAAGCAGCAGCATCGGTGAAGCGGCCAGCACAGAAACGATCGTCTCCCAGTTCCCGGCGAACTACCGCCGTTTCTTCCGCCAACATCTTTTCGAATAACGCCGGCGTTACCTGCTCACCGTTATCGAGCGTTTTGCGATGGCGAATCCACTGCCAGATCGAGGTGCGCGAAATCTCGGCGGTGGCGGCATCTTCCATCAGGCCGTAAATCGGCACACAGCCAGTGCCGGAAATCCATGCTTCGAGATATTGTAACGCGACCCGGATGTTGGCGCGCATTCCAGCATCGGTGCGATTGCCGGGGCAGGGTTCCAACAGTTCGGCAGCGGTGGTTGGTGGATCGTTTTCGCGCAACACATCCAACTGGTTGCGGCGCGCGCCAAAGACGCGGTCGAACACCGGCATGACGACATCAGCCAAGCCGGGGTGCGCGATCCAGGTACCGTCATGGCCGTTGCCGGCCTCCCGCTCTTTGTCGGCGCGCACTTTGTCATTGACCCAGGCGTTACGTTCGGCATCCTTGCTCGGAATGTACGCCGCCATTCCGCCCATCGCAAAAGCGCCGCGACGGTGACAGGTTTTGATCAACAGTTTTGAATAAGCGCTGAGGAACGGCTTTTCCATCGTGACGACCTGTCGGTCGGGCAGCACGCGGTCGGGATGATTTTTCAGCGTTTTGATGTAGCTGAAAATATAATCCCAGCGACCGCAGTTCAGTCCGACAAGATGATCGCGCAGGTGATAGAGAATTTCGTCCATCTGGAACACGGCGGACAGCGTTTCGATCAGCGCCGTGGCCTTGATCGAACCGCGTGGTAAACCGTAGCGGTCTTCGGTGAAACAGAAAATGTCATTCCACCAGGCCGCTTCCTTGTACGTCTGCGTCTTCGGCAGATAAAAATACGGCCCGCTGCCCTTGTCGAGAAGTCGGCGGTGGTTGTGATGAAAGTACAGCGCGAAATCGAACAACCCACCCGGGATCGGCGCGCCCTGCCACAACACATGTTTTTCCGGCAGATGTAAACCGCGCACCCGGCACATCAGCACGGCTGGTTTCTCTTTCAGCGAGTAATGCTTTCCGCTCTGCGGATCGGTGTAAGTGATGGTGCCGTTGACGGCGTCACGCAGATTCATCTGACCCTCCATCACCTTGTCCCAGGCGGGCGCCAGCGAGTCCTCGAAGTCGGCCATAAAGACCTTGACATTGGCGTTCAGCGCATTGATCACCATCTTGCGATCCACTGGGCCGGTGATCTCGACGCGGCGATCCATCAAATCGTCGGGAACGCCACGGATTTTCCAGTCACCGTTGCGGATGGACGCAGTTTCCGGCAGAAAGTCCGGCAGCGCGCCAGCGTCGATCTTCGCCTGCCAGACACGCCGTTCCGCCAGCAGCGCGTCGCGCGTCGGCGCGAAACGCTTAACCAACTCACTCAAAAACGCCAAAGCGTCTTCGGTTAAAACTTCTTTCTCGGCCACGCTCCGAATGGGCGCAGCCAAAATCAAGCCTGTATCGTGCGACATAGTTTCTTTCCTTAAGTAAGCCAAGCGGCCGCGACGCGCGAACGCAACAAAAGTTCCAGACAAAACGGGTCGGGCCAAGGTCCAAGATGATAAACCCGGTTCCCGCCGAATGACGCAGGGTCGCGTGACAGAGGGCATCCCTTGTGGGGAGTCGAGGCAACGGCAGTCAAGGATATGCCAACCTCGGAGAACTATCATAAAGCAAATAGCGCAAAGAAAAAACCCCGTTGAAAAAAGAGTCAATCGGCATGGCGACGTAATGGCCAGGCATCGGCAACCAAGGATCAGGAGTCAACCCTTCGTCATTCCGCGCGGGGCAAGGGAGAAGAAGGATCAGGTATAGTGGCAGAAAAGAAAGTTTTGAAATGTCTGTGTTGAAAGAAATCTGTATTCCCAAAGCTCCCGCCTGTTGGGAAACCTGCGGCAATTGTGCGACCGGCGAATTGCTGGTCAGTAGCGTTAACGTTGCGGTCGGCGATACCGTGGCGCACGACGATACTCTGATCGTGGTTGAAACAGACAAAGTGTCGCTTGACATTCCGTCGCCTTACGCTGGCGTTGTGGTCGAAGTGCTGGTCAAACCAGGGAGCGTTGTGAAAGAATACGAGGCGATTGTGCGGATGAAAACGTGAGGAGCTCTGCAAAAAAGCGCGGAACGATCCTTCAAGGGGGTAAATCTCCGCTGTCATCTGCTGGTGGCGACGCTGGAGATAAAGATTTTCTGGTTCCTGGGTAATCCCACCCAGGCGCCCCCGCTCACGGGGGCGGCGCGTTCGGATCTTTCGTGCTTTTCGTGGTTAAAAAAGAGCTCAGTGAAATCACGCTTCGGCTCTTGTGGCGGGCAATGATGGAGCAACCACCGCCGGTTTTCGTGGCGAAATGAAGCGTGTTCCCGGATCGAGCTGCGGCGCTTTCGGATAGCCAACCGGGAACTGGACAACATTTTTGTCGTGCAAGGTGTTCAAGTCGATCAGGCGCAGCGCGTCCACCGGACAGGATTGTACGCAGATGGGGGAAAGCTCCGCGTCCAGCCGTTCGTAGCATAGGCTGCATTTTTCAGCCTTGTTTTTCTCCGTGTTGAATTGCGGCGCGCCATAAGGGCAGGCGGTAATACACTTTTTGCAGCCGATACATTTTTCCTGGTGATGGACGACGATGCCATCGGCTCGGATGGAATATGCTTTTACCGGGCACACTTGGGCACAGGCGGGATTCTTACAGTGGTTGCAAGCAAGCGAATAAAACGCGCGCTCTTGATGAGGGTAAAACTCCGCAGCAAGCGGCGACACTTTGCGCCAGAAAATATCTTGCGGCGGCTGGTAGTAATTTTTACAGGCCATAGCACAGGTTTCGCAACCAATGCAGCGGGTTGAGTCAACCAAGAAAGCGAGACGTTTGCTCATGAGCGGCTCCCCGAAGAAACTTTGGCGATATCGACGAATTGATCGTGAATGGCGACGCCCGGCGCGCCGGTTTTGAATGCGCCCATATCGGCTGATTCGTCATCAACCAGATTTTGCACATTGAAATCCAGCGCCGGATACCAGGCTTCATAAACCAGCACTCCGTCTTCCGGCACATCAGTCGTTATCTTGGCTCTGAGCGTCAAAGCGCCGAGAGCATTGGTCAAGCGAACCGAATCCATTTCTTCAATAGCCTTGGTTTTGGCCAGTTTGGGATGGAGATAGACGAAAGGTTCGGAAGAAAGATGCTGCATCCAGTCGATATTGAGAAACTGTGAATGGATGGCGTATTTGGTATGCGGAGTGAGCAGACGGTAGGGTGCTGTCGCCTTTCGTCCTTCCTTATAGACTGGCAGGGCGGCATGCCCGTTTTTCGCGCACAACTCGGACTGAAACTCGTATTTTCCGGAAGGCGTTTTGAATTTTCGGTCTGCCCAAGCGGCGCTGTTTTTGAGCTTGGCTTTGGCCGGGCCTTTCTGCAAATCGCTCCAGTGCTTGATGCCGAGCAGGTCGTAAATGCCCTGATTGAATTCTTTCTCCATCCATTCCTTGCTGTCAACGGTTTGCGGAAAGGTACACGAACCGGGGCTGAGTTCGTTCAGCCGCTTCGAGATCAGCGCATGGATTTCGTTATCAGACTTACACTCATGCATTGGCCGAATCGCCTGCTCGTTGAGGCCGACCCAGTAGTGCCAGTATGAAGCGTTAACGGTCCACTCTTCAAACGGGGTTATGGTCGGCAGCACGATGTCCGAATACTTGACGGTCTCGTTAAAGAACAAATCCACCGAGACGACCATTTCGAGTTTTTCGAGCGCCCTGAGCATTTTGGCGTGATCAAAATCCTGCGCAACCGGGTTTTTGCAGGCTGACCACAGCATTCGAACCGGCGGATCCGAGGCATCCAGAATTTCCTGCGCGGTCTTGTTGATGTTCATGGTACGGTCGGTGTATTCGGCGACAGCGGCGCCGGCGAAATCGAATTCGCCCTTCGGGCCGCTTTTGCCGTGGAATCCTTTGGAGCCGGCAGGGGGCTTCTGGGTCATCGCATGGTAGTTGAAGCCCCAGGTCATCAGATGTGCGTAGCGAGCGCCGCCGCCGGGCACGCCAATGTTGCCGGTCATTGCCAGCAGCGCGTCAACGGCGCGCACGTTGGCGCCGCCGTTGGTGTGCCGCTGCATTCCGTAGCCGATCCAGATCGTTGCCGGTTTGGCTTTCGCGAATGCCTCAGCAACGCGGCGAATATCAGCGGCTGGAATACCGCTGCGTTGCGCCGCCCATTCGACGGTCACATTCTTGCGCAAATAGTCAGCAAACGCCTCGAAACCGATCGCGTGATTGCGAACAAAATCCTGGTTCACCAGGTTACGATCAAGAAGGTGGCGCGCCATGCCCAGCGCCAGCGCGCCATCTTCGCCTGTACGTACCTGCCAGAACTCATCGGCCTTGGCGGCGGTTTGGGTCAACACCGGGTCGATCACCAGAAGGCGCGCGCCGTTTTTTTGCGCTTCGTACAGGTATTTCATCGAGTGCACCGAGCACCATGCTGGGTTGGCGCCCCAGACGATAATGTACTTCGCTTTCGGCAGGTCTTCCGGATCGTTGCACACCATATCGCCGAAGTCGTAATTTTGCGCGTCGATACCTGCCGGCCAGCACGGTGTGCCGATGAGCCGCGAGGTATAGCCCAGCGAGGACATGAATCCTTCGATGCCATAATGGGTGATGCCAAAATTACCGGAGTATTTGGTCAACGCCAAACCCAGCAAGGAGCCGTCCTTTTCCTTGATTTCGAGAATTTTCCTGGCGATGCGGTCAGCGGCCTCATCCCAACTGATCCGTTTCCAGTTACCGCTGCCGCGTTTTTCCTGAAGCATCGGATATTTGATCCGGGCCGGTTCGTAAACCTGGCGCGGATAGGTATAACCCTTGACGCACAAACCGCCGTGCGTGAAAGTCGATTCCGGCGCGCCTTCGACAAACCGGATCACGCCGTCCTTGACATACGTTTTCAGGCTGCAAGTATCATAGCAGTTGCGTGGGCAGGCGTTTCGGAAGACTTGGTAACCGCCAATTTTGAAGGAGGCGCCGGATGGAGCGGCGGCCTGCGCCGTCAGCGGACGCAGAAGGCTGCCGACGGGTAAAGCGACACAGACGCCGCCAGCAAGCACCGCCTGCAAAAGTTGCCGCCGCGATGGGCAGCATACCTCTGGAGGGGCGATGATGGGCGAGTGGGGGTCAGGCGGAGATTTCACAGACATGAGAGACTCCTTTGAGGTCGTGAGAGACGGGAAACGGGTTCGCCAGGGTTTGACTGACCCATTCATCGAATCCGGTCAAGACGGCGCGCAGCACGGGCGGCAAAGCCTTGTCAGCAAGCGCCGCCGCGAGAAAAGGCGGCAACCAGCCGCGCCAATGTTCTGTGACCAGCCACGATAATGCTTCATCGACAGCGGCAACCGCTTCCGGCTGTCGGATTGTTTCTTTTAGAGAACACAGGATAGCGTAGCTTTCCAGTTCAAACGGCAAAAAATCGTCCGGCGTACCATCGACGGGGGTTTCCAGCCCCAGCGAAGCATAAAGCGCGCGGATTTTTAAGGTTTCGGCTGTCATCAGAAGCGGTTCCGGCGACAGCCATACGGAAGCATACGGCGGTGCTGTCGGAGCCATTGGGCCGACAAAAAGGCGGTTGAATGCAAATTCTTCCTGAAGCCAGTCAGGCGTTTCGCCAAGATCGGCGGCGGCAATAGCGCCGCCTTCCAGAAGCGCCGAATAGGCAGAAGCCAGCATCGTCGCATCGCGTGCCGCAAAAAAATCCCGAAAAGCCAAAGCGGAAGCGGAGAGCATTGTTGCGCGAAGGAAAAAATCTATCCCTTACGAATATAGCAAAACAAATCAGCCCGCGCAAGACGTTGTCGTATCTTGCTCGTTTCCTTTTATGGGTTGTCTCTTTTCGTGTCTTGTGAAGGGGTTTTTGCGCTCTCTACGGTTAAATTCCGGATCCCGTATCCCTGATCTCTGGTGCTTGATCGGGCGATACCCGAACGAAAAGCAAATCGAAAACTTCGTGCCCTAAACGCAGGCCGCGCGCCTCAAATTTCGTTTGCGGTCGTGTTTCGGGGCGGGGCGCAAAACCGACAACGCTGTTTTTGAGCAGAGGTTCGGCGGACAGCGTCGCCAAGACGTCTTCGGCGTATTCGGCCCAGTCAGTAGCGAAGTGAAAATAGCCGCCGTCGAACAAACGTAGCGCTAATTCGTGAACCAACGGCGCTTGCAGTAACCGGCGTTTATGGTGTCTTTTCTTCGGCCAGGGGTCGGGGAAAAAAATGTGGACGCCGACAAGCGACGCCGGCGCGATCATGTGCTCGACCACTTCGACAGCGTCGTGCTGAATGATGCGCAGATTCGTCAAGTGCGCACTTTCTATTTTTTGCAAAAGACTGCCGACGCCGGGACTGTGAACTTCAAGCGCGATGAAGTTGTGTTCGGGGTGTGCGGCGGCAATACGAGCGGTCGTTTCACCCATGCCGAAGCCGATTTCGAGGACGGTCGGTGCATGGCGGTCAAACACGGCAGCAAAGTCCAGCAAGGTATTGCAGAAAGGCAGGCAGAACTGCGGGCCGAGCGTTTCGATCGCGCGTTGTTGCGCCGGTGTGATTCGTCCCTGACGGAGGACGTAGCTGCGAATGGGGCGGTGGTGGTCAGGCATCAGAGGGCAGAAGTCAGAGATCAGAAATCAGAAAGCAAAAAGCAAAAAGCAGCGCATAGGTCGTAGCGAGCGTAGCGAACCATAGAGGGTCGGTCTCACGCGAAGCCGCGAAAAAATGAAAGCACCCTTTCTTTCAAGGAGCGGGCCGGGGTGGGGAAAGGGTTGCTCACTTATAAAAGCCATTTCACGTAAAGGCGCAAAGAGGAGAAACGTTGCGAACGTAGCGAAGTAAGTGGGAGAGGGTACAAACCCCCGTCGGCTTCACCGACGCCCCGTTCAAAAAAGGGGAGGGGCTTTCCCCTTCGCGTCTTCGCGTGAAATGAGGTTTTTCTGATTCCTGCGCTACTGGCACGAACACATCAGATTACGGTCGCCGTAAACGTTGTCGATACGCGCGACCGGCGGCCAGTATTTGTTCGCTTTCAGCGACGCCAACGGGTACGCTGCCTGTTGACGCGAGTACTTGTGTGGCCATTGGTCGGCGCAGACCATCGCGGCTGTGTGCGGCGCATTTTTCAGCGGGTTGTCGTGTTTGTCCATCACGCCGTTTTCTATCGAACGGATTTCGTCGCGAATAGAAATCATCGCTGCGATGAAACGATCAAGCTCGGCTTTCGATTCGCTCTCGGTCGGCTCGATCATCAGTGTTCCCGGCACCGGAAAACTCATCGTCGGCGCGTGGAAGCCGTAATCCATCAAGCGCTTGGCGACATCCTCAGCTTCAATGTCGGCACTCGCTTTGAGCGGGCGAAGGTCGAGAATACATTCGTGCGCAACGTAACCATCGGCGCCGGTATAAAGTATCGGATAGTGCTCTTTTAGCTTACGCGCAATGTAATTGGCGGAGAGAATCGCCGCCTCACTGGCGGCGGTCAAGCCGTCTGGCCCCATCATCGCCAGATACATCCACGAAATCGGTAGCACCGACGCACTGCCGAACGGCGCGGCGGAAACAACGTGTGCGGCATTGCCGAGCATACGATGCCCCGGCAAAAACGGGGCGAGATGTTTTTTGACGCCGACCGGGCCAACGCCAGGGCCGCCGCCGCCGTGCGGAATTGCAAAAGTTTTGTGCAGGTTCAGATGTGAGACATCGGCGCCGAAGTCGCCGGGTGCGGCCAAGCCAACCAACGCGTTCAGGTTGGCGCCGTCGATATACACCTGGCCGCCATAACGGTGAACGATCTCGCAGGCTTTGCGGATGGTCGTTTCAAAAACGCCGTGCGTGGACGGATAGGTGATCATTGCCGCCGCCAAAGTGTCAGCATGTTCAGCGGCGCGTGCTTCGAGATCAACAAGGTCGATGTTGCCGTCGCTGTCGCAACGGACAGCGACGACTTGCATTCCCGCCATATGCGCCGACGCCGGATTGGTGCCGTGCGCTGAGGTTGGAATCAGACAGATGCTGCGTTGCGCGTCGCCGCGCGAAGCGTGGTAGGCGCGGATCGCAATCAGCCCGGCATATTCACCCTGCGCACCGGAGTTCGGTTGCAACGAGAACGCATCGTAGCCGGTGATCGCGCACAAGCGTTGCGCCAAATCGTCGATCAAAGTGCGATAACCTTGCGCTTGCTCTTTGGGTGCGAACGGATGCAGTTCGGCGAATTGCGGCCAGGTGATCGGCAACATTTCGCTGGTCGCGTTCAGTTTCATCGTGCACGAGCCGAGCGGAATCATCGTGCGGTCAAGCGCCAAATCCTTGTCGGCAAGGCGGCGCAAATAACGCAACATTTCGGTTTCGGTGTGATAGCGGTTGAAAACGGGATGCTGCAAATACGGCGTCTTTCGTTGCAGTGCCAGAGGAATCGCTTCGACGTGACTGCCGAGCGTAGCGTGCAACGCTGCCTTGGCGGAAGCCAGTTTTTCTTTTGACAGTGCAAAGGAGAACGCTTCAAGAATGGTTTCGAGATCGGCGGCGGTGGTCGTTTCATCGAGCGAAACGCCCAGTGCGCTGGAATCGATCTCGCGAAAATTCATTCCATGCTTGCGGACGCTGGCGTGCAGGTCGGCCAGTTCGCCGCCACCGGGTGTGATGGTCAGCGTGTCGAAGAAAGAAGTATTGACGATAGCGGCGTCGAGTTTGATCAGCGCCGCTTTCAACGCGCCGGTGAAATGGTGAATGCGCGTAGCGATTGCGCGTAACCCATGCGGGCCGTGATAAACAGCGTACATCCCGGCCAGCACTGCCAGCAACACTTGTGCGGTACAGATGTTCGATGTCGCTTTTTCGCGGCGAATGTGTTGCTCGCGCGTTTGCAACGCCAGGCGATAAGCAGGCGCGCCTTGCGCATCGACGGAAATACCGACCAGCCGTCCCGGCATCGAGCGCTTCAACGCATCGCGCGTCGCCAGAAAACCGGCGTGCGGGCCGCCGTAACCCATCGGCACGCCAAAGCGTTGGGCGCTGCCGACCACAATGTCGGCGCCCCAAACGCCTGGCGCTTCGATGAGCGTCAACGCCAGCAAATCAGCGGCGACGATCAGCTTGCCGTCGCGCGCGTGCACCGCGTCGGCCAGCGCTTTGTAATCGTGCAAGCCGCCATCAGCGGCCGGAATTTGCACCAGCGCTGCAAAAGCGTCGGTGTTTGCCGCTGCCGACGCCGGGCCAACGACGACGCGAATGCCCAGCGGCGCAGCGCGGGTCAGAATCACATCGCGTGTTTGCCGGAACACATCGTCAGCGACAAAGAAGGTCATCGATTTTGATGACCCCGCGCTGTCAACTGAACGCAGCGCCAGCGTCATCGCTTCGGCGGCGGCAGTCGCTTCATCAAGCATCGACGCGTTGGCGATGTCCATTCCGGTCAGGTCGCACACCATTGTCTGAAAAGTCAGCAAAGCCTCCAGCCGCCCTTGCGAAATTTCCGGTTGGTACGGCGTATAAGCGGTGTACCAGGCCGGGTTTTCGAGAATGTTACGCAACAACACGGAGGGCATGTGCGTGCCGTAGTAACCCTGACCGATGAAAGACTTCATCAAAACGTTTTTATCGGCGATCGCACGCAATTGCGCCAATGCGGCTTCTTCGCTGAGCGCAGCAGGAACAGCCGGCGGCGCTTTGCTGCGGATGGTTTTGGGGACGGCGACATTCATCAGCGCCGCGCGCGAAGAGACGCCGATGGCGTCGAGCATCTCGGCTTGTTCGGTAGCGGTGGTACCGATGTGACGGTGGGCAAAGGCGGTATGAGACATGAGAGGAGCCTGTGTAGAGCGTTTTAGAGAAAATGTTTAGCTATTCCCATAAATAACTGAGGCAAACCCCTGTCCGTCTTCGACGGGCGCCCCTTTGAAAAGAGGGCAGGTAAGTCAGTTGAGGAATGGCCATAAACAAACCAAGTGGAGCGATAAAAATGCGCGGCTTAGCCGATTTCCTTCGCGTAAGCGTCAGCGTCGAGCAACGCATTGAGCGCGTTGCCGTCGGCGGGCTGGAGTTTGAACAGCCAGGCGTCGTAAGCGTTCTGATTGATGAGTTCCGGCGCATTTTTCACCACGTCGTTCTGCGCAACGACCGTGCCGGCCACCGGTGCGTAAACATCGGAGGCCGCCTTCACCGATTCGACAACGGTGCAGGCCTCACCGGCGGCCAGCGCGCGACCGACTTCAGGCAGTTCGACGAACACGAGATCGCCGAGCGCTTCCTGCGCATGGTCGGTGATGCCGATGGTCAAAGTGCCGTCAGTTTCGCGGCGAATCCACTCGTGGCTGGCGGTGTATTTGAGGTGGGCGGGAATTTGGCTCATGATGAACAATCCTTTGCTGAAAAGAGCGATTAAATGGAAATCAATACTTTACCCTGCTTGGCGAACGGCGGCTTGACGACGCGCGCTTTCAACCGCTTGTCGCGCACGGCGACGGCGACGGTATCGCCCTCCTGCACGGTGTTTGGTATCCGCGCCAGCGCGATCGCACGTCCCAGCGTTGGGCTGAAGGTGCCGCTGGTGATTTCGCCATCGCCATGATCGGTGTGGACGATCTGGTGCGCGCGCAACACGCCGCCGCTGTCGAGCAGCAGCAAACCGATGAGTTGACGCGCCGGAGGTTGCGCCAACAACGCGGCCTTGCCGACAAAATCGCGCGCGGCGTCCTTGAAATCGACCGTCCAGGCCAAGCCGGATTCGAGCGGCGACACGGTTTCATCCATATCCTGTCCGTAGAGATTCATTCCGGCTTCAAGGCGCAAAGTATCGCGGGCGCCGAGGCCGCACGGGCGCACGCCGACGGCGGTCAGTTGCCGCCAGAGCGCGATGATCGCATCGTGCGGCGCGATGATCTCGAAACCATCCTCACCGGTGTAGCCGGTACGAGCGATGAAGAGTTCGGTGCCCCTCTCCCCTTGTGGGAGAGGGGTTGGAGGAGAAGAAACCCCATCCCCACCCTCCCCTTGAAGGGGAGGGCTTTTCATCGTCACCGCCGAAAAGGGTTTCAATTCGGCGGTTGCCGGCTTCGCTTCCGGCAACACCTGCCAGACGCGCTCACGGGCGTTTGGTCCCTGAACGGCGAGAATACCGAGATCGTAGCGGCGTTGGATCGTGACGGCGGGCGCATGTTTGGCACGCAGCGATTCAAACCAGGCGGCATCCTTATCGGCAGTGCCGGCGTTGACGACGACTCTGAAAAACGATTCGTCGATGAAGTAAACGATCAAGTCGTCGAGCACATGACTATCGTCGCGCAACAGGCACGAATAAAGCGCCCGCCCCGACGTTTGCAGTTTTTCGACATCGTTGGCGAGCGCGTAACGCAGAAAAGCGCGCACCCCATCGCCTTTCATGTCGAGCACCACCATGTGCGAAACGTCGAACATCCCGACATCTCGGCGCACCGCGTGATGTTCCTCGATTTGCGAGCCGTAATGGATCGGCATGTCCCAGCCGCCGAAATCCACCATTCGCGCCGAAGCGTCCCGATGCAGAGGATTCAAGGCAGTTTTTTTGAGCACGGTATTCCTTTTGTTGGCGAAGTCACAACACGCGAAAGGCGTGAAAATCACAGCTTAAAGGCATCATGGCACGCTGTCAAAATATCCCATCTTATAATGCACACAGGCATTTTCGGCAGCGCAATCAGGGAAGCATGAAACGAATCAAACGATGGCTTAAATGGGGCTTTTTGTGGCTGCTGCTGGCCGGGTTTCTCTATTTTTGCTGGCTTTTCGCGCAAGTGGTCTGGTGGAATTATGCCAATCCGCACGAAACGGCGGTCATGGCGGAGCGGCTGGCGGCCATGCGAGAAAAAGACCCGAAAGCGACTTTGCAACAGACGTGGGTGCCCTATGAGCGTATTTCAAAACAGTTGAAGCGCGCCGTCGTTGCTGCTGAGGACGATCGCTTTCTCGACCACGGCGGCTTCGATTGGAACGGCATGACAAAAGCGTTGGAGAAAAATCTGAAACGAGGCAAGACCGTCGCCGGTGGTTCGACCATCAGCCAGCAACTCGCCAAAAACCTGTTTCTGTCATCCAGGCGCAGCTACACGCGAAAGGCCGAAGAAGCGATCATCACGGTGATGATCGAAACGGTGTGGAGCAAGGAACGCATTCTGGAAGTGTATTTGAACGTCGCCGAATGGGGTGATGGTATTTTCGGCGCCGAAGCGGCAGCGCGACATTATTACGGAGTCAACGCCGCGCAACTGGATGCACAGCAAGCGGCGCGGTTGGCGGTGATGTTGCCCAATCCGCGGCGCTATCAGAAAATTTTCCCACCGCGTCTCGAAGCGCACGCGCAACGGATTGAGAAGAGGATGCAGATGTCGGTGGTGCCGTGAGCGGAGGTCAGAGGGCAAACTGACAGCAGAGAACGCAAAGAACGCAAAAAAGAATCCTTGCGCGAAGGCGCGAAGAAAAGCATAAAACAAACGAGCGGCAAGTTGCCGCCCGTTTGTCGTCTTGGTCTGGTTGAAGTTACTTCTTCAGCGACAACACATAATTAACCATCGCTTTGATGTCTTCGTCAGATACGCTTGACTGCGGCGGCATCGGCGCCGGACCCCAAACGCCCCGGCTGCCTTTCTTGATATGTTCGGCCATTTGCGCCGGAGCGGCGGCGTCGCCTGCGTGTTTTGCGGCAATATCCTGGAAGGCCGGGCCGATGGTTTTCTTGTCAACCTTGTGGCAAGCGGTGCATTTGTGTTTCGCTACCAGTTCTTCACCGCTTTCGGCGTAAGCGACACCGGCAACGAGAAAAGCGGCAACGGGAAGGAACATGGCAATTTTTTTCATAAGAACTCCAAAAAGAAAAAGGAACAAATGCATCATAGCGAAAGGCAAAGCGTTTTACGATTACAATGCCGTAAAAGGTGATGATTTTTTTTGAAACGATTGATAGCAAATTTTTATTACGTAAGTGCAAACGCATGAATTCGTTATTGCCCCTTCGCGCAGTGGGACTTTTGGGAGGGACTTTTGATCCGGTTCATCGCGGGCATTTGGCCATCGCGCGCGGCGTCGGCGCTCACTTCGGGCTGGATCAGGTGCGTTTGATTCCGGCGCGTGAGCCGGTGCACCGGGCAGCGCCAGCGGCTGGGGCCCATCACCGGCTGGCGATGCTGCGGCTGGCGACGGCGCCGTATCCTGAGCTGGTGGTGGACACCCGCGAATTCGATAGCCCCCAGCAGAATTACACCTTGTGGACGCTGCAAAGTTTGCGCGCCGAATTGCCCAATACTCCGTTGCTGTGGATCATCGGCGAGGACGCGTTTGCGCAATTGCCTGGTTGGCACCGTTGGCAGGAATTGTTCGACGTGGCGCATTTCGTGGTGATTAACCGTGCCGGCTCCCCTCTCCCGCTTGCGGGAGAGAGGTTGGGAGAGAGGGGGGCAAACGGCCCGACCTTTTCAAAAGGGGGCGCGGTGGGAGCGACATTCAGCGCCTTACCGAAAATCCTGCAAGCGGCTGTTGCACCCCGGGTGACCGAAAATAAGCAGGCGCTTACTTCCCGCCCATCCGGCCTGGTGTATCATTTGTCCTTGCCGCCGCAACCGGCGTCAAGCACCCGAATCCGGGAGGCATTGGCGGCGGGGGCATTGACAACAGGGCAGGCGGGAGACGTTGCCGATTTGCTTCCGGCGCCGGTTTTGGCCTATATTGCCCGCCACGCTCTTTATCAGGAAATGGTTCATGGCAGGTAAATCGAAACAAACGCTGGAAAAAGTCGCCGTCGCAGCCCTTGAAGACATCAAGGCGCAGGACATTGTTGCGCTCGATGTGCGCAAACTCACGACGCTTTACGACACGCTGGTGATTGCCAGTGCGGCGTCCGTTCGTCAGACCAAGGCGCTGGCGCAACATGTGCGTGACAAGTTGAAAGAAGCGGGAGCGACGATTGTTGGCGTCGAAGGTGAAGAAGGCGGCGAATGGGTGCTGGTCGATGCTGGCGATATTGTCGTCCACGTGATGCAACCGGCGATCCGCGCGTACTACAACCTCGAAGAACTGTGGTCGCCGCCGGTGCCGTTGCGAATGCCGCTCAAGAAAGCGGCGGCAAAAACAGCGACAAAAGTAGCGGCGAAAAAGCCGGTCGCAAAGAAAACCGCTGTGAAAAAAGCCGCCGAAAAGGCCATCACAAAAAAGTTGACGGTAAAGAAAGCCGCCGTAAAGAAAACAACCCGGAAGACCGCCGGAAAAATAGTGGCGGAGTGAACCCCGGCAATGCGGCTGAAAATCATCGCATTCGGCCAGCGCTTGCCCGGCTGGATGGTGGCTGGTGTTGACGATTATCTGCGGCGCTTGCCGCGCGACTGTCGCGCCGAAGTCGTTGAACTGAAACCGGAGGCGCGCGATCGCGGCAAAACCGTCGCGCAAATGCTGGCGGCGGAGGCCGCGCGCGTTGAAGAGGTCTGTGCTACCGGGGCATTCCTGAAAGTCGCGCTCGATGAGCGCGGGCAACGATGGGACACTCGGCAACTGGCGCAAAAGCTCGTGCAATGGCGCGATGTGGCGCGCGATGTAGCGTTCATCCTTGGCAGCGCCGACGGGTTGGATGCGGCGTTGAAAGCGAGCGCCGACGCCCAGTGGTCGCTGTCGCCGCTGACCTTGCCGCACGGACTGGCGCGTATCGTGGTGGCGGAGCAACTGTACCGCGCTATAAGCTTGAGTGCGGGGCACCCGTACCATCGGGAGTGACGCTATTCGGTATATCATACGCGGTGAGAAGACCAAGGGGAAAGAAACGTGGCAGAAGGCGAGAAGCGGCGAAAGGTAGCAAGGGGGCTCATCATAGCGTTGGCGGTATTGATGCTGACGGCGTGTAGCAATAAACCGACCGACATGCGAGACACCCCCGTCGAAAAGGCGGGAGAGAGCAAGCTGCGCGGCTTGGCGGCGCCGCTGTTTTCCAAGGGAGGCTCCAGCGCCCAGGGCAAAATCACGATTTACCAGAAGGATGACCGTTGGTTGCTATCGGTTTCGATATTCGGCTTGCCGCCGGGGGCGTCGTACCGGGTGGCTTTTTTCGACAACGGCAATTGCTCGTCGCCGAATGCGTTTTCGGCGGGCAAATTATGGTTGCCGCCCGACACGCCGGAGGGAACCCGCCCGGACAAATGGATTCCGCCTTTTTATGCCGGAACGAACGGCAGCCTCGACGCCGCTGTGCGTTTGCCGAACCCGGGACAGCACAGCGAGGAAGTATTTCGCAAGCGTAGCGTGCTTGTTTTTGCCGGCGATGCCGTACAGGAATTGAAGCCGGGCGTTCCTAATGAAGTGGCCGCCTGCGGCGTTTTTGATACGATACAAGCTTTGTTTTGAGCGTGGCGATGCAAGCAGGGCGCGCCATTGTTTTTTCAAGAGATAAGGAACTGTTATGGGACTGTTGAAAGATAAAAAAATCCTGATTACCGGCATGATCTCCAACCGCTCGATTGCATACGGTGTCGCGCAGGCGTGCCGTCGCGAAGGCGCGCAACTGGCGTTCACTTATTTGAATGAGGATCTGCGTGCGCGCGTCACCAGAGTCGCCGCCGAGTTTCAACCAAGCTTTCTGTCGCCGTGCGATGTTTCGTCCGACGAACAGATCGCGGCGCTTTTCGACAAGGTCGGAAAAGAATGGGGAGCGCTCGACGGTTTGCTGCATTCGGTCGCCTTCGCGCCGCGCGAAGCACTGGCCGGTGATTTTTTAAACGGCATATCGCGTGACGCTTTCCGCGTCGCCCACGACATTTCCAGCTACAGCTTCGCGGCGATGGCGAAAGGCGCGCGCCCGCTGATGCAGGGGCGCAACGGTTCGTTGCTGACCCTCTCCTATCTTGGCGCCACCAAGTCGATTCCCAATTACAACCTGATGGGCGTGGCCAAGGCAAGCCTCGAAGCAAACGTGCGTTACATGGCGTCGTGCCTTGGCCCCGAAGGATTGCGCGTCAACGCCATCGCCGCTGGCCCGATCAAATCGCTCGCTGCTTCCGGCATCGGTCAGTTCAACAAAATCTTCAAGCACGTCGAACACGTCGCGCCGTTGCGTCGCAACGTCACGATCGAAGAAGTCGGCAATGTAGCCGCGTTCTACTTTTCCGATTTGTCGAGCGCGGTAACCGGCGAAATCACCAATGTCGATTGCGGCTATTCGTCAATTGCGGTAGGGATTGATGAACAAAAGGACGAAGAGTAAACAAGAAGGCAGGGCAGGGTTTACCCTGCCGAGAGACGCGAGGTGACGGGATAACTCTCGCCCTACGGGGCGCTTCGCATCAAAAGAGGCGGATCGCGGCCTTCGGTCTGGCCCACGAAGGCCATCCTGTAAAATACAGGCCCATCTTACAGACCCCGCCATGACGCTTTCAGACCAACCCCGGCGCCGATCCTACACGCGAAGTGACTTTGAATTCGATCTGCCGCCGACGCTGATCGCGCAGTATCCGCTACCGGAGCGAACGGCCAGCCGTTTACTGCACGTTGTTCCAAAGGAAAACAATGCGCCGATGTTGACGGACATGACGTTCAAGGATTTGCCGCGCCTGATCGCGCCGGGCGATTTGCTGGTGTTCAACGACACGAAAGTCATCAAGGCGCGGCTGTTCGGAAAGAAAGCAGGAAGCGGCGGGCGCGTCGAGCTGTTGATCGAACGCCTGACCGGTGATGATAGCGCGTTGGTGCAGATGCGGGCATCGCACATGCCGAACGTAGGCACGGTCATTGCGCTGGATGGCGCACGCGCCACCGTGCTGGGACGGCAAGATCGTTTTTTTGAGGTGCGCTTCGAGGGCACGGGCGATCTGGTCTCTTGGCTGAACGAACACGGGCAGATGCCATTGCCGCCGTACATTCGCCGCACCGCAGAAGACATGGACGACGCGCGCTATCAAACGGTGTATGCACGGGCGCCGGGCGCGGTCGCCGCGCCGACAGCGGGGTTGCATTTCGATGAAGCGTTACTCGCCACGCTGGACGCGCAAGGCGTGCGGCAGGCGACAGTAACGCTGCACGTCGGCGCTGGAACGTTTCAGCCGGTGCAACACGAAGATTTGTCGCGCCATGTGATGCACCGCGAAATGTACGAAATTTCGGCAGAGACAGCAGCGACGATCGCGGCGGCGCGCGTGCACGGCGGTCGTATCGTGGCGGTAGGCACAACCAGCTTGCGGGCGCTGGAATCGGCTGCCGATGATACGGGAGCGCTGCATGTTGGCCGTGGCGAAACGGCGCTATTCATTACGCCCGGCTATCGCTTCAAAGTGGTGGATTGCTTGCTGACCAATTTTCATTTGCCGGGTTCGACGCTGCTGATGCTGGTTGCAGCGTTCGCCGGTTACGAGACGATGCGCGCCGCCTATGCGCACGCGGTTGCAGCACAATACCGTTTTTTTAGTTACGGAGACGCGATGCTTTTGGAGAAAGCAAGCCTCCCTCTTCAAGGTGGAAAAATTCCATCCCCTTCAAGGGGAGGGTTAGGGCGGGGATGGGGTAATAGAAATGGGGCGCCAGCTTCCTTCTCCCCCCTGCCCCCTCTTCCACAAGGGGAGAGGAGAAAATCATGAGCTTCGCCTTTGACGTTTTACGTACGGACGGCCGCGCCCGTCGCGGTCGCCTGCAGCTCGCGCAAGGTGTCGTCGAAACGCCGATCTTCATGCCGGTCGGTACCTACGGCTCGGTCAAAGCGATGGCGCCCGACGAATTGACCGACAACGGCGCACAGATCATTCTCGGCAACACCTTTCACTTGTGGTTGCGCCCGGGGTTGGAAGTGATCGGCCTGCATCAAGGGCTACACCGTTTTATGAACTGGCCGAAACCGATCCTGACCGACTCCGGTGGTTTTCAGGTATTCAGCCTCGGCGCGTTGCGCAAAATCCGCGAAGAAGGCGTAGCGTTTTCGTCGCCGATCAACGGCGACCGGATGCTGCTGACGCCGGAAGTGTCGATGGACATCCAGCGCGTTTTGAACTCCGACATTGTGATGGCGTTTGACGAATGCACACCGTATCCGGCGACGCGCGAGGAGGCGGCCGCGTCGATGGCGTTGTCGATGCGCTGGGCGCAACGCTCAAAGAACGCGTTCGTTGACGGCGGCAATCCGAACGCGCTGTTCGGCATTGTGCAGGGTGGTATGTATGAAGATTTGCGCGACGAATCGTTGCAGGCGTTGACCGATATCGGCTTTCACGGCTACGCGATCGGCGGCCTGTCGGTCGGCGAACCCAAAGAGGACATGTTGCGGATGCTCGACCACATCGCGCCGCGACTACCGGAAAACCATCCGCGCTACCTGATGGGCGTTGGAACACCGGAAGATTTGGTCGCCGGCGTCGTTGCGGGAATTGACATGTTCGACTGTGTGATGCCGACGCGCAACGCGCGCAACGGCTGGCTTTTCACCCGTTTTGGCGACATCAAAATCCGCAACGCCCGCCACCGCACCGACACCGGCCCCATCGACGAAACCTGCGAATGCGTTACCTGCCGTCATTACACCCGCGCCTATTTGCACCACTTGCAAAAAACCAACGAAATCCTCGGTGCAAGGCTGGCGACCATTCACAATCTGCATTACTACCTCGACCTGATGCAACAGATGCGCGAGGCGATCGAAGAAGGAACGCTGGCTTCTTTTGTGGAGCGGTTTCGGCGGGGCAGAAGTCAGAAGTCAGAGATCAGAGATCAGAGCGCGGGTTGGCGATGAATGCCGCAAGAGGTGGCAGCCTGTCGTCTGATCTGATTCCTTTTACGCGGAGCCGCGAAGAAGAAATCCTCCTCCGTATCAAACACAATGTAGGGGAAGCCGTCTGCTTCCCGCCGCCGTACCATGCAATCATCCGAAGTGACGGGATAACCCTCAGCGAGCTCTTCATCTCATTCGACAGACCGCATCGTGGGTGTATAGTTCGCATAGGTCGGGGGGCTTGAGAACCTCGTGCTATGCTGCTTAAACGATTTTGAGATGGGTTCTGATATGGGCTGGTGGAAAATTAACAATGATTCTGATGCAGAAGTTGGCGATTTTGTTTTGGATGAGGTGCGACGGTTTTTACAATCAATCTCAATTGCGTATGAAAAAGATTTGCACAGGAAACCAACGCTTGATGAGTTGCAGCACCTGTTGACGCTGGGCTTTTCTGTAAACGCCAACAGTGAGGTCATAAATCATTTTGAAGAGCTTCGCGTTGAAAAAGTGATGATTAAAACCGGGAAGCGGAAAAAACGAATAAAGCCGGAGGTTGGAGACATCTTTTCGTTTAAAATCGATCAGGAGTTATACGGCTTTGGGCGGCTCGTCTTTAAACTGAGGAGCGGAACCATTGCCGAAATATTCGACTGTGTGTCAAAACACCCTATATTTGATTGCTCAAAAGATAATGAATGGTTGATTGCGCCCATTCTGATCAATGACTTTATTTTATTGGATGATCAAACAGGGGGAGACTGGGAGGTGATCTCAAAAGACCCTGAATATAAGCCGGATGAAAAATTCAACGATATATTCTTCTCCTGGAAAGACTATAAGAATGAATATAAACTTGAGGGGGTTCAAAAGCAGGGGGTTATCGTCAATGAAGAAGTTGCAAAAAAATACCCCCGCTATGTCACGACCAATGATAAAGAGGTTAAAAGAAGGGTTCTGGATGCCCTGAAAAGGAAGCCCGAAGTTTGCGCAGGTCAGGGTGGGCTTGCGAATCCCGACGCTCGAACGGGCGATAACTGAAATTGTTTTGCGCAAAAATTCTTGTAATAGTTGCCTTCCTAATCTACGTCAGTCCCTTTTGAAATGTTGAATTCAATAAAATTATCTGCCAAAGAAGCTGAGCAGTTTTTTTTGGAAGACCCAATTAAACAAGCTGTATGATCATTTCTCAAAATATGAAAACACAATCAAAGATGTGATTGTTGAAAATTTTTTGACCGGCGTTGCGATGCGGCCTTACGAGGGGATGGCTGCTGCCAAATCTGTGTTGTATATAGCGGGGGTTCTGATGTTTTTGGGCAAGAAAGAATTGAGCGGCACGGTCGCCAAGTATGGATTGGATAATGCCGGCATGGCTGTTTCCCTGAAAAGGGAGTTGCAGAGGCTTATTGCCCTGTCTATGTCTGGCGACCTGGCGGATATATAGGTCGGAGCAGGCGAGTCCCGACGCCTAGACAGGCGATAACGGAACAACCGTGCCCACCGGGCGGTCCGAAATGGCGAGATAAATCTCGCCCTACGCGCTTTCCGATGCATTCGATAAACTACGCTGTTGGTGTATATTCCACTCCAACCCGAGGCGTAGCACTATTGCCGCAACAGGTTTTTCGACAGATCAAAAGGAGGGGTTTGTGTTTATAAACTTTGCTTTTGCGCAAGCTGCTGCTGACGTTCAGCAAGGAAACGGGTCGTGGGCGCCGCTGGCGGCGCTGGCTTTGGTCCTCGCCATCTTTTGGGTTTATCTGATCCGCCGACAGCGAAAACGGGCGAAGGAGCCGCACGCCACCTTACAGCAAGGCGAAGGTGAGACAGCCGCCGCCGAAGAACTGAAGGGGCTTGGCGGCTGGCTGATTCTCGTCTGCCTCGGGCTGATCGGCACGATTTTGCGCTTGCTGTACTATTTGGCCGTCGATTTTCTCCCCATTTTTACCAACGGGTCGTGGGAGGCGCTCACGACGCCGGGGGCTGAACATTATCACGCCGCTTGGGCGCCCCTGATCCTTTCCGAGGTCGCCAGTAATTTCGTTATCATCGCGCTGGCCGGGTGCTCGCTTTACCTTTTCTTCACGAAATCGCGGTACTTTCCAAAAGTTTTTATCGGGTACATGGCGCTGAATATTATTATCGTCACCGCCGATTTCCTGGCCTGCAAATTTCTTCCTGTCGCCGACGCCGAAAGCAGCGCCGAGACCCTGCCCGAAGTATATCGTTCATTGTGTGCCGCCATGATATGGATCCCCTACATGCTGTATTCGCGTCGCGTGAAAAACACATTCGTCAGATAGAAGCGCTGCCGACCCTGTTCCAATGGGCGCCGAGCCTCCGCTCCGGATATGCCATCGGGGACGCGGCTCTCCATCCGGTTCGCTCGGATGCCGCCGTGTAGCGGCCAAATCGGCAAGGCTTTCCATACATTCTGGTAAACTACCCTGTTTTCCGCGCGGTTCGGCTTGATCCGGGTCGGCGCGGCGGGAGGCGACGGAGTTGCCGTCAGCATAAGTTGAGAAGCCATCACGCCCCGGCTGTTTGGTTTTCATTTCTTTTATTTAATGGAGGTTCTTGTGTTTATCAGTTCCGCATTTGCCCAGGCCGCCGAAGGCGCTCAACAGGGCACCTCGCAGATGACGTCCATCGGCCTGATGGTGTTGATGTTCGTTGCTTTTTGGTTTCTGCTGATCCGTCCGCAACAGAAAAAGGCGAAAGAGCACCGCGCCATGATTTTGGCGCTGCAAAAAGGTGAGGAAGTGGCAACCGCCGGCGGCATGATCGGCCGGATCGCCAATCTTGACGAATCGACGATGACGCTGGAGATCGCCAAGGACACGGAAGTATTGGTGCAGCGCGCGGCGGTGACGCAACTGTTGCCCAAGGGCACGATCAAGGATTTTTAACTGTTGTTTTGTGAGCGCCGCCGAAAAGCCCGGTTTGATGCGATTCGGCGCGTTTGATTTTATCGGCCTATCCTGTTTGTCCGACTGTCCGGCGGGACGCGCCCGAAAGAACGTTCTCCGATCATGAACCGTTATCCTCTCTGGAAATACCTTATCATCATTGTCGCTGTGTTGCTGGGCGCGTTGTACACCGCTCCCAACTTCTTTCCGGAAGTGCCGGCGATACAGGTGTCGTCCATCAAAGCTACCGTCAAGGTCGATAGCGCGCTGCTGACGCGGGTGCAGAATACGCTCAAGAATGCAAACATCGCATACGGCGACGGTTTCGTCGATCCGGTCGGTGTCAGACTCAAGATGTCGAGCCGAGACACCCAGATGCAGGCGCGCGATGTGCTGCAAGAGAAGCTCGGCAACGATTACATCGTTGCGCTGAACCAGTTGCCTTCGACGCCGGCCTGGATGGAAAAAATCAACGCCAAACCGATGTATCTGGGTCTGGATCTTCGCGGCGGGGTACATTTTCTGCTGCAAGTCGATATGAAGGGCGCGCTCGACAAGGCGGCGGACCGTTACTCAACGGACTTGCGGACGTTGCTGCGCGACAAAAAGATTCAGAATCGCGGCGTTTTGCGCGAAGATCACACGGTTGTTATGCGGTTTCGCGACGCGCAAGCGCGTGAAGACGCCCGCAATCAGATCAATCGCAGCAACCCCGAATTGCAATTGGCGCCGCGTGGCGGTGACGACGATTTGCAGCTGGTGGCGTCGTTAACGGCAACGGAGCAAAAACGGATTCAGGACAACGCGGTCGTTCAAAATATGGCGACGCTGCGCAATCGCGTCAATGAATTGGGCGTTGCTGAGCCGATCGTTCAACAGGCCGGCGCTGATCGCATCGTTGTACAGTTGCCCGGCGTTGACGATACGGCGCGCGCCAAGTCGATTATTGGGCGCACGGCCACGCTGGAAATCCGGATGGTTGATGAAACGCCGGGCGCGCGGGAATCGGCGTTGCGCGGGCAAGTGCCGTTCGGCAGCGACTTGTACACGGATCGCAATGGACAGCCGGTTCTCGTCAAGCGGCAGGTGGTGCTGACTGGCGACCGTATCCGTGACGCGCAGCCAGGCTATACGGAATCCAATCAGCCCTCGGTCAACGTCAATCTCGATGATGTTGGTGCGCGGATTTTCAGGGATGTGACACGCGAAAACGTCGGCAAAGGGATGGCGATCCTGCTGGTCGAGCGCAATCAGTCGGAAGTGATCACCGCGCCGACGATCCGCGAGGAAATCGGTGGCGGACGGGTGCAGATTTCCGGCGCGATGACGACGCGGGAGGCGAACGATATTGCGTTGCTGATGCGCGCTGGCGCACTGGCGGCTCCGATGGAGATTGTCGAGGAACGATCGGTCGGCGCGTCGCTTGGAGAAGCCAACATTCTAAAAGGCTTTCACTCGGTGCTGGGCGGTTTCATCGTGCTGGCGTTGTTTATTTGCGCATACTACATGGTGATGGGACTGGTGTCGGCAACGGCGCTGACCGTGAACTTGGTGCTGCTGGTGGCGTTATTGTCAGCGCTACAGGCGACGTTAACGCTGCCGGGTATTGCCGCTATTGCACTGACGCTCGGTATCTCGATCGACGCCAACGTGCTGATCAATGAACGTATTCGCGAAGAATTGCGCTGGGGCGCGTCGCCGCACACGGCGATCGCGTCAGGCTATGACCGCGCCTGGAGCACGATTCTCGACTCGAACGTCACGAACCTGATTGCCGGCATTTCGCTGTTCATGTTCGGCAGCGGGCCGGTGCGCGGGTTTGCAGTGGTGCACTGTCTGGGCATCTTGACTTCGATGTTCTCGGCGGTGTTCGTATCGCGCGGCCTGGTGTCGGTGATTTACGGACACAAAAAGAGACTCGATAAAATTTCGATCGGACAAGTATGGAAGCCGTCGGTCGAAGCCCTGGCCAATTTTGCGGCGCCTGACGGCGCTCGTCACGCCAAGGCTGAAAAAGGCGCGAAATAAAGAGCTGGCCACAAGTTACTTTTCAGGAATAACGGATCATGGAATTTTTCCGGTTTACACGCGACATCCCGTTCATGCGCCATGCGCTGAAGTTCAACATCATCTCACTGGTGACGTTTCTTCTGGCGATTTTTTTCCTGTGGCACAAGGGCTTGAATTTCGGCGTCGATTTCCGCGGCGGCACCGTGATGGAAATCAGCTATAAGCAAGTCGCCGACCTGGAACATATTCGCGCCACGATTGACACGTTGAACCTCGGTGAGTTTACTGTGCAAAGCTTCGGCTCGTCGGATACAGCGTTGATCCGGATGCCGCTGAAGGAAGGCATTTCCAGCGCGCAGCTGTCAGAACGGGTGATGTCGGCGCTACGGGCGGACAACAGCGAAGTGGTGCAAAAGCGCGTCGATTTCGTCGGCCCGCAAGTCGGCAAAGAGCTGTATCAAAACGGTGCGCTGGCGCTGCTGTTCGTGGTGATCGGCGTCATCATTTATCTGTCGCTGCGCTTTGAGTGGCGTTTCGCTATTTCGGCGATCGTCGCCAACTTGCACGATATTGTGATCATCCTCGGCTTTTTCGCGTTTTTCCAGTGGGAATTTTCGCTGCCGGTGTTAGCGGCGGTGTTGGCTGTGCTCGGTTACTCCGTTAACGAATCGGTGGTTATCGCCGACCGGATTCGTGAAAATTTCCGCAAGATGCGAAACGCCAGTGTGCCGCACGTGATCGACAGCGCGATCACCAGCACCATCTCGCGGACGGTCATCACGCACTTGTCAACACAGTTAATGGTGCTCTCGATGCTGATTTTCGGCGGCGAGGCGCTGCATTATTTTGCAATGGCGCTGACCATCGGTATTTTGTTCGGCATGTATTCGGCGGCATTGGTGATGGCGTCGCTGGTGATGTGGCTCGGCGTTTCGCGTGAAAATCTGGTGAAGCCCGAACGCAAGAAAACTGGACTGGAAGCCGAAAAAATCATGCCGTGATCAGGCATCAGAAATCAGATGGCCCTCTCCCCTCTCCCGAAGAGGGGCGGGGAGAGGGAAGCCAGTTCGGGATAACAACGTAAACGCCGAGTCTTTGATGATCACCACGCTGCTGTTTTCTCTCCTTGCGCTCGATCAGACGCTGGCGAACTTCGTTGCACAGTACGGCACATGGGTATATGCGCTGCTCTTTCTCGTGATCTTTGTCGAGACAGGCTTGGTGATTTTTCCGTTTCTGCCCGGCGATTCATTGTTGTTCATCGCCGGAACGCTGGCGGCGAGCACCGAGCTTGACGTGCATATTCTGGTTATTTTGCTGGTAACGGCGGCGATTCTCGGCGATTCGGTCAATTATGCGATCGGCCGAAAGATCGGGCAGCGCGTTTATGCCTGGCAGGATTCGCGCTGGTACAAGCGCGCCTATCTGATACGCACCCAGAAGTTCTACGAAAAATACGGCAACATGACCATCATCATCGCCCGTTTTGTGCCGATCGTGCGCACATTTGCACCGTTTCTGGCGGGCGTGGTGACGATGCCGTACCCACGTTTTCTGACGTACAACATTACCGGCGGAACACTATGGATTTGCTCGCTGGTCTATCTCGGCTATTTCTTCGGCAATATCCCGTTCATTAAAAACAATTTGTCGTTTTTCGTGATTGGCATCGTTCTTGTCTCCATCATTCCGATTGCCGTCACCTACTTCAAGGAGCGGGCGGCAAAGCAGGAATCAGAATTCAGAAATCAGAAAACGGATTCTTGAGCCGCCGTTCTCATGCAAGCGAGGATTCAGGAAACCCAAGCTGCAGGAATTGCGGGGAGCGTGAAAACCTTCCCGCCAAGTTTCCACCCGAAATCAGGTTTTGCCCGAATTCATCATCCCCGCCGGAAGCAAAATGTTTTATCATCAGAGCGTTATTTTTACGGGCAGCCAGCGCTGCGCCTGGCTCTGATTTCTGATACCTGACACCGTGAAATCTTTTTCTTCCATTCAAGTGATCATCATGGCCGCCGGCCAGGGCAAGCGAATGATGTCGCGGTTGCCGAAAGTACTGCATCATCTGGCAGGGCGGCCTTTGTTGTCGCATGTGCTGGCGACGGCGCGCAGCATTGTGCCGCAAACGACGGCAGTAGTCGTCGGGCACGGCGGTGCGGTGGTGCAGGAAACGTTTTCTAAAGAAGCGGGTCTTGTTTTCGTCGAGCAACAACCGCCGCGCGGCACCGGCGACGCGGTGCGGGTCGCGCTGGCGGCGTTGCCTGATGCTGATTTGACGCTGGTGATGAACGGCGATTGCCCGCTGATCGCCGCGTCCAGCGTTCGCCAGCTTTGTGATGTCGCCGCACGCGGGGCGCTGGCCTGGTTGACCGTGAAAACGCCATCGCCGCAAGGGCTGGGGCGCATTGTGCGCGACGCGAATGGCCATGTGCAGTCAATTGTCGAAGAGCGCGATGCCAGCGAAGCGCAAAAGGGTATCGACGAGATCAACGTCGGCGTGTTGGCCGCACCGACCGCGTTGCTTAAACGCTGGGTCGGGCAATTGACTTGTGACAACGCGCAACAGGAATATTACCTGACCGACATTCTGGCGATGGCGGTGCGCGAAGGCGTGCCGATCGAAACCGTACAGGCTGACGATGAGCGCGACACGCGCGGCATCAACGATCGCGTTCAGCTTGCTGAAGTCGAGCGCATCGTGCAACGGCGACAGGCGGAAGCGCTGATGCGGCAGGGTGTCACGTTCGCTGATCCAGCGCGTTTCGATCTGCGTGGAAATCTGTATTGCGGCCGCGATGTTCGCATTGATGTCGGCTGTGTTTTTGAAGGCGAGGTCACGCTGGGCGACGATGTCGAGATCGGCGCGTATTGCGTGCTGCGCAATGTCGCGCTGGCCGAGGGCGTCAGGGTGGCGCCGTTCTCGCATCTCGACGGCGCCGAAGTCGGCAAGCAAGCGGTGATCGGCCCTTACGCGCGGTTACGCCCCGGCGCGAAACTCGCCGAACACACGCACGTCGGTAATTTCGTCGAGATCAAAGCAAGCACGCTGGGGGCGGGCAGCAAGGCGAACCATCTGAGTTATCTGGGCGACGCCGAGATCGGCGCCAATGTCAACATCGGCGCCGGAACGATTACTTGCAACTACGATGGTGTCAGCAAATATAAAACGACGATAGGAGACGATGCTTTTATCGGCTCGAATACTGCACTGGTGGCGCCGATCATCGTCGGGCAAGGCGCGACCATCGGAGCCGGCAGCACCTTGTCCGAAGATGCCGAGGCGCAAGCGCTGACGTTCACCCGAACGCGGCCCATCGTCAAAAAAAACTGGCCGAGGCCTGCCAAGAAAAAGGATTGATTTATGTGTGGAATCGTCGGCGCGGCGGCTGCGCGTAACATCGTTCCGGTGCTTCTGGAAGGCATTGCCCGTCTTGAATACCGCGGTTATGATTCGACCGGCCTGGCGGTCGTGCATTCGACAGGAATCCTTGAGCGGCTGGTAAGTACGGCGCGGGTGGCCGATCTTGCCGCGCAGGCCAACGCTAAAAAAATTCATGCGGCGACCGGCATCTCGCATACCCGTTGGGCAACACACGGCAAACCGACCGAGACCAACGCGCATCCGCATACCTCACATAACGAAATCGCACTGGTACACAACGGAATTATCGAAAACCACGAAACGCTGCGCGAGGCGCTCAAAGCGGAAGGCTACGAATTCATCACGCAAACCGACACCGAGGTAATCGCGCACCTTGTTCACAAACATTGGCACGCTGATGCAAAAAGCGGGGCGCATGGCGATCTACGCTGCGCAGTGCAGGCAACGGTGCGACAGCTGACAGGCGCTTACGCTATTGCTGTTGTATCGGCGCGCGAACCGGGGAGGCTGATCGGCGCGCGCTTCGGCAGTCCGCTGGTAGTCGGTTGTGACGAAGAGGGCTCTTATCTGGCGTCGGACGCGGCGGCGCTGCTGCCGGTGACGCGCCGTATTGCCTACCTTGAAGACGGCGATGTTGTCGATCTGTCGCGCGAAGCGATCGTTTGCTATGACCGCAACGAGAACATCGTCGAAAGACCGTTCATACAACTCGAAGCAAGCGCAGCACAAGCCGAGCTTGGCCCGTATCGGCATTTCATGCAGAAAGAAATTTTTGAGCAACCGCGCGCGATCGCCGATACGCTCGAAGGCGTAGAGGCAGCAACACCGGCGCTGTTCGGCGAGCACGCGGCGGCGATTTTTCCGAAGATCGACAGCGTTTTGATTCTGGCTTGCGGCACCAGCCATTACGCCGGGCAAGTGGCGAAGCAATGGCTCGAGTCGTTGGCGCAGTTGCCTTGTCAGGTTGAGATTGCCAGCGAATACCGCTACCGCGACAGCGTGCCGAATCCGAACGCGCTGGTCATCGTGGTGTCGCAGTCGGGGGAAACCGCCGACACTTTGGCAGCGCTGAACCACGCGAAGGCGCTGGGACACGTTCACACCTTGTCGATCTGTAATGTGGCGACCAGTGCGATGGTGCGGCAGACCGGATTGAGCTATTTGACGCGCGCCGGTGTTGAAATCGGCGTGGCCTCAACCAAAGCATTCACGACGCAACTGGTGGCGCTCTTTCTTCTGGCGTTGACGCTGGCGAAAGAGCGAAATCGGTTGTCTGCCGAAGAAGAAGCGTTCTGGTTGCGGGCGTTGCGACACTTGCCGTCGGCGATGCAGGCGGCGCTGGGGTTGGAGCCGCAAATCATTGCTTGGGCCGAAGCGTTCACGCACAAAGCGCACGCGCTGTTTCTCGGTCGTGGCCTGCATTTCCCGATTGCGCAGGAAGGCGCGCTGAAGCTCAAGGAAATTTCCTACATTCACGCCGAAGCCTATCCGGCAGGCGAGTTGAAACACGGACCGCTGGCGCTGGTCGATGCTGACATGCCGGTGGTGGCGATTGCGCCGAACAATGCGCTGCTTGAAAAACTCAAATCCAATCTGCAGGAAGTACGAGCGCGCGGCGCCGAGTTGTACGTGGTTGCCGATCTCGACAGCCATCTTGCCGCCGGTGACGGTATTCATGTGCTACGCGTACCGGAGCACGCGAGCTTGCTGTCGCCGATCATTCACGTCGCGCCGCTGCAACTGCTGGCGTACCACTCCGCTGTAATTCGCGGCACCGATGTCGATAGACCGCGCAATCTGGCGAAGAGCGTGACAGTCGAGTGATCAGAGGTCAGAAAAACCTTCTCACGCGAAGGCGCGAAGAAAGGCTCATCATTCTGCGCGGAGCGAAGTGGAGTCGCAGAATTCATGTGGCGGGGACAGGCGCTACCGCTTGTAACATTACAAACCTCGCCCGTTTCGGCGGTCACCCTTTCAAAAGGGGCTTTTCCTCTTCAAGCCTTCGCGTGAGAGTTATTCTTTGTGCTCTTTGTGTTCTTTGCGGTTAAAATGCCTTGTGTAATCTCCCAAAAGGTACACGCATGAACCTTCTTTTCATTCTCGATCCGCTGGCCAAACTCAAAGCGTATAAAGACTCCAGCGTTGCGATGATGCGGGCGCTGGCGAAGCGCGGGCACAGCTTGTACGCCTGTGAAATCGGCGAGTTGCTCTTCGTCGGCAACGAGGCAGGAAGCGAAGCAAGGGCAACGGCGCGAAAGATCGCCGTGTCTGACGACAACACGCATTGGCGCCGCGAAGAAGCGCCGACGAAAATGCCTTTGACGGCGTTCGACGCAGTGATGATGCGCAAAGACCCGCCGTTTGACATGGAATATGTTTACGCCACCTACGCGCTGGAGGCTGCCGAACGCGCTGGTGTGGCCGTGTTCAACAAGCCGCAACGTCTCCGGGATTTCAATGAGAAAGTGGCGATTCTGCAATTTCCGCGCCATATCACACCGACGCTGGTAGCGCGGCAGCCCGCCGCATTGCAGGCGTTCATTGATGAACACCGCGATACGATTTTGAAGCCGCTCGATGGCATGGGCGGCACGTTAGTGTTCCGGGTGCGTGCTGACGATCTCAACCGTAACGTGATCGTTGAAGCGTTGAACGGCTTTGGCGCTCGTTCGGTGATGGCGCAGAAGTTTATCCCGGCAATCAGCGACGGTGACAAACGGGTGCTGATCATTGGCGGCAAGGTGGTGCCGTTTGCGTTGGCGCGGATTCCGGCGGCGGGCGAAACCCGCGGCAATCTGGCGGCGGGCGGCAGCGGCCGGGCGATGCCGTTGACCGGGAGGGAAGCCGAGATCGCCGGAGCGCTGGCGCTGACACTGTGGGAACAGGGCTTGTTGATCGTTGGCCTCGACATCATCGGCGGTTTTCTAACGGAAGTAAATGTGACCAGCCCGACCTGCTTTGTCGAAATCGCCGAGCAGACCGGCTTTGATGTGGCGGGGCTGCTGGCGGACCGGCTCGAAGAAATCGTTGCGAAGCAACGGAAATAACACGAAAATACCGGCGGGTGGGAGCCTGCCGATAGGTCGTTCCCGAAAACTGGCTTTATGCGGGAATGTTTTTTACGGCTTCATGCCCCCGGTCTCCCATAACCTGAGTTACCATAGCCGCATGAAACCGTTAGAAGAAAAAAAGTCGGCGGAAGTCGGCGTCCTGTTGTTAATGCATACGCCTCTGGCCGAAGCGTTTCTGGAGGTATTGACGCACGTTATGGGTGGGCGTCCGCCGCATTGTGCGGCGCAGTCGGCGCAGTTGACGGACAATACCGAAACTCTTTTCGCGCAGGTGAAAGCGCAGGTGAAAGCGCTCGATCAGGGCGCCGGTGTGCTGATTTTTGTCGACATCTGCGGCGCAACGCCTTACCGTGTGGCGCAGCGGCTGGTCGAGCCGCAGCGGGTAGCGTTGGTATGCGGCGCCAGCGTGCCTATGCTGGTGCGGGCGCTGACCTACCGCAGTGACGGTTTGGAGATGGCGGCGCAAAAAGCGCTGTCCGGCGGCCATCAAGGGGTCATGTGCGTGGAGGACAACAACAAGGAAGGCGATGTCTGCGATGCTGCGTCGTGAAGTCGTGATTCTGAACAAACTGGGTCTGCATGCCCGCGCTTCGGCCAAACTGACGCAGCTGGCCTCGCGCTTTCCTTGCGACATCTTCATGGAGCGCAACAATAGACGCGTCAACGCTAAGAGCATTATGGGCGTGATGATGCTGGCGGCAGGTCAAGGCGCCAAAGTCATGCTGGAAACCGACGGCGAAAAAGAAAGTGAAGCGCTGGAAGCGCTGGAAGCGTTGATTAACGACTATTTCGGCGAGGGGGAATAACCCTGACGATATGATTTCCTCCTGCTTTTCCTTACACGGCATCGGCGTTTCCCAAGGCATCGCCATCGGGCGCGTACAGCTCGTCTCCCATGCGACGATCGAAGTTTCCCATTATGCAGTTGCGCCGGATCAGACCGCGGCGGAACAGCGCCGATTAGAACGCGCGATTCAGGAAGTGCGCCGCGAGTTGAAAGCGCTGCGCGCAGAAATGGCGTCGGACGACCTCTTCGGAGAAATCGAGGCGTTCATTGATGTGCACGAAGCGTTGCTCAACGATGAAATCCTGGTTGGAAACGTCAAGGCCTATATTGTCGAACACGGCTGCAACGCCGAATGGGCGCTGGTACAGCAAATGGACGCCTGGGTGGCGCAGTTTGAGCAATTTGAAGACCCCTATCTACGCGAACGCAAGTTTGATGTGATGCAAATTGTCGAGCGTATCCTGAAACAGTTGATGGGTCGCCCCGGTACTTTACCGATAGCCGATAGCGAAACGCACATCATTCTGGTTGCGCATGATTTGTCGCCGGCAGATCTGCTGCAATTCAAACACCGCCATCTCGCCGCGTTCGTTACTGACCTTGGCGGCGCCACCTCGCACACGTCGATTGCCGCGCGCGGTCTCGGCATACCGGCGCTGGTCGGCACACGTCACGCTCGTCAGTTGCTGCGAGACGGCGAACTGGTGATCGTCGATGGCGCGCACGGCGTGGTGCTTGCCAACCCCGATCACGCGATCCTCTCCGAATACCGGAAGCTGCAACAAGCGCAAGAAGCACACCGCGAATCATTAAAGGCGCTGAAGTGGCGACGCCCGCTGACGCGCGACGGCGTCGAAGTAAGTTTGCTGGCAAACATCGAAGTCCCCGACGATCTCGACAAAGCGCGCGAATTCGGCGCGCAAGGAATCGGGTTGTTCCGCAGCGAATTTCTCTACCTCAATCACGATGCCTTACCCGACGAAGAAACGCAATTTGAGGCCTACCGCCACGTCGTTGAAGGCATGGAGGGGCGGCCGGTGACGTTGCGCACGCTCGACCTCGGCGCCGATAAAATGAGAGGCGGAATCGACAGTCTGGCGCGGGTCGCGCCGAACCCGGCGATGGGTTTGCGCGCTATCCGTTTGTGCTTTGCCGAACAGCCGCTGTTCATAACCCAGTTGCGCGCTATTCTGCGCGCCTCGGCTTACGGTAAAATTAAACTGCTGGCGCCGATGCTGAGCGGCAGCGACGAAATCCGCCCGCTGCTGGCGGCGGTTGAAGAAGCCAAACGGCGGCTCAACGAAGAGGGCGTCGCTTTTGATCGCAAACTGGAAATCGGCGCGATGATTGAAGTACCGTCGGCAGCGCTGGCGTTAGGCCCATTTTTGAAGCAACTCGATTTTTTATCTATCGGCACCAACGATCTGACCCAATATCTGCTAGCGGTCGATCGTACCGACGAAGCCGTATCGCACCTTTATAACCCGACACACCCGGCGATGCTGCGCCTGCTGGCGCATATCCTGAAGCGCGCTGGGCAAGCCAAAGTGCCGATCTCCCTATGTGGCGAAATGGCCGACGACCCGGAGATGACCTGGTTGCTTCTGGGGTTGGGGCTGCGACAATTCTCAATGCCGGCGGCGGGGCTACTGGCTGTCAAGGAGCGGGTGCTGAACGCCGATGTCAGCGCTTTGCAGAAAGCGGTGACACGCATTGTGCGCGCCGAAGAGTCGGACAAAGCGAAAGCGCTGATCGAGAAACTGAATCGCGGTTAGGAGTCAGCGAGCCCAGAGGGTGCTTTGCTTATCCGGTACGACCAGGCATCTGCTCTGTCCCCCGAACTACATCTTGCCGATCTCTTTTTTCAGAGCCTCGACGTTGCGCTCGTGCAGGCCAACGGTTTCACGCAACTGTGCAATTCGGGCGGCGTATTTCTGTGGGTTGAGGAACTCTTCCGGCAACGCCGCCGGCGCGCCGTTGGCATAGGCGGTGCGCGCCTCGTTGAGCAATTTGCTTTCTGTCGCCAACTCGTCTTCAAGAACTTTGCGACGCATCGAGTCGCGCTCTTTCTGTTTTTCGGCAGACACTTTCGGCAGCGCACTACGCGCGGAGGATGATGTGCCAGGTTTTTTTTCCGGCGACGGCTCGACGGAGGCGAAACACTGGAGCATTTTCCAGCCGGCCCCCGGCGAGACGTTGGTGTACAAGGTTTGTCCGCCGCTGTTTTCGTAAACACATATCCAGGCCGCCGCATGGCCGGCGGACAGCGCCAACACGCTACCTGCAAGAACGCCGAAACGACGCACTGCGCTTCGGGCGAAAAGGCGGGGCGCTGTTTTCGGGGGGCGCGCGGAAATTTCTTTCATCCGTTACAGGCTGTAATACAAATCGTACTCAATCGGATGCACTGCCATCTGCATCCGCGTTACTTCCTCTTCTTTCAGCGCGATGAAGCCATCGAGCAGATCGTTCGAGAAGACACCGCCGCGTGTCAGGAATTCATGATCGCGACGAAGGTGGTCAAGCGCTTGTTCAAGGCTGGAACAGACGGTCGGGATCCGGGCATTTTCTTCCGCCGGCAGATCGTAAAGATTTTTGTCGGCGGGATCGCCCGGGTGGGTTTTATTCTGGATGCCGTCGAGACCCGCCATCATCAGCGCCGCAAAAGCCAGATAGGGGTTGGCGGTTGGGTCGGGGAAACGCGCTTCGATCCGGCGTCCTTTCGGGTTAGTGACATGAGGGATGCGAATTGACGCCGAGCGGTTGCGCGCCGAATAGGCAAGTTTCACCGGCGCCTCAAAGCCCGGCACCAGCCGGCGGTACGAGTTGATGCCGGGGTTGGTGATCGCGTTCAGCGCGCGCGCGTGCTTGATGATGCCGCCGATGTAGTACAGCGCCGTTTCCGACAAGCCCGCGTAACCATCGCCGGAGAACAGGTTTTTGCCGTCCTTCCACAACGATTGATGCACGTGCATCCCGGAGCCGTTGTCACCGACAATCGGCTTGGGCATGAAGGTCACGGTCTTGCCGTAGCGGTGCGCGACATTATGGATGACGTACTTCATGATTTGCAGCCAGTCGGCGCGTTGCACTAGCGTCGAAAAACGGGTGCCGATTTCGCACTGCCCGGCGCAACCGACTTCGTGGTGATGAATCTCGACGGGTACCCCCATTTTTTCGAGCGTCAAACACATCTCTGAACGCAAGTCGTGCAAACTGTCCACCGGCGGCACCGGCAGATAGCCGCCCTTGACGCGCGGGCGGTGACCGGGATTGCCGCCCTCCATTTTTTCCGATGACATCCAGGGCGCTTCATCCGAGAAAATCTTGCAGTGGCAACCCGACATGTCGATGCCCCATTCAACGGCATCGAAAACGAAAAATTCCGGCTCCGGCCCGAAATAAGCAGTATCGGCGATGCCGGTCGATTTGAGGTACGCCTCGGCGCGTCGGGCGAGCGAGCGCGGGTCGCGCGAATAACCTTTGCCATCGGCCGGATCGACCACATCGCAAGCGAGACACAACGTTGGCTCTTCCATGAACGGATCGAGTACGGCCGTATTGGGGTCGGGCATCAGCAGCATGTCGGATGCCTGAATGCCTTTCCAGCCGCTGAACGACGAGCCGTCAAACGGATGCCCCTGCTCAAAGAGATTCTCATCGACCAACCGGGACGGCACTGTCATATGGTGCTCTTTCCCCAGCGTATCGGTGAGCCGGAAATCGACAAAGCGCACTTCGTGTTCCCGAATCATCGAAAGAACGGCGGCGACGGTAGGCATATTAGGCTCCTGAAATACAACGCGCCAAAACGGCGGAATCTCAAATGGTAACCCGCCGGAGCCATCCCCTTCAAGGGGAAGCAGGAATCAGAGCTCAGGTATCAGCCGTTGGAGAGCGGAGGTCAGAACCCCGTCATTCTCCACGAGACCGTAGGTCGCTGGCAGGCGCAGCTTGAGCGTCGCGGTCGGCGTCCTCAATCCGCTGTTGCGCTGCCTGCTGGACCGCCTCGATTTCTTTTTTTGCCGCTTCCAGTTGCTGTTGAGCGCGCTCGGCCTCTTCGGCCTTCATTTTTGCGACAGTTGCCGCCGTGGTGGCAGTTTCAACGCCACAACCGGTCAGTACGACGGCGGCAGCCAGTACGAAGAGAGCTTTTTTCATAACGCCTCAATATACCCGTTGTCGTTATTTCGCCAGTCTCGGGTTCAGCGCGTAGAGGCCGGTCAGCGACGCCTGTGTCAGAATGTGCGACTGCATGGCCGCGCGTACTGCCGGCCCCGTCAATTTGCCGTTCACGTGAAGACGAGGAACATCGAGCGCGTACAGCGTGAAAATATAGTGGTGGACGATGCTGTCGTTCCACGGTGGACACGGCCCGTCGTAACCGTAGTAATTGCCATGCATGGCGGGATCGCCGGCGAACCAACTGGTGTAATCATTAAGGCCGTGCTGCATGCTGCCCGACACCATCGGCACCATCGGCCCCGGCTTGCCGCGCGGGGTAACGCTACGACTGTGACTGCCGGCTTCAATGCCGCGTTGCGTGACCGGAATGTCGATCAGCACCCAATGGAAAAAATCGACGCGCGGCAGTGACGCGGGCACTTCGCGACCTTCTTTGTTGACATCATCACCCTGGCTCGGCGCGTCTTTGTCGTGACAGATCAATACGAACGATTGCATTTCGGCGGGCACTTCGCTCCAGGACAGATGCGGGTTGCGGTTACCGGACAAGGCGACATGCGTGGTCGCATCAATGACGGCGAATGCAAATTCGCCGGGGATCAGGTTCGAATCCGCAAAGCTGTTGCTCCATAGTTTCATCGCGGTTTCCTTTACGAGAACAATGTGGTGATAAGGTATTGTACCGCGCAACAAAGAGACCGTGATGCATTGTTTTTTTGGTAAACGCGATCAAATTCGGACCGGCTTATTCGAGCGTCGGATTGCCGTTGCTTATGACTGCAACACTTGCGTTATCGCCGCAAACCGCAAATTCATGGAGCTTCGCTTCTGTTGGCAAGCTCGCGCGCGGCGATTCTTTGGGTGGCTTTATAGCGCAAATACGTAGTGAAATCCGGCGCCCACAGCGATTCCTCCAGCGAAACGATGCGCGCTTGTTCAAAGGCCGGGTCGGAGCACCAGAGCAGCGTCGGAGGTGTTTCAGCAGGCACGGTATCTTTTTGATCTGAAGGGTCGGAAGCATTTGTCCCGCCGCCGATGGCCACGCAACGCTGAAGCTCTTCGTTGTGCCAGGAGCGTTGCCCCGGCGCCGCCGCCATATCGGCTTCCTTAAATGAGGATGGGGGAAAGGCGAAGGAAAAAAACGACCGCGATTCCTGTAAACGACCTTCATCGAAGAAAAAGTTTATTTCGGATAAAGATAGGCGCCGGACTTGCGCGACCGGCAACAACTGTAGCGGCGGATAACCATCGTGCAACGACAACAACTCTCGATAGTCATCAGGGAAAGTGATTTTCAGCCGCTTTTGCGCGGCGACGATTTGCTCCGGATCAGCAGGATCGGGCAACGGCGGCGGTACCGGCTTTCTGAGCCGCGCGAACCATCCGCCGCTGGGTTTGGGCGGATCGGGGGCCGGTATTCGCGCCAGCAGTTGAGGGGCTTTCATTCCCTCTAGCGACAGAAAGACGCGCTGTTGCGTTTGTTTTAGTTTTTCCGGGTTTATCTGCGAAAGCGAAAAGACGCGCTCAGAGGCTGCTTCCATGGTCGCTACTCCCCAGAAAATCAGCGGCAGACACAACAAGCTGAGATACACCGTCGCCAGTGCGATCTTGTGTTTTCGGCTTATCCGCGCTTGCGCCAATGTAGTGATGGCGGCTTGCGCCTGTCGCAAACGCCGCCACGCGTTCGTGGTTTCGCCGTAGCGTTGTTGCAACGCTTCGAGCGCCAGCCGCCGCTGTTGATCGGGAGCAGCATTGGGGAAAGAGGGGTTGGCCGCCAGCAAGCGCACGATTTGATCATTGGCGAGGAGCGAAGGAATCCATAAAAACAAGGCCAGGGCAAAAACGATCAGCGGATAAAGAGCAAAATGAATCGCTGTCACTATCCCGGCGATACAAACGATCATAATGAAGGCCGTTCGCGCAATGAGCCAGCGCGGCGGTAAGATTGCTTGCACAATAGGGGCTCCGTCCAGCGGCCGCGCCGGCAGCAACGCAAAGTAATTCAAGACCAACAAATAAATCGCTGCCGTCAGTACCACTGTTGATGATGTTCCGGCGCCAAGCCCATTAAAATCGACAAAACCCAGCAGTGTCCAACCCAGCGCAATCCCCGGCAGCGGCCCCATCATCGCCATCCAGGCGCGTCGCGCTGCGCCCGGCTTTCGCTCGATGTCGGCAGCGTCGCAACCCAAAAAAGGGATCATGGAGGTTTGCTGGTGTTGGCAACCCAATACGCGCGCCGCCAGATAATGGCTGCCCAAGTGCAGGATGAAAACGCCGAGCATAACGAGTATGGACGTTAATCCCAGCCCCAGAAGCGCTACTCCCAAGACGGCAAACAAAACAAGCCACGTTGTCAGCAGCGCCCAATACCAGCGTATCGGTAACGATCGTTTCTGCCAGTGTTCGTTGAACGTTGCAAACATCACTTGTCGGGCGAGCGGCACGGTGATCTTGTTCGCCTTCGCCTTTGGGTGTGCTCGATAAAGTCGCAGAATACGTAACGCGAAGGCCAACGTCGGGCGGGCGACGCCTTGTGCATCGCGCCATAATTTTCCGGCGTTGACCAGACGAACATCGACGCCGCGCATTTCCTGCAATTCTTCCGACAAAGTTTCCAGCGCGCCGAAACCGGCGGCTACCGGAGTGTTGAAGCCTTCGACCCACTGTTGATGCTGCGCCCATTGTTCGGCGAGCGTTGCTCCGAAAATCGTTTGTGCCGGGTGTTTGTCGTCGGCAACAGCCTCCGCATAGACGTTGCCTACTTGACTGGTGAGTTTCCGGTCGTCGGCCAGACGGGTGATGAAATGGGAGGCCAAATCGTTTGGCGTCGTGAGATCGAGAGGTGGTTGCAGCAACGCCAGCGCATTTTTCTCCACGTGGCAAAACACGGCGGCGATTACTGCAAAAGCGCCTGGCGTTTCTTTTTCGGGCGCGATCACCACCCACTGTGGTGACGAAAAGCCGAGGGCCGCCAGCTCGGCGACAGCTTTTTCGTAGAGATCGGCAGTAGCTGTCGGTGGCGGAAAGTCATCTGGCAACCGGCGCACAATCAGAGGAGGAAACGGCGTTATCAAAACAGCGCGCAATCGCAGCAGCGCGACAACGCATACCACCGCGCATGCAACCCCGATAACGACGAGCAACGAGCTAAGCCACATTCCGGTTTCCCGCTTCCTTGATCCCGGCAATCATATCGCGAACGGCATCTTTATGATTCATGATGAAGGTGTGGGCGCTATGAATTTCGACGCGCCGGATGTTCGGCAATGTTTCCGGGAATACGGTTTCCGTCACACTTAGAATGCCGTCGTTGGGCTCATCGGCGAACGGCGAAAAACGGCCGCGCCAACCGCGCGTGCCGACATAAACGGTTACCGGCATTGACGGTATTGGCAGCGCTGCCATGAACGCCGTATCAGCCAGCAATTGTCCCATCTCGCCGGTCAGCCACCGATAAGGCCGGAATGGAGCAAACCGCTTCGCCAATTGACAAGCAACGGTCGGCGGCGTCAGGAAAAAATAAGCCAGCGGCGGAGTGGCCAATTCGGGCAACACGCTACGAATCAACACCGTCCCCAGCGAGTGACCGATCAGTACATACGGCGACGCCAACGCTTCAATTCGTGCTTGTAGCCGTGCGCGACACGGCGCGAAACGCTCGAAAATAGCCGAGTAACCGAAACAACGCGCATCAATACTCGCCGCGCGCAATTGCCACGCCAACCGCGCCATCGATAACGGCGTGCGACCCAGACCATGGAGCAGAATTGCCGAAAGATTCATGTCGGCATTGTATCGCGAGGCGCAGGAAGGATTTTTCACCTTCGCACGCAGCAAGCCCGAATAAGCGAAGCGCTTCCGGGAAACCCAAAACATGATTTAAACGCAAAGAAGGCCAAGAAGAAGTCTCCCTCTATTTACGGGGGAGGGACGCGGGGTGGGGGAAATAGTGCCTCTTGATGGAAAGCTTTGCGCGCCCCCATTCCTTCTCCCACTTGAAAGGGAGGGCCTAAAACCTGTGCCCCCACGTGAGAATTCTTCGCGTTCTTTGCGGGTGACCTTTTTCTTCCACAAGCCGTTTGAGGCTTCCCGGCAAGATCATTGCCCATGCAATATTTGCATAGGCAAATAAAATCGGGTATCTTATCCAGTCTCGGAAATACTCTAAATGCTTTGTTGCTTGCGGACGGTTGCTTGCGTCCGTTTGTTTGTACTCAATGGTTTGTGATTCATCCGCCCCGTTTCCATTCATGATCAAGACCGCCCAATCATTGCCCAGCGCATCACCTGATCCTTTGTCCAACCCACCGCCGGGTCACCGTACGTCACCGCCCGGTCGTACGGCGACGCGAGCGCCAGCGTATTACCGGCCGGATCGCATGGACGATCAACGGGGGCTGTTGCCGATGTTGCGGCGCGCCGAGTTGGCGTTAGCGCAACTGGTCAACGAAGCAACCGATCTGGGCGGCCCTACCGCGCCGCAATGGGTGCTGCTGCACAAGGTCTATCAGGGGCAGGCCAATACGGTGGCGGGGCTGGCGCGTCTCTGCCGTACCGATACCGGTGCGATGACGCGCTTGCTCGATCGTATCGAGAAAAAGGGATTGTGCCGGCGTGTGCCCTGCGCCGCCGACCGGCGCGTGGTGCAGATTGAATTGACGCCTGAGGGCCAAGCCGCCGCCGCGCGCGTGCCGCTTGTGCTCAGCCAGGTTTACAATCGCGCGCTGGCCGGTTTTAGCCGCGAGGAATGGCGACAATTGCAGGATTTGCTCACGCGCCTGGCTGACGATGCCGAGCGGTTGAGCCTCAAAAGCGAGCGTTGTTCATCATGAAACGATTTCCCGGAGCTTTGGCCGCGGACAAGCGACGGCTTGTGTGCCGGGCCGGCGTTGCGCTGGCGGCGGTTTGTGCTGCGTTGCTGACGGCGTGCGCCGACATGCAAGGCATCACAACCAGCGCCAGGCTGCGCGACGCCGATGCGCTCGGTCTGCCGACCACGCAGGCGAGCGACGCCAATGCGCAAAGCGCGCCGGATTTGTTTCCCGCCGCTGACTGGTGGAAGGCGTTTGGTGACCCGCAACTCGATCGTTTGGTCGAGCAAGCGCTCTCGGATAACCCCAGCCTGCATGCGGCGGCGGCGCGTGTGATCAAGGCGCAGAGCGCGGTCGGTATCGTCCGCGCCGACGACTGGCCGCAGTTCAATGGTGAACTGAACGCGCAGCGCATGCAGTTTCAGAAAAACTATATCTATCCGCCGCCCTATGGCGGCAGTCAGTTCAACATGGGCACGCTCCAGCTCAACGGTGGTTGGGAGCTGGATTTCTTTGGCAAGCATTCGGGCGCTATTGCTGCGGCCATCGGGCAGGCGCGCGCCACCGAAGCTGAGCGGGATGCTGCGCGCGTGTTGCTGGCGGCCAACGTCGTGCGCGCTTACATTCAGTGGGCGCGTATCGAGGATCAGCGCGTGGTGGCCGAGCGCATGCTGGCACAGCGCCAACAGATTCTGCAACTGGTGCATGATCGTCTGCAAGCCGGCCTCGATACGCAAATGGAAGTGCGGCAGAACGAAGCTGGCCGCGCCGATTCGCGCGTGCAAATGACCGCGCTGGCGCAGCAAGCCGATACGACACGCAACGCGCTGGCGGCGCTGCTTGGACAGCCGCGGTTACCGGACGATGTTGTTGCGCCGCATCTGGCGGGGTTTAAAACGCTGGCGCTGCCCACCGAACTATCGGCCGACTGGCTCGGTCGCCGCGCCGACATCGTGGCCGCACGCTGGCGAGTGGAAGCCGCTGAAGGCAATGTGCAGGTCGCCAAAGCGCAGTTCTACCCCAATATCAATCTGGCGGGTGTAATCGGCCTGCAATCGCTGGGCTTAAGCAACTGGCTTAAGGGAGGCAGCCTGGAATGGAACGTCGGTCCGGCGGTTCGTCTGCCGATTTTCGAAGGGGGTCGATTGCGCGCCAACCTGCGCGGTCAGACCGCCGATGTGGACGCCGCCATCGAAGATTACAACGCGACGGTGATCGACGCCATGCGCGATACCGCCGATCAGGCGCAGGCGGTCAAAAGTCTGGGCGAGCAGCGCGAGCAACAGGAGCAGGCGCTGACCGCCGCCGAAGGCGCTTACGCCATCGCACAAGACCGCTACCGCGTTGGGCTGGGCGCTTATCTGAACGTACTTTTTGCCGAGAGCACGGTGCTCGCGGAGCGCCGCCAGATGGTGGACTTGCAAGCGCAGGCGTTGATGGCGCAGGCGAGTTTGGCGCAAGCGCTGGGTGGGGGCTGGCGGCCTTCACCGGCGCCGACCGTGGGCGACCACGACAACCGTGAAAAAACCGCCGCCCGAAACTGAACGCAACTTCAATCCTACTCAACATCGTGAATCAACCGCAACAACCCCAAGTCGGCAACAGTCCGAATCATAACGCCGGCGCACCGGCTGTGTCCCACAACAACAGCGGCGCGGCGCTGGAGAAAGTCGCCGTACACCGTCGGATAAGCCCACAACGCAAGCGCGGCCTCCTGATAGCGGCCGTCGCGGTCGTGATTGCCGGCCTGGTTTGGGGCGGCTACGAATGGCTGGTGCTCAGTCGCTACGAGAGCACTGACAACGCTTATGTGCAGGGCAACATCGTTCAGATTACGCCGCAAGTGAGCGGTACGGTAACAGCTCTCTATGCCGACGAAACCGATCGCGTGCAGGCCGGGCAAACGCTGATCGCATTCGATCCTGCTGACACCCACGTAGCGCAGGCGCAAGCCGAAGCGGCGTTGGGGCAAACGGTGCGACAGGTGCGCACGCTTTACGCCGACAACGCGGCGCTGGCCGCGCAAGTCAGACTGCGTGAGGCGGATGTGGATAAAGCGCAGACGCAACTGGCAACAGCCGAGCAGGATTTGGCGCGCCGCCAGAAGCTGGCCGACAGCGGCGGCGTCTCCGGCGAAGAGCTGGCGCATGCGCGTGACCAGTTGACCGCTGCGCGCAGTTCGCTGGTTGCAGCACAAGCCGCCGTCAGCGCCGCGCGCGAGCAGCTCGCCAGCAATCAGGCGTTGACCGACGGCACGTCGGTCGAAGATCACCCCAACGTCAAAGCCGCCGCCGCCAAACTCAAGCAGGCGTGGCTTGATGCGCATCGCACGACACTGCCGGCGCCGGTTTCGGGCTATGTGAGCAAGCGTACCGTGCAACTGGGGCAGCGCGTAGCGCCGGGGGCGCCGCTGATGTCGGTGGTGCCGCTCGATCAGGTTTGGGTGGACGCCAATTTCAAGGAAAACCAGTTGCGCAATATCCGTATCGGCCAGTCGGTCAAACTCACCGCCGATGTGTATGGCAGCAAAGTGGTGTACGACGGGAAAGTGATCGGCCTGGGCATCGCCACCGGCGCAGCGTCGGCGCTGCTACCCGCGCAGAACGCCACCGGCAACTGGATCAAGGTGGTGCAGCGAGTGCCGGTGCGCATTCGCCTCAACCCGGAACAACTCAAGGCGCATCCGCTGCGCGTAGGGTTGTCAATGGAGGCTGAAGTAGAGGTGAGAGACCGCAGCGGCCCCGAACTGGTCGGCGCGCCGCCCGTCGAGCCGATTGCCGCTACCGAAGTTTATGCCGAGGCCGACCGGGGCGCCGACGCGCTGGTACGCAAAATCATTGACCAGAACTTGGGGCGCGCGGGCAAGTAAGGCGGGGCCATGAGCGCAGACGGGCACAAAGAATACCCGCCGCTGACGGGCGGCACGCGCGTGCTGGGTACCCTGTCCCTGGGAGCGGCGACCTTCATGACCGTGCTCGACACGTCGATCGCCAATGTGTCGCTGCCCTCTATCGCGGGCGACCTGGGCGTCAGCCCGAACCAGGGTACCTGGGTTATCACCAGCTTCGCGGTGGCCAACGCCATTGCCGTGCCGCTGACCGGTTGGCTCACCCAGCGTATCGGGCAGGTGCGGCTGTTCATCGCCAGCATGCTGCTGTTTTCGATCAGTTCCTGGCTGTGTGGCATGGCGCCTAACATAACGATGTTGATCGCCTTTCGGATATTGCAGGGGTTCGTAGCGGGACCGATGATCCCGTTGTCGCAAACCCTGCTGCTGGCCAGTTATCCGCGCGCCAAATCCGGATTGGCGCTGGCCATCTTTTCCATCATCACACTGGTGGCGCCTGTAACCGGGCCGCTCTTGGGCGGCTGGATCACCGACAACGTCACCTGGTCGTGGATCTTTTTCATCAACGTGCCGGTGGGCTTGCTCGCGGTCGTTGGCGTCTGGAGCATTTATCACAAACGCGAATCGGCAACCCGGCGCGTGCCCATCGACGTGATCGGCCTGGCGCTGTTGGTGGTGTGGGTCGGTGCATTGCAAATCATGCTCGACAAGGGCAAGGAGCTCGACTGGTTTTCTTCATCCCTGATCGTGACGTTGGCGGCGGTGGCGGTGGTCGGGTTCTTGTTTTTCATGGTGTGGGAGTTCACCGAGGAACACCCGGTGGTTGATGTGACGCTGTTCAAAAGCCGCAATTTCTGGGCTGGCACGCTGGCGATCTCGGTCGGCTACGGCCTGTTCTTTGGCAATGTGGTGATTCTGCCGCTGTGGGTGCAACAATACATGGGCTACACCGCAACACAGGCGGGCATGATCATGGCGCCGGTGGGCATCCTGGCCATCATCATCGCGCCCATGGTAGGCCTCACCATCAACCGCGTCGATCCACGTATTTACGCCAGCTTTTCGTTCGCGATTTTCGGCCTGGTGTTCTGGATGCGCTCGCATTTCAACACCGACATCAACTTGGCCGGGTTGATGTTGCCGACGGTTATCCAGGGCATCGCCACGGCGACTTTCTTTATTCCGTTGCTGACCATCATCTTGTCGGGCTTGCCGCCCTGGCGCATTGCGTCGGCTTCCAGTTTGATGAACTCTATCCGTATCACCGCGGGCGCCGTCGGCACTTCGGTCAGCACCACCATGTGGGAGCACCGCGCCGACATGCATCACGCGCAACTGGTGGAGGCCGTGCAACTGGGGAACCCGCAAGCGGTGCAAACTATCGACCATTTGCAGCAGATGGGCATGAGCCATGATCAGGCGCTGGCGTTCATCAATAACCTGGTTACGCAACAAGCCTATATGATTTCCACACAAGAGATTTTTTATGTTTCAGCGTTGCTGGTCGTGGCCCTCATTGCGTTGGTGTGGCTCTCCAGGCGCGTCCAGGCGCACAGCAAGGGCGGCGAAGAAGCGACGGCAGCGCATTAAAAGGAAAGGCGAAGCGCGTCATCCCGTGTCGAGCCGCAAGACGCTGGACACAGAAGAGGATAGCGCCGCGTTATTCACATTGTCGCGCAAGAATAAAAAGGGTGGGTTTGAAACCCGTCCCTGTACGAACAGAATAACCGCGCTTTCTTTGTATCCCATGTATTTTTTGCGGTTATTTTTTCTGGCCACCCGTAAACCCGTCCTCATCCCGGCTTTCCCCGTGAAGGGAGGGGTTTAATTCCGAAGCCTGACTCGGTGCATGATCCAGCGTGATCGTTGCCACCGCGCCTAGCGCATCGTCGCGTGGCGACAGGCGCGCTGTGCCACCGTGAAATTCGGCGATCAGCCGCACGATGTAAAGCCCCAGTCCGAGGTGCGGCGTGTCGCTGCGTTTGCCTTGACGAACGGAAACCATCGGCTCAAACAGCGCGGCGTTGTCGCCTTCGGGCGGCAGCGGCCCTTCGTTGATGACGCGCAACACCATACTTTTGCCGGTCGATTGCAGGCTGATGTCAATGGGGGTATCGAGGGTGGCGAATTCGTGCGCGTTGGCGATCAGTTTGTCCAGCATTTGCACGATCAGATCAGGCGCAACAAAACGACGACACGGCGCATCGGGAACGCGCAGCGAAAAGCGGCGGTCAGGATAAGCCAGCGCGTAACCCTCAACGCTGCTTTTAAGCAACGCGCAAAGATCGACCTCAGCGCGTTCGGCGTCGATGATGCTTTGGTCGAGACGCGAGGCCTCGGTCATCCGCGCCAGGATGTGCGACAGCCGCGTCAACCCACCTTGCGCGCGTTCGAGGTAAGTGCAGCGCTCGTCTTCGGACAACGGCTCGTGCAGATTTTCGAGCGAGCTGCGAACGACGGCGATCGGCGTGCGCAATTCGTGCGACAAACGACTGGCGATTTGTTCGCGGTAAATAGCGGCTTCTTCGAGGCGCCCGAGCACATCCGAAAAGCTGCGCGACAGGTCGCCGATTTCATCTCCAGCTTTGGCGCTGGCGGCGATGGTGCGCACGCGGCCACGCGCATCAACGGCGTGCTCGATTTCATTGCGCAGCCGGCGGATGCGCGTCGATAAACGCGAGGCATAAACGATCAATACGACGGCGATCAGCAGCACGGCGGCAAGCAGCAGTGAAAACAATCGTTCAAACGCCTGGTTGCGGGCGGCAAGAATGCCGTTGGTGGTTTCTTCGACGATGACGGCGCCAGCAACGCGATCGCCGGTCCAGATCGGCGTGGTGGCAACGGTGACGGTGGCGGCGCGGTCGGTGGTCGGGCGCTGGCCAAGCATCGGAATGCCGGAGAGCGCGCTTTCGACTTCGCGCGCCGACGCCAGCGTTTGCGCTTCCGGTTCATCCACGAAATCTTCGGTCGGCAGGTCGATCAAACTCGCGTAAATCGGCTCGATCAAATGCGCGCGCAGCCAGGGCCAGGGGTCGCTCCACGCGAACGGCTGCGGCGGTCGCTCGTCGATCATCCGGTGCAGCGAGCCGAGTCGCGCCAATACGTGCAGATCGCGGTCAACTACCCACAAGCGCACGTTGGCAGGCACCAGCGGCGTCAAGGCGTTTTCGAGTTGTTGCTGCAGATTGCCCGAAAGCGATGTTGATGGATGCGGCAGCGACAGCGGAGTAACGACCAGTGGTTGCGTCGGCAGCCGCGGTGGCGAATCCGGTGCTCCCGGCGGCGCTTCCGAGAAGTCGGCGGTATCGGCTTCGCGCTGCGCTTGCGGCAAAGAGAGGAAATTATCGGTGCGAAGAACATCAGGGCGTTCGTATAAAGCCGTCGCCACCGCTTTGGCAGTGACGCGCAGCGCCCGTTCCTGACCGCTCTTGAGAAAGAGGTCAACTTCGCGCAGGTATTCGTAACCGAACCAGGGCAGGATCAGCAGCACAGTCAGCGCCAACAGCAGTTGCAGCCGGATGCCGAAGCGCCAACCCCGGCGAGAGGAAGGAGTGGAGGCGTTCATGTTTCCTGCGGATTCCAACGGTAACCCATACCGTAAACGGTGACGATGTGATCGAAGGACGGATCAATCGTGGCGAATTTGCGGCGGATGCGTTTGATGTGCGATGTGATCGTCGCCTCATCGACGTAGATGCGGGCGTCTTTCATCAGGCTTTCGCGATCTTTGACGTGGCCGGGGTGACGCGCCAGTGTATGCACCATCCAGAATTCGGTGACCGTGAGCGGCACTGGCGTATCCTGCCAATACGCCGACAACCGCGGCAAGTCGAGACGCAACGCGCCGCGCACCAGCACGTCGTCAGCTTCCGGCGGCGACGTGGCCAGATCACTGCGTCGAAACAGCGTGGCGATGCGCGCAGTTAAATGCGGCAGGCTGACGTCCTTGGTGACGTAATCGTCGGCGCCCATGCGCAACCCGGCAACAACGTCGAAATCGCTGTCGCGCGCCGAAAGAAAAATAATCGGCAAGCGCTCCGAACGCGCCCGCAGTTCGCGGCACAACGTAAAACCACCATCGACTTCATCACCGAGGCCGATGTCGATCAGCGCCAGATCGGGCAAGCGAGCGGCAAAAGCGGCTAGCGCTTCGGTGCGGTTGGTGTAGGTGGACACTTTATAGCCTTGCCGACGCAACGCTTCAGCGCAGTTGTCGCGCAATGCCGGTTCGTCTTCAATCAGGGCGATGTGGCGGCTCATGGGAGTTCTCCAAAAAGCAAGGGTTACACTGGCGCGTTTTAGGTTCAAGACACCTTCATCCTCTCCCGCAAGGAGAGAGAGGGGGTTAAACCAAAACCGCGCTAACGGCACTATAGCCGAAGCAACGGGCGGCGGGCATGATTTTTGGAGATTGCCATCACTTTGCCACAATTGATCGGTGTTTTGGCAGCAACCGCATCCAAAATCGTCACGGTCGGCAGGTGTAATGGCGGCATTGAACAACCGCTTACCGCAAGGAGAAAAACATGTCCGCCGTTTCCTCTGCCGTCAACCTTTTATCCCATGTCAACGCCACTGCACGCGCTTCATCCCCCGAACATTTTCCGGCGATGAGCCGAAGCGGTGTGCGCGATCTGTTGCGCTTTGTCGGCGCAGCGACGATAACCGGCGTTGTCGCCAGCCTGTTGCTAATGGCAGCGATTCTGTTCCTCGTCGGCAGCGCGTAGGAATTGAAAATGCTGAGAGAAGTTTCTGCAACGAATCCGTCCATCCATTTGTTGGCTGTCACGACAAACGGAAAAGACATGAACCAATACGGCGCCGATACCGACGATGTTTTTCTGGTGATGTTACGGCCGGAAGAAGAACACGAGAAAACGCTGGCCGCTGCGAAAGCAGCGTTGACCGCAGAGAGATGGGCGGCGATCGGCGGCAAATTGCTGAGCGAGCGAGCGCAGAAAATGCTGCGAGCGGCCACCATCGCAGAAATGGCCGAAGAGAGAAAAGGAGCGTGGTCGTGAACGAACGGTTATTGCTTCCTGCCGAGTGCTTTCGGTTGCCCCCTGCCGATAGCCGGGCTTTCGCTCCATCGGCGAAAGAGGAGAGAAGCGGCGAATGGAGGATCGGGCGTTTTTTCAAAAAGGCGCTCACGCTGGCGAAAAAAGCGGCGGGGCGATGCTTATCGGGCAAGCCCGGATAAGCGAAGCGCGTCATCCTGTGCGAGGCAATCTCCGACAACAGCATTGCACAACGGTAACAACGGCGGCGGCGGTGTTAGTGGCTGCGACGGTGAGGTGGTGAGTTTTCGCAATAACCGAACAATGTTGTCGCGCTTCGCCTTGACGACGCCGAAGTGAATGAGCGCATCGCTGCGAAAAACGGCGAGGGCTGGGAAATCGTCGAGTTCGAGCGCGCCGATGAATGCTTCGTCATCTTCGATGTCGAGGTAAACGAATAAAATTTCCGGGTGTTGTTGCGCCAACGCGTGGTACTCCGGCTTGAAATCGCGGCACACGGCGCACCATTCGGCACACAAGCAAACAACGAGCAATGTCGATGTTGTCAGTGCAGGCGATTGACGGCGTTTTTGCAACTCCGGCCAGTGTTTTGCGAAGTAAACGGCGGGATGTTTCGGCAGAGGGCTGTCGCCGCCGCGGCCTGTCATGGCCTCTCCTCATTGAGGAGATGAATGTGGCACATCTTCATCACGCACAGACTCGCTTTGTAATCTTCGTCCGCAACGCCGGCAGTGCAGGTGGCATCGACAGTGATCTTTGTTTCCGGCGCGTGCGCTTTGATCAGCAGCGCATTCGAGATGACGCAAATAGAGGAAACGAGGCCGACCAGTTCGATTTCGTCGTAACCTTCGCGGCTGAGATATTGCGCCAGTTCCACGCTGCCAAAGCAGCCTTTGTTGAAGATCAAGCATGAAGAAAGATGGGCCGCCGAGGCGAGGGCTTCGGCGATCTGCCAGCCCGGTGTACCTTCGAGGCAGTGCGGAACGGGAAGGTTTTGACCTTCCTGGGTTTGCAGATAATTCGGATGGTGCGTGTCTCGTGTGAAGAGAATGGCGCTGCCGCTTTTCTGGTGCGCCTTTATTTTCTCGACCACGTTGGGCACGATCGCTTGCGCTTGCGGCGAGCCCAGCGCGCCGTCGATGAAATCGTTTTGCATGTCGATAACGACCAAGGCTTTTTTCATGGTTGCTCCTTTTTCGCTTTCGCCGACGGCGACTATGAGCGCAGACTGTCCAGCTCCGGCAAACGCAACGCTTTTCGCAGGCGGCGCGCGGTTTGCAACGCGTCGTCCAGTGTTGCGGCGCAGCAGGTGATGTGCCCCATTTTGCGGCCACGGCGCGCTTCTTTTTTGCCGTACAGATGCAGGTGTGTCTGACATGCGCCGCTGTCGGCAAGCAACGCGTTCCAGTCCGGTTCGCGCGGCGTGCTGTTGTCAGAAGCGTCGTCGGGGAACCACAAATCGCCGAGCAGGTTGAGCATCACCGCCGGCATTTTCTGAGAGGTATCGCCGAGCGGTAGCGCAGCGGTGATTCGCACCTGCTGTTCGAATTGCGAAGTAATGCACGATTCAATCGTGTGGTGGCCGGAATTGTGCGGGCGCGGCGCCATTTCGTTCAGATAAAGATTATCTTGCGTATCGATAAAAAATTCGACGCACAGCACGCCGCGATAACCCATGTTTTCGACAACACTGCGCGCATGTTCGCGGGCGCTCTGCGCGATGGCTTCGCTGACGCGCGCTGGCGCGATGGTCACGTCGAGAATACCGTTGCGGTGAATGTTTTCAGCTATCGGCCATAATGCGATATCGCCATGCACGTCGCGGGCGATCAACACCGAGATCTCGCGCGCCAGTTGTAATTGCTGTTCGAGCACGCAGGAAACGTTGCCGAGTTGCCGGAAAGCAGGAGCGACTTGATCGGGAGCAGCGACTGCGCATTGTCCTTTGCCGTCATAACCGAGGCGCGCGGTTTTCAGGCGCCCCGGAAACAGGTCTTGCGATATCGGCAATGAAAGATCGCTGCTGTCGCGCAGCACCATAAACGGGGCGACTGGCAAAGCGTGGCGGGCGAAAAACATTTTTTCCTGGATGCGGCTCTGGGCGATGGCAATGCTGTCGGCGGCGGGGCGCACCGGCATTCGCATTGCCAGATGCGCCAGCGCGGCATAAGGCACGTTCTCGAATTCAACCGTTGTCGCCTGCGCCAGTTCGCTTAATGCCTGCAACACGTCCGTGTCTTGGTACGACGACGTCCACAACATGTCGGCAACGACGCCGATCGGCGCGTCGGGGTCGGGGTCGATCGCCGCGACGCGGTAACCCAACCGTTGCGCGGCCTGGCAAAACATCATCCCCAACTGACCTCCGCCGAGGACGGCCAGCCAACTGCCGGGGAGTAGCGGCTCGACGGGGTGATCCGGCTCGTCTTCGACGCCGGGCAGTTCGACGAAGTTGTCGTCAATGCGGCGGGTGGCGCGTTTTTTGGCGGGCGAGACGGAAGAGGACGGCATGGGCATTACGAATCGGTACGTTTTCTGAGCGAGAACATATTTTACCTGTTGTGGCGCAGAACTGTACGCAGACGGGTTTCAGCATCGGAGTTTGCATTTCAGGCAATGGCATGTTATTAAAGCCGGGACAATGAGGTAGAAATAATGCAACGGCAAAGATTTTTTTCGCAAAGAAGCGCACGATGGCTGACGAGAGCAGGATGGGCGTTGTCAGTGTGGTGTCTGGCGGCAGCAATGGCAACAGCGGCGCCAGCCGATAAACCGGCGCTGACCGGCGACGCTGCGATCATCGGCGGCAAAGCCGCTTATGAAGCGCGCAATCTGGCGGCGTTCGACCGGCTGAATCCGGCCGGTCATATTCTGGCGCCGTATGTCGATTACTGGTGGCTGCGCGTCGCCCTCGAAAAAATGCCGCTGCGGCAGCTTGATGAACCGGTCCATAATTTTCTCAGGCAGGCCGCCGATACGCCATTGGCGCCGTTGTTGCAACGCGCTTGGCTGAAAGCGCTGGGGAAAGCGCAAGACTGGCCGTCCTTTGCGGTGGATTATCCGCCGGCGGAAGAGGATACCGAGCTTGTTTGCTATGGCATTCAATACCGTTATCAGCGCGACGGCGACAGCGCGCTGGAAGCGGGGAAAGCGTTATGGCTGACCGGCAAGAGCCTGCCAGATTCCTGTAAGCCGGTGTTCGAAGCGATGCGGGCGAAACAAGTGTTGACTGATGATGATCTGCGGGCGCGTTATGTGCTGGCGGTGCAGGCGGCGAACGTATCGCTGGCGCGGGCGTTGTGGCAACGGTTGCCGGCGGCACAGCGCGCCGATGAGAGAGCTTTCGCGCAGGCCGAGCGGGCGCCGTTGAAATATCTGAACAGCAAGCCATCGCCGAAACAAAAAGGCGCGCGCGAGTTGTTGTACTACGCGCTGGAACATGCGGCGCGTCAGGATATTGAACAAACGCGCCGCGCCTGGGTGGCGATACGCGATCAATGGCCGCAGGCTGACCGGGAATATGGCAATGTGCGGCTGGCGTATCAGGCGGCGCGCAGCTTGCACCCCGACGCGCACCGTTTCTTCAGTGAAGCCGGCAAGGCGTCGCTCAGCGAAGCGCAACAGCCCTGGCGGATACGGGCGGCGCTGTGGGCCGGCGATTACGAAGCAGCGCTGGCGGCGATCGACGCGCTGCCTGCCGCAAATCGCGACAACGAAATCTGGCGTTACTGGCGCGCCCGTTGTCTGGAACAGCGGAAAGACGAAGCGGCGACACAACAAGCGCAGGCCCTATACCAGCAACTGGCCGGACAGCCGACGTATTATGGTCTGCTGGCATATGAACGGCTGACGCCGCCGGCCGCCATACCGCCGTGGACGGTGTCTGCCGCGCCAGCCTGGCCGGAAGCGGGGCGCGATTTTTTGAAGCGCGACGCGGTGCAGCGGATCATCAAACTGCAAGCGCTCGATTTACGCGCCGAAATGTTGGAAGAGTGGCGGGCGCTGGCGCGCACGCTCAACGATACGGAATTGCGTACAGCAGCGCTGACGATGGCGCAACAGGGACTGTTCGATCGTTCCATCGCTGCTGCCGAACGGATGACAACAACGGCTGAGCCGACGTTGCGTTATCCGCGCCCGTTCGCCGATGCGTTTCAGAACGCCGGCACGGCGCACGGCGTCAATGCGGGCTGGCTTTATGCGGTGGCGCGACAGGAGTCGCGCTTTGTGCCCGACATCGTGTCGAGCGCCGGCGCGGTTGGCCTGATGCAGTTGATGCCGCGCACGGCGCGCTGGGTGGCGAAACAGCGGGGCATGGCTGACTACCGCATTGAGTATCTCAACGATCCCGCCGTCAACGCCGACTTCGGCGCGTTCTACCTTAAACATTGTCTCGACGGGTTGGACGGATCATTGGCGTTGGCGGCAGCGGCATACAACGCCGGGCCGGGCCGGGCGCGCGCCTGGCGCGCCAGAGCGGCAGCCAGAGGCGGCGCAGCGATGGAAGGCGATGTCTGGGTCGAATCCATCCCGTTCGATGAAACGCGCGATTACGTCAAGAAAGTGCTGACCAACGCCAAAATGTACGCCCAGCAGCGGCAGGAGACATTTTCGTTGCGGGAAGCGCTGGCGTGGATATTTTCACCGCCGACGCAGGCGATTTCCGCTCCGCGCGGCCCTGTCGATGCCGAAACGGCGGAGGTTGATAAACTTTCGGCGGATCAGGCGACGACCGAAGGGAGCGCGCCGTGAGGCCGATTGTCACCGTGTTGGGCGGCAGCGGTTACATCGGCCGGGCATTGACAGCGCATCTGGTGCGCGCCGGATACGCCGTGCGCTTGTTGACGCGTTCGCGCGAAGTTACAAGGCCGCTGTGGGTGCTGCCCGGCCTTGATGTGCGAGAAGTCGATGTGTACGACGTTTCCCAACTGACGGCAGCGTTCGCGGGAAGTGCGGCGGTGATCAACCTGGTCGGCATCATCCGTGAAACACGAAAGCAAACATTTGCGCGTGCTCATGCGCTGTTGCCGCAGAAAGTTGTGACGGCGTGTGCCGATGCGAACGTGGCGCGGCTGCTGCACATGAGCGCGCTGAACGCCGATTCGTCCGGGCCGAGCGATTACCTGCGTAGCAAGGGCGACGGCGAAGCGGCGGTGCGCGAATCGAAACTGCACTGGACGATTTTTCAGCCGAGCGTTGTTTTCGGTCCCGACGATACGTTCCTCAATACATTCGCGCGCGTACTGTCGCAAGCGCCGCTGCTGATGGTGCCGTCGGCAAGGACGCGCTTTCAGCCGGTGTATGTCGGCGATGTCGCCGCAGCGTTTTGTCGCGCGTTGCCTCTTTTTTCGACAACGGGCAAAACCTTTCCGCTCGGCGGGCCACGCGTTTACCGGCTCAATGAATTGTTGCGCTGGTTGGGGAAAACGACAGGATCGCCGCGCCCGATCCTCTCGACGCCGACAGCGTTGGCGCTGTTACAGGCCTGGCTACTCGAACACTTGCCGGGACACTTGATGACCCGCGATCAATTGCGCTCAATGCAGAAAGACAGCGTTTGCCCCGATGGCAAAACGAACACGTTGATCGAATTGGGAGTTACGCCGACGGCACTGGAAGACGTTGCGCCGCGCTGGTTGCGGAGTTAACCGCAAAGAAAATACTCTTCGCCCTTTTGCTGCCGAAAGCGTCGTCAGCGAGATTGAATTGAGGTATTCATGAAGAAAAATTTTTATACCCTGATGCAATCTGAAAATAGAAAAGACAATGCTGACTTTTTTGCCATCATGGTTCCTGAGTTTTCTCCTGACGCGCTTGAAAAGCATGGTCGGTACGAATGGTATGCGGGGCCAAAGCGATGGAAATATCAAATAGGAGACATTCAGGGTCAACTGATTCTTGTCGTCAAGGAGAAATATATTTCTGACGTAAGGCAGGGGTCGCCCTATTTTTACGTTATCAGTAAAAAATTTCTGACGGCGATTTCGGGAATAAAACATAATTTCAAACAAATCCTGAAGTTGGATTGTGTTGACGGGTCCGGTAAAGAAATACCCGGCGATCTATTTGCGGCAATTCCCAGAAAATTTTTTGAGCCGGAATGTTTGACTGTTGACAAAAGAGATCATTCAATAGAGATAAAACCGGGTTTTGATTTTGATCTTTTTGATGTGAAAGATATTCCTTCGAGTGCGGCAAGCCTCATTTGCTCGGAAATGGGCAAAACGCGTTTTGTAGATGCCGGAATCCGGGGTGTTGAATTTGTTCCGCTTGAACAAATCAAATATGAAGGTTTAGGTACTTACGACTTTATTGCAATCGGTCAGAGAAAGTGGCCAGTATAAAATTTTATTTCATCGTTGCCTGCAACAGCCGCCCGCGCCGCCCGCCAGTGTTGCCAGATTGCTCCTTCAAAAGCGTGGAGAGAAGCACGTAAGGGAGAAATCGAAACCCTTTTGTACTCTATGTGTTCTTTGCGGTTAAAATGATTTTTTAGCTTAGTTCGCCTTCATGCCACATATCCCTCCCAAGAGGCAGAAAAACGGCAGCCCCCTTCTTCAGGGGGCGGGCAGGGGTGTTTCATTGCCGGAAAGCGCTCGCGTTTATGAAGTCGGCGGCGCGGTGCGTGATGCGCTGCTGGGAGAGACCGTCGCCGATCACGATTATGTGGTGGTCGGCGCAACGCCGGAAGCGATGTTGGCCGCAGGTTTTCGACCGGTCGGGCGCGATTTCCCGGTGTTTCTGCATCCGCAAACGAAGGAAGAATACGCGCTGGCGCGCGCCGAGAAAAAATCCGGGCGCGGCTATCACGGCTTCACGTTTTACACCGATCCGTCGGTGACACTCGAAGAAGACCTTTGCCGCCGCGATCTGACCATCAACGCGATGGCGCGAACGGCGGACGGCGCGCTGATCGACCCTTACGGTGGTGAAAGCGATTTGCGGCGCGGCGTATTGCGGCATGTGTCGTCGGCGTTCGTCGAAGACCCGTTGCGGGTGTTGCGGGTGGCGCGGTTTGCGGCGCGCTTCGATTTCACCGTCGCCGACGAAACACTGGCGCTGATGCAGCGCATTGCCGATAGCGACGAACTGTCAACGCTGGCGGCGGAGCGGTTGTGGCAGGAAACGGCGCGCGCGCTGATGACGCAAAAACCATCGCGCTTTCTGCAAGTGCTGCGCGCTTGCGGCGCGCTGGAAAAAGTGATGCCGGAAGTTGCGGCGCTGTACGGCGTGCCGCAAAAGCCCGAACACCATCCTGAGATCGACGTCGGCATTCACATCGAACAAGTGCTCGACTTCGCCGCGCAACGCAACGATGTGTTGCCGGTGCGCTATGCGCTGCTGTGCCACGATCTGGGAAAAGGTGCAACGCCGCCGCAACAATGGCCGAGCCATCGCGGGCACGAAACGCGCAGCGTGCCGCTGGCGCAAGCATTGTCGGCGCGGCTGAAAGTGCCGGTGGATTGCGGCGACGCGGCGCAACTGGTGGCGCACTGGCACGGCGAAGCCTTGCGCGCGCCCGAATTGAACGAAGAAACCCTGCTGATGCTGCTGATGGCGGCGGATGTGTTGCGTCGCCCTCATCGGCTGCGCTGGTTGATCGATGCGATGATCGTGGATGTGGGCGCCAAAGATTGGATGAAACAGAAATCAGAGATCAGAGATCAAGGGTCAGAAAAACATCACCTCACGCGAAGCCGCGAAGCCGCGAAGAAAAGAACGCTCCCCCCCCTTCAAGGGGAAGGTTGGGGTGGGGACGGGCTATCCGCCGCCTGTTTCCTCGAAGGCGCTGCCGACGCTCTGCAAAGCGTTGACGCAGCCGCCATCGCCCGCAACCACGCCGACGATCCAGCCACGATTCCGGCGGCGCTCCACACGGCGCGGATCGAGGCGCTGGCGGGATTCAAGCTGGCTTGGACAAGTGAAGCGTAGCCAAGGAGAAAACTTATGGGAATGGCTATAATGCTTGCTTTAGCGATCGTCGAAAAAGCCCCTACGTGACGCCAGAAGAGAAAGCGCGCCTGAGAATCGACCAGAAGCTCGAACAGGCTGGCTGGGTCGTCCAGGACAAGAGCCAACTCAACCTGTCCGCCGGGCAGGGCGTGGTTGTGCGCGAGTATTCCACGGACACGGGGCCAGCCGACTATGTGCTGTTCGTGGATCGCACGCCTTGCGGGGTGATCGAAGCCAAGAAAGACAGCGCCGGCGCCAACCTCATCGTCGCCGAAGCCCAGACGGAGCGTTACGCCTATTCAGCTCTGAAGTGGCGCAAGAACAATGCCCCGCTGCGCTTTTTGTTCGAGGCCACGGGCGAAATCATTCGCTTCACCGACGGCGCCGACCCACATCCGCGCTCACGCGAAATCTTTCACTTCTTCAAGCCTAGGCAACTGGCCGAATGGCTGGCCTGCCCGTCCACCCTGCGGCATCGGCTGGCTCACGACATGCCGCCGCTGCCCGTGCAAAACCTGCGCGCCTGCCAGATCAGCGCCGTCACCGGGCTGGAAAAATCGCTGGCGCTCGACAAGCCACGCGCCCTCGTGCACATGGCGACCGGTTCGGGCAAAACGTTTACCGCCATCACTTCCGTCTATCGCCTGCTCAAATTCGGCGGTGCCTGCCGCATTCTGTTCCTGGTCGATACGCGCAACCTCGGCAAACAGGCGCATCAGGAATTCATGGCCTACACGCCGCCGGATGACGCGCGCAAGTTCACCGAGCTTTACAACGTGCAGCGCCTGGCTTCCAGCAACATTGATTCTCACGCGCAGGTATGCATCAGCACCATCCAGCGTATGTATTCCATCCTGAGCGGCGAACCCATCGACGAATCGGCGGAAGACACCTCGCTCAATGAAATGCGGCAAACAGACAGTCAGGCAAANNNCGTNGTTTACAACCCGGCCGTACCGGTCGAGACGTTCGACTTCATCGTCATCGACGAATGTCACCGCAGCATTTACAACCTCTGGAAACAGGTGCTGGACTACTTCGACGCCTTCCTGATCGGCCTNACCGCCACGCCNGATAACCGCACCATCGGCTTTTTCANGGAAAACGTCGTCGCCGAGTACACCTANGANCAATCGGTGGCCGATGGGGTCAACGTCGGCTATGACGTTTACGAAATCGAGACCGAATTCACCAAAAAAGGCAGCATCATCCAACAAGGCTGGTGGGTAGACCATCGCGACCGCGCCACCCGCAAAAAGCGCTGGGCCGAGGCCGTAGAGGACATCGCCTACACCGGCAAGGAGCTTGACCGCTCCGTCGTCAATCCCAGCCAGATCCGCAACGTGATCCGGGCGATGAAAACGGCGGTGGAAACGCAAATCTTCCCCAGCCGCGAGGAAACCCCCAAGACGCTCATCTTCGCCAAGACCGACAGCCACGCCGATGACATCGTTCAGATCGTCCGCGAGGAGTATGGTCAAGGCAACGCCTTCTGCAAGAAAGTCACCTACCGCGCCGAGGAAGACGCCGACAGCATCCTCTCCAGCTTTCGCAACGACTACAACCCGCGCATCGCCGTCACCGTGGACATGATCGCCACCGGCACCGACGTCAAACCGCTTGAAGTATTGCTCTTCATGCGCGACGTGCGCAGCAAGGGGTACTACGAACAGATGAAAGGTCGGGGCGTGCGCAGCCTCGACGCCGAAGGACTCAAGCGCGTCAGCAACTCTGCCTCCGGCGCCAAGGAATGCTTTGTGCTGATCGACGCCGTCGGCGTTGAAAAGTCGCTCAAGACGGAAAGCCGCCCGCTGGAGAAAAAACCCGGCGTTCCCCTCAAAGACCTGCTGCAGGCCGTGGCCATGGGCAGCCGCGACGGCGACACCGTGTTCTCGCTGGCCAACCGTCTGGTACGCCTGAACAAGCAACTGGACGACAAAGCCAAGGCCCGCATCGAAAAAGCATCCCACGGCATCCCGCTGGGCGAACTGGGCAAGGCGCTGATCACCGCGCTCGATCCGGACGCCATCGTGCAAACCGCGCTGGAAGTCGCCAAGGCCCACGGCATCACCCGCAGCGAAGACACCTTGCTGCCCCAGGAAATCGCCGCTGCCCGCGATGCGCGTACCGCCGCCGCCTGCGCGCCGTTCGACAGCCCGGCACTGCGCCATGCCATCGAAGACGCCCGGGTGGAACGCGAGCAGTTCATCGACCATGTCAACCTTGATCAAGTCAATTACTCCGGCTTTTCCGAACAGGCCGAGGCCCAGGCCCAACAAGTCATTGCCGGCTTTGGCCAATACCTCGAAAAGCACAAGGACGAAATCGCCGCCCTGAGCTTTTTCTACCAGCAACCCTACCGGCGCCGCGGCCTCACCTTCGAGATGATCGAAGATCTGCACCAGCACCTGGCCCGACCGCCGCTGATGCTCACCACCGAGCGTCTGTGGAGCGCCTACGCCCGCGTGCGCGGCCATCAGGTCAAGGGNGCNGATCGCAAGCGGCAGCTCACCGATCTGGTNTCACTGGTGCGCTTCGCCCTGGGGCTGGATGGCGAGTTGAAGCCCTTCGCCGACGAAGTGGACAGGCGTTTTCAAGCCTGGATCTTCCGCCACAACGCCCAGCGCAGCACGGCCTTCACGCCTGAACAGATGGAATGGCTGCGCCTGATGAAAGACCACATCGCCAGCAGTTGCAACATCGGCCGCGAAGACTTCGATCTGCCCGGCCTGGCCGGCAAAGGCGGCTTGCAGAAAGCGTGGGTGCTGTTCGGCAAGGAACTGGATGGGCTGATGGATGAGATGAATGAGGAGTTGGTGGCGTGAGTGGGGGGGCGACACTACCCTTGGGCTGGGTTGAATCCAATTTGGCCGAAATAACTGTGTCGATTGGTGGAGGAACTCCGCCAAAAACGGATTCAACCTACTGGGTCAATGGAAAGATTCCGTGGGTTTCCCCGAAAGACATGAAGTCATTCTTGGTTGCTTCGAGCGAAGACCAGATTACATCCTCTGCCTTGGAGCGTTTGTCTTTGATTCCGAAGAACAGTGTGCTCATCGTTGTGCGCTCTGGAATTCTTTCGCGGACGCTCCCAGTAGCAATCAACGACATGCCAGTAACGATCAACCAAGACATGCGTGCGTTTGTTCCAGAAAACGGCTTCGACTCACGTTTTATTGCGTGGCAAGTAGTTTCAAAGGAGCACGAAGTCCTCTCGGCATGTTCCAAGGATGGGACGACAGTAGCGAGCATTGAAAGTCAAGCATTGGCACGCTTTCCTTTGTTGGTTGCCCCTGCCGCCGAACAAACCCGCATCGTCGCCAAACTCGAAGAACTCCTCTCCGATCTTGACGCGGGCGTGGCCGAACTCAAGGCCGCGCAAAAGAAGCTGGCGCAATACCGCCAATCGTTGCTGAAAGCCGCCGTGGAAGGCGCGCTCACGGCACAGTGGCGCGCCCAAAACGCGCCCGCCGAGACCGGCGCGCAACTGCTGGAACGCATCCTCGCCGAACGCCGCGCCCGCTGGGAAACCCAACAACTCGCCAGGTTCAAGGAACAAGGCAAAACCCCGCCGAAAGACTGGCAGAAGAAATACCCTGAGCCGGTGAAGCCTGAGACCAGCGGTTTGCCTGAATTGCCGCAGGGGTGGGTGTGGGCAACGATTGACCAGCTTGCACAAGTCGGGACTGGCGTTACGCCGCTACGTTCAAAGCCTGCATATTTTGAAGGAGGCAACATTCCGTGGACCACCAGCGGCGCTCTCAATGACGAGCTTGTTACATCGGCAGCCGAGCATGTCACGCAGCTTGCGCTGGATGAATGCCGCTTGGAGATATACCCTGCTGGCTCGCTGCTGGTTGCAATGTATGGTGAAGGAAAGACGCGAGGCAAGTGTGCGGAACTTGCTTTCCCTTCAACCATTAACCAAGCGATTGCAGCCATTGTTTTCGAGACGGCGGCCACTACGCTCAGGCCGCATGTCAAGATGGTGCTGCTCAATGCTTATGAGGCGATGCGCAAACAAGCGTCCGGCGGCGTACAGCCAAACCTTAACCTGCAAATCATCAAAGTGTTTCTTGTCCCACTTCCGCCACCGGAAGAACAAACCGAAATCGTCGCCACACTGGAAACCGCGCTGACTGCCGTGAAAGAGCAACAAGCCGCCATAGATCACGGTCTGCGCCAATCCGCCGCCCAACGCCAAAACATCCTCCGCGCCGCCTTTTCCGGCCAACTCGTCCCGCAAAACCCGGGCGACGAGCCGGCCAGCGCGTTGCTGGAACGCATCCGCACCGAACGCGCAGCGCGGGAACCAGCGAAGAAAGCGCGCGGGCGCAAAATCAAGGAGCCAGCATGATCTCGCTGCAAACTGCCGACGCAAAGTGGACGAATAACTTGCTGAACTGGGCGCTGCCTCGAGCAGAAACCCTGACTTTGGAGACCAAGCGCGTCTCCGGCAAGATGGTGGCAAAGGCGCTGGAAACGATCTGCGCCTTTGCCAATACACAAGGCGGCTGGCTCCTGCTTGGCGTAGAAGATGCCAGCAAGGCAAAAGGACAGGATCGCCTTTTTGGCGTTGGTGAGAATCCCGAGGCAGTCGACGAATTGCTGCGCAAGCTCGGCACACACCATTTGCCGGTGATTGAGGGCATATCCGGTTTCGGTCTGAATGTTCCTTTGCGCGATGGCTCGGACGGCATGGTCGTGGCGTTGTATGTTCCAGCCAGCGACAAGGTGCATTCCATCCTTGATGACGGCACATGGATGCGCGGACANGCCAGCAATCGCGAAATGAATGCGACGGAGATTGCCGAGCTTTCGTATCGGCGCGGCGTCCGCAGCGCCGAATCGGAACCGGTGGATGTCGATTTCGATTTGCTGGATACGGACACTTGGCGTCTTTTCCTGCGCGCACGAGGTTTGGCGCCGACGGGTATCGCTGATCAGCTTTACCGGATTGGTTTGGCCAGAAAAACGGCTGGTGAACTTCGCCCGCTGCGCGCGGCGGTCTTATTGTTCGCAGAATATCCCGGAGCCTTGTTGGCGGGCACGGGGACGCGGGCCGATGTGCGTGTTTTTCACTACAAAGGCACGCAGGTCGAAGCCGGTGCAGTGCCTAATCTGAAAAAAACACCCAAAACCCTGTCCGCCCCTTTGTATCGTCTGATCGAGCAAGCCCATGCCTACGTGATGGATGAATTGGCGGAGGGGTTGACACTGGCGAAGTCGGGTTTCCGCACGATGCATCGTTATCCTGAACGTGTCATCAAGGAAGCGATTACCAATGCCGTGATTCACCGCGACTACCGCCTGAATCAGGATATTTATATCCACATCTTTGACAACCGCATCGAAGTCCTGAGTCCAGGACTTTTGCCGGGTCGTATCACTCCCGCCACGATTCGCTGGACGAAATCATTTGCCCGCAACCCCCTGCTTGCCGCTAACCTGCGCGAGTTCCCTGAGCCGCCCAACGTGGATGCGGGCGAAGGGGTGCCCATGATGTTCGATGTCATGCGTGCCAGCAACTTGTACCCGCCGCAGTACCGGGAGCTGCGTGACCGTGCGCAGCCGGCGGTCATGGTGACGCTGCTGAATGAAGAGCGCCCGCCCATGTGGGAGCAGGTCAGCGACTGGATCGATCGGAATGGCCCTATCGCGAACGGCGATCTTTGCCGGATCGCCAATGTCGATACGCTCAAGGCATCGAAGATGCTCAAGCGATGGTGCGAGCAAGGGCTACTGGTGGCGAACACGTCTGGCGGCAAGCGGAACACCACTTACTCCAAGCCGACGGTTGAATCAAGGAGCGGGACACCGGCTCCATTAACTTCGCTCCTGGATAATGAATCGAACGCAGAGCCCAACCCATTGATTTAAAAAGAATTTTTCAAGACGCCCTTATCCAGCCGGTCCATGAACACCTCTACCCTCGTCCAGAAAGTCTGGAATTTTTGCCACACCCTGCGCGACGACGGGGTGGGTTATGGCGACTATCTGGAGCAGCTCACTTACCTGCTGTTCCTCAAGCTTGCCCACGAGTATTCGCAAGATCCTTACAACCGCGACACCCACATCCCCAAGGGCCACGATTGGGCGAGCTTGCGCGGCAAGACGGGGGAGCCGCTGGAATCGCACTATCTGCACGTTCTGCAAAGACTGGGTCATGAGCCGGGCATGCTGGGCGCGATCTTCTTCAAGGCGCAGAACAAGATTCAGGATCCGGCCAAGCTGGCGCGGCTGGTGCAGATGATCGACGCCGAAAACTGGATTGGCCTCGATACCGACACCAAGGGCGATCTCTACGAAGGTCTGTTGCAAAAGAACGCCGAAGACACCAAAAGCGGCGCGGGGCAGTACTTCACGCCGCGCGCCATCATTCAGGCGATGGTGGCCTGCGTGCGGCCCGAGCCGATGAAGACGGTGGCCGATCCGGCCTGCGGAACAGGCGGGGTTTTT
>WQUA01000001.1 GCA_009786025.1 Pseudomonadota bacterium | reverse complement strand
TAACCACACTGTTTTAACTGTGCTTCGTAAAAATACCCCTACTATTCGTATGTCTTGCACGGCAATAATGCTTGGGCTAAACTCGCCCGCAACTTGTTCGTGGCAAGAGGTTTTCAAATGCAACCGAGCAATACCCGCGATCCCGCGTACTTTCACAAAGTCGTCGATTGTCAATGGGCGTGCCCCGCCCACACTCCGATCCCCGAATACATTCGTTTGATAGCAGCAGGCCGCTACTCCGACGCTTACATGATCAACTGGCGCGCCAATGTGTTCCCCGGCATTCTCGGTCGCATCTGCGATCGCCCGTGCGAACCGGCGTGTCGGCGCAATCGTGTTGAAGCCAGCACCGGCAACAAGCCGGAGCCGGTAGCAATTTGTCGACTCAAGCGCGTTGCTGCCGATTTAAAGGATGATGTTCGTTTGCGCCTTCCCAAAGCCGCGATTAAAAAGAACGGCAAGCACATCGCTTGTGTCGGCGCCGGACCTGCATCGCTGACGGTGGCGCGCGATCTGGCGCCGCTGGGCTATACGGTGACGGTGTTCGAGCAAGACCCTCAGGCCGGCGGCTTCATGCGTACGCAAGTGCCGCGCTTCCGCTTGCCGGATGAAGTGATTGATGAGGAAGTCGGCTACATCCTCGATCTTGGCGTCGAGTTCGTCAACAACCACCGGATTGATTCGATGAAGGCGTTGCTGGCCGAAGGCTACGATGCGGTCTTCGTCGGTTGCGGCGCGCCGCGTGGGCGCGATCTCGAAGTGCCCGGTCGCCAGGAAGCGACGGCGCACATCCATATCGGCATTGACTGGTTGGCGTCAGTGTATTTCGAGCACGTTCACAAAGTCGGCAAGCGCGTGATTGTACTTGGCGGCGGCAACACGGCGATGGATTGTTGCCGTTCGGCGCGGCGCCTGGGCGGCGAAGATGTGAAGGTGATCGTGCGCTCCGGCTTCGAGGAGATGAAGGCATCGCCCTGGGAAAAAGAAGATGCGATGCACGAAGGCATTCCGATCTTCAATTACCATGTGCCGAAATCTTTTGTGCACGACAACGGCCGCCTGACCGGCATGGTGTTCGAAATCGTGCGCGCTGAATACGACGCGCAGGGACGCCGCTCGTTGATCCCGACCGGCGAACCGGACGCGCATTTCGAGTGCGACGAAGTGTTGATCGCGGTCGGCCAGGACAATGCGTTTCCGTGGATCGAGCGCGATATCGGTATCGAGTTCGATAAATGGGAAATGCCGGTTTTGAACAAGACGACGATGCAATCGACGTTACCGAAAGTTTTTTTTGGAGGTGATGCCGCTTTTGGACCAAAGAACATCATCACCGCCGTCGCTCATGGCCACGAAGCGGCACTGTCGATTGACCTCATGCTCAATGGCCAGGAGGTGACGCAACGTCCGCCGCCGTTGACGCGCTTTATTTCGCAGAAGATGGGGATTCACGAGTGGAGTTACGACAACAATGTTTCTCTCAGCCAGCGCAACAAAGTACCGCTGGTCGAGGCCTCCAGGGCACTCAAGAGTATCGTGCTTGAAGTAGAGTTGGGCTTCGATGCTGAGGTTGCGTGGAAAGAAGCGCAGCGCTGCCTCAACTGCGATGTGCAAACGGTGTTCACCGACAAGCTGTGTATCGAGTGCGATGCCTGCGTGGATATCTGCCCGATGAATTGCATCACCCTCACGCACAATGGCGAGGAGGCCGATCTGCGGCGGCGTTTGTCAGCACAGGCGCTGAACACCGCGCAAAACCTGTTTGTCTCCGGCGAACTGAAAACGCGGCGCGTAATCGTCAAGGACGAAGACGTGTGTCTGCATTGCGGCATGTGTGCCGAGCGATGTCCGACCGGCGCCTGGGACATGCAGAAATTTCTGTTCAAAACAGCACATGCTGAACAGAACATCGCCGAGAAGAAGGTGGTCGCATGAAAACGATTACTGCCATCAACGATTTCGTCATCAAGTTTGCCAACGTCAACGGTTCCGGTTCGGCGTCGGCCAACGAATTGTTTACGAAAGCCGTGCTGCGTATGGGCGTGCCGGCCAGTTCGCGTAACATCTTCCCGTCCAACATTCAAGGTTTGCCGACCTGGTACGAAGTGCGCATCACCGAGCGCGGCTGGCTGGGGCGACGCGGCGGCGTGGACATCATGGTGGCGATGAATCCGCAGACCTGGGACGCCGACCTCAAGGAAATTGAAAGCGGCGGCTATCTGTTTTACGACTCGACGCGCGCGTTGCCGAAATCGAAATTCCGCGATGACGTGAACGTGATCGGCGTACCTCTGACAGCGATCTGCAACGATACCTGGAACGACCCGCGACAACGGCAGTTGCTCAAAAACATCATGTACGTCGGTGCTTTGTCGGCACTGCTCGACATGGACATCGATGTTATCGAACACTTGATCGGAGAACAGTACCGGAGTAAAGAGAAACTGCTTGAAGCAAACCGGCAAGCGTTGCATCTGGGACGTGACTATGTAATCGCTCATCTGCCGCACCCAATCGGACTGCGCGTGCGCAAAGCCGATCAAGTCGGCGACCGTATCTTCGTTGACGGCAACAGCGCTGCTGCGCTCGGTTGTCTGTACGGCGGCGCAATGGTGTGCGCGTGGTACCCGATCACGCCCTCGACTTCACTGGTCGAAGCGTTCCAGGGCTATTGCAAGAAGTACCGCGTTGACCCTGCCACCGGCGCCAACAATGTCGCCATCGTGCAGGCCGAGGATGAACTGGCTTCGATCGGCATCATTGTCGGCGCGGGCTGGAACGGCGCGCGAGCGTTCACCGCGACTTCCGGGCCGGGCGTTTCGTTGATGACCGAATTCATCGGGCTGGCTTATTTCGCCGAAATTCCGATCACCATCATCAATGTGCAACGCGGCGGCCCATCGACGGGTATGCCTTCGCGTACGCAACAGTCCGACCTCATCTCCTGCGCTTATGCGTCGCATGGCGATACCAAACATGTGTTGCTGTTCCCGGAAGATCCGCGCGAATGTTTCGACTTTTCAGCGCAAGCGCTCGATCTGGCCGAGCGTTTGCAAACGCCGATTTTCGTGATGACCGATCTCGATATCGGGATGAACCATCACTTGTGCAAGCCGTTCGAATGGAACGATGCGCGCGAATACGACCGCGGCAAAGTCATGACCGCCGCCGATCTGGAAGCTGGTAAAGATTTCGGCCGCTACAAAGATGTGGACGGCGACGGCATTCCGTATCGCACCTATCCGGGCACACACCCAAGCCTCGGCGCATACTTCACGCGCGGCACTTCGCGCGATCCGTATGCGCGCTATTCCGAACGTGGAACGGATTACATTTACAACATGCAGCGCCTGCTGCAAAAACTTGAGCACGCCAAGAAGATTTTGCCGCAGCCGCTCCCACGCGCTGCCGCGAAAAAAACACCTTACGGCGCGATTTATTTCGGCTCCACCAGCGCCGCGATGAGCGAAGCCGCCTCCGCGCTGGAGCAGGACGAACTTTACCTTGACGCTTTACGCATACGCGCGTTTCCGTTCGCCGATGCGGTGGCCGAATTCATCTTCGCGCACGAGTGCGTGTTTGTCGTCGAACAAAATCGTGACGGCCAGTTGCGCGCCATGCTCATCAACGAATTTGGTATTGATCCCGCGCGCCTTGTGTCGATCCGGCACTACGACGGCACGCCGATCACCGCGCGTTTCATCACTAACGCGTTCAAGCAACTGATTGGAGCGCAACCGTTCTTGTCTGTTGACGCCATCACGATTTAACTGACGCTTTTCAAAGAGTATCGCCGTGACCTACCTTGCCAAACCCAAACTGCACCACCCCAGCATTCCTGTCAATGCGCTCGGCTTCACGCCTCGCGATTATGAAGGCTCAACCTCGACACTGTGCGCCGGTTGTGGACATGACTCGATCTCGGCGGCCATTGTCCGTGCCTGCTGGGAACTTTCCATCGAGCCGCATCGCGTCGCCAAACTTTCCGGCATCGGTTGCAGCGCCAAAACGCCCGACTACTTTCTCGGCCAATCGCACGGCTTCAACACCGTACACGGGCGGATGCCGTCGGTGCTCACCGGTGCCAATCTCGCCAACCGTGAGTTGTTGTACATGGGCATCTCCGGCGACGGAGACTCCGCTTCAATCGGCATGGGGCAATTCGTTCATGTGATGCGACGCGGCGTCAACATGGTTTATATCGTTGAAAACAATGGCGTTTATGGCTTGACCAAAGGACAATTCTCGGCGACTGCCGATCAGGGGTCAGTGTCCAAAAAAGGTGTCGTCAATACCGACTCGCCGCTCGACCTCGTCGGCTTGGCGATGCAACTCGGCGTCAGTTTTGTCGCGCGCGGCTTCTCCGGCGACAAGCAACAACTGGTGCCGCTCATCAAAGCCGCCATCGCGCACAAAGGCGCTGCTTTCATCGACGTGATCAGCCCCTGCGTCAGCTTCAACAACCACGCCGGCAGCACCAAGAGCTACGAATACGTGCGCGCCCACAACGATGCCGTCAACCGACTCGACTTCATCGCGCCGCGCGACCCGATCACGGTGGACTACGCGCCGGGCGAAGCTGTCGATGTCGAACTGCACGACGGCAGCGTGCTGCGCCTGCACAAACTCGACGCCGACTACGACCCCAGCGACTGCGTCGCCGCGATGAACTATGTGAACGCGCACCAGGCCAAGGGCGAAGTCGTCACTGGCCTGCTCTACGTCAATACCAGCGCACACGATTTGCACGAGCACCTCAATACCGTTGCCGTGCCGCTCAATACGCTGACCGCAAAAGAGTTATGTCCGGGTCAAGCGGCGCTGGACAAGATCAATGCAGGGTTGAGGTAGGGTAAAATGTAATTGGGAATTCCACCGAGGCTCGCTACTCTACAGGAGAAGATGCAAGCCAATCCGAACTAAATGAAAGAAGCAAACATGTCGCAAAGGAAGACAACCATGAAAATCAAACTCACCGTTTTTTCGTTTCTACTTCTTACCGGCTGGAGCGCACTTGCACTGGCCACGGATACTTCGCGCCCCGCCACGCCCGAGGAAACTCAAGCGATTACCGACATGCTCAAGTCCACCCTTGACTCGGCAAAAGTTTCAGACGCTCGCATCTCGGCCAACGGTAAGATGGCGTGCGGCTTCGTCAACGCCAGAATTTTTACCATGCGGTTGGACAAGAACGGCAAACCAACTCCCCTTGGCCTCGGCATAGGCACGGATCGCCGCGATACTGCGGTCAGTGCCGAGTGCCAAAAAGCCGGCATCACCTTGCCTCAGTAGCCCATAGCTCGCGCAAGTCGGGGAGGCTTGCGAATACGCAGGCTATTGCCCTTGAAGCACGATCATCACTTTCGGCGCAGATGCCGTAATGGCGGGGTCTGCCAATGAAACACACAAATCGTTCAGTATCTCGGTGGCAATATTGAATTCATCAGGCGACACCTTTTTCATCTCACAGGCATCGCGCCATAAGAGAACCATCTTTTTATCTTCTATTCCATAAAAACCCGCCCATAGCGAATCAGCCAGAGCATCCCAATTGGGGTCATATAACGGCGGATCCAGCGGACACACTTCCTTGATGGCGTTACAGAATTGATCTTTAGAAGTAACACCGGAAGGCAAGCAAAAAATATGCCAGCCTTTTTTCCTGTACTCATCAGTAATACGCTCTACCTCTCTCGAATCTACGACATACAGACCCGGTTTATTCAGCATGAACTTATCTGGCTGGGACAAAAGGGGGCGCCCCAGAAACGCGTTGATGGGTATTCCCGGGTCATCTTCATCATCGTCCACATCCTTGACCAAACATTTGTATTTCTCAAGGCTCCCCACAAGAAAATTCAACATGAAGGGCGTTTTTACCTCCATTTCGATGGATAGATAATCTTCTTCGTTTTGAATAAAATTATTTGAATTCGACGATGGGTCGTTAATCTTGATAACGTCTTGACGCAGATTTATTGAGTTGCCGCCTGCCGACATAGCGTAAAAGGCCGCATCTTTATCATTTACTGATTCAAAGAAAATATTAAAACAGTCGCTCATATTTACCTCTCGTGATCATACGGTTCTCCCTTACTGTTTGCGAACCTTCGGCAAGCGCAGGGCGGATAAGGCGAAGGCCGCCCCTCCGTTGGAATGACGTACTCCGAGGGAGTAGAAGTATTTTCCGGGTATCACTCCCGTCTTACGATCCTCAAGGCTTCTCGATCTTGCGAATCAGCGCAGAATCGCTGAAATAGATTGTCCCATTGGGCGCCACGGCCACGCCGCCCGGGCGGGATAACCGCGCCTGACTCACTGTACCGTCGCTCACGCCGCACCGATCGGGTGCACCCGCGATGGCGGCGACTTCGCCGCCCGGCGTGACTTTGCGAATCGCGCAGCTGTGGTTATCCGGGATGTAGAGGTTGCTCGCCACATCAACGCCCAACTTCTGCGGTTCGCCGGAAGCAGCACCAACACCCACTCCGGGCAGTGTGCTGACCATACCGTCAGGAGTGATCTTGCGAATATCGTTGCTGCCCCTCTCGCTGACGTACAGATTGCCTTGCGCATCCAGCACAACACCGTATGCGCCCGAAAATTGCGCGCTCAGGGCCGGACCATCGGCACGACCTTCGACAAGTGTGCCCGCAACAGTAACGACAATGCCAGCAGGCGTTACTTTGCGGATCAACCGACCATCAGCGATATAAACATTTGCCGATGAATCGACTGCCAACCCCGCCGGGGCTTCAAAGCTCGCCTGCGCGCCGACGCCGTCGTCGCTACCGAACGCGCCGGAGCCAGCCAGTGTGCTGACTGTGCACGCGGGGGTTGCAGGATTCGATATCTTGCGAATAGTGTGGTCGAGGTAATCCGCCACGTAAACATTGCCGTCCGCATCCACGGCGACATCTTTCGGAGCGGCGAACGTCGCGCTGGTGCAAGGGCCGTCGCAACCGCCATGAACGCAACTGCCTCGATCGTTCGTGCCCGCCACCGTGCTGACCATGCCGTCGGGGGTAATCCGGCGAATGTTGGTTTCGGTAGCAATATACAGATTGCCATCGGAGTCAAGCGCGATTCCGCCAGGGTTGTTCAAAGTCGCGCTGGCGCCCGGGCCATCGACATTGCCGTAATGGTCTCTTTGCCCGGCGATCGTCGTCACCACAGCATCGCTGTAATCCACGCTTTTTCCTGAAAGGGAAAACGTTGCCACCACGGTACAGTTCTTCTTGATAGGATTGGTCGTGTACTTGTAACCGCTGAGCGCGCCGCCGCAGGTGCCGCCCATACCGGCGCTGGTGATGGTGTAGCCGACATCGGGCGTAAGCGTGAAAGTCGTGGTTTTGCCATAGTTCAGCCAGACTTCCTTTGAGGGGCTGATGCTGCCATGGCCACTGCTGACGCTGGGGCAGACGGCGACAAGGGATGAATCATCGTCCCAATCCCCACACGGCGGCGCCTTTGGGCCCCAGCATCCTCCCAAAGCGCACGCCAGGATAACGGCTGAGAGTATTGTCAGGGCGGTTTTGATCAAAGGCGATGTTTTCATGGGTTGACCCTCTGCGTGACACCCGTCTATGGAGCAAACTTGTGGACGCGCCAACGAAATAAGAAAAGAATGTCGAGTAGTCTATAATATGCATTGTATCGTAGGCAAGTGATGGTTTTGACCGGGAAACGATGGCGCGTGGGCCTGCTCTGATTGTTATGGCGCTGTGCCCCAAACCAAAATTTCGTTTCTCGCCGTGATGCTTGCCGCACCGACCTCAGTGATTCGATGATCCTGTTGCGAATAAGGATGGAATGATGCGTTTGATGTCGATTGCCAAGTTACTGATTTTCCTTTGCGTGGTTGTATTGCTCTCGGGATGTGCCGGCTACCGGTATCGCGAAGCAGCGGAGCAAGGCGATGCCAGCGCGCAAACCAGTCTCGGCATCATGTACCGGGACGGCGCAGGCGTTCCCCGGGACTACGGACAAGCTATCTACTGGTTCCGCAAAGCGGCTGATCAGGGTTACGCTATCGGACAAACCAATCTCGGCTGGATGTATCAGAACGGAACAGGCGTCGCCCAGGACTACGAGCAGGCAATATACTGGTATCGCAAGGCGGCAGACCAAGGAGAACCTTACGCGCAAAGCAATCTGGCCTGGATGTCCGCCAATCACCTCGGTGAAACGCAGGACGACGATCTACAACAGGATGACGATCTACAGCAAGACGACGACCAGCAATCACGCGAATCAAGCGATTCAGAATCTATGGTAGCCGGCCTGTCGCGCAAGCCGGATCCCACGCCGGTTGGGGCAACCGGTGCTGGGTCTCGCGTTGCCGCAGCGCTAAGCGCCAACGCAACATTTGACGAAATTTCCAAATTGGCTCAAGCCGGCAACGCCGAGGCGCAATTCCGGCTTGCCAGACGATACGATGACGGGCAAGACGTTGCGCAAAGTGATGAGCAAGCGCTGCTTTGGTATCGCAAGTCGGCAAACCAAGGCAACTCCAACGCACAAACCAGTCTTGGTGTGATGTATGCCACAGGACAAGGCGTCGCCAAGGATGAAACACAAGCCGTAAGCTGGTATCGCAAAGCTGCGGAAAAAGGAAACGCCGTTGCGCAAAATAACCTCGGTGGGATGTACAGCCAGGGCTTGGGTGTAACCCAGGATTATGAACAGGCTATCAATTGGTACCGCAAGGCCGCGCAGCAAGGCAATGCCGACGCGCAATACAATCTGGCCTATCTGTCCACCCATATGAAAGAGTTGGAAGCCTATCAGTGGTACAGCAAATCAGCGCAGCAAGGCAATGCCAAAGCCCAATATGAACTCGCCAAAATATACGATTTTGGAAAAGTAGTGCCCGAAGATAATAAGCAAGCCATGTACTGGTATCGCAAGGCTGCGGAACAGGGCATTGCCGACGCGCAGTACACGTTGGGCTTTGCCTACGACTTTGGCGAGGCTGGCGTAGCGAAAGATAAAGAACAGGCTGTTTACTGGTATCGCAAGGCGGCGGAGCAGGGAAATTACCTTGCACAAGTGAGGCTTGCCGAAAGGTACTACATTGGAGAAGGTGTAGCCAAAGACTGCGAGCAAGCCATCTACTGGTCGCGCAAGGCGTCGGAGCAGGGGCACGGCGATCTTTCCGAAGGCTTTGTGAGCGGGTGTAACATGAGGGGGTATCAAACGCAAAACGGCTCTGCCGCGACATACCGGGCGGGAGTAAGCGTAGGTGGATCGTGGGACTTGCCGGACACAAGCGGCGGGACCGGAAGAAACCGCCACGATTCACGACAACCGCGCGGGGGTAGAGGTTCACCCAGCGACGGCTCGCATGGGGGAGGCAGCTCGCGCGGGGGAGGAAATCCGCATGGAAGCGGAGGTTCGCCCGGAGGAGGCAGCAGCTCACATGGGGGCAGCGGTTCATCCGGTGGCAGTTCTCATGAGGGCGGCGGCTCACACGAAGGCGGAGGTTCATCCGGCGGCGGCTCGCATGGGGGCGGAGGTTCACCCGGAGGCGGTGGCTCGCATGGTGGCAGTGGCTCATCCGGCAGCAGTTCGTCCGGAGGTGGAGGTTCACACAGCGGCGGTGGCTCATCCGGAGGCGGCGGTTCGTCTGAAAACCACCCGAGTGGAAAACGCTGACGCCCATTAGATTTGGGCTTGCTCATGAAAATCCGGATTATTTTTCTTGACAGAGGTGGAGCGTAACGCGACCCCCGCGTTTTGGTTTCCGACGAGGTTTAAAACCGGGATTTCTCTTCGTACCATCTCAATCAACGAACCGTCATCACGGTACAGGAGCATGCATGGAAAATCTGCCGCTCGCCAAGGCTTTCACGCTAATAGAACCAGGACCGGTGGTGCTGGTCACCACGCACGACGGCCACAAGGACAACGTGATGACCATCACCTGGACCATGGTGCTGGATTTCGGAGCGTCCTTTGCCATCACCACCGGGCCGTGGAACCATTCGTATGCGGCGCTCAAGAAAACGAAGGAATGCGTGATCGCCATTCCCGCGGCGGACTTGCTCGATACCGCCGTCGGCATCGGCACATGCAGCGGGCGCGAGGTGGACAAGTTCGAGCGCTTCGGCCTGGCGCGCGTGCAAGCCCAGCATGTGCGCGCGCCGCTGATCGCACAATGCGTGGCGAATATCGAATGCCAGGTCGTCGAGATCATCGAGCGCCACAACATCGTCATCCTACAAGGGCTGGCCGCTTATGTGGATGGCACCCACAAGGAACAGCGCCTGATCCATGCCATCGGCGACGGCACCTTCACCGTTGATGGGCGCAGGTTGGGCCGCAAGGAAATGATGCGCTCGAAGTTGCCAGACGGTCTTTAAGCGCCCTTCGCTTGCTCTGCCGCACCCATCTCCAAGGCATTCGCAAGAAAAATACGGTTGCGCCGCCCCGGCGGTAGGACCCTGAACAAGGCGGCCAGCATGGCGATCACAACGAGAATGGCGCCAAGAACCTGAAGCAAAAAGAGAGCATCGAGCGTCATGAAAAGCTCCTTTGCCAAAGTGTGCTCATTCAGGCAAAAACACGAATGCCAGCAAGCGTTCGGCGCTGATACCCTGCGCAAGCGCCAGTTCATGGATGGATTGCCCGGGCGCCGCCGTGATGCCGTGCGCCTTGAGCTTGCCCACCAGCGCATCCGGCTCGGTGTGCGTCACGCCGGCCAGGGACGACAAGGGCGCATCNANCAGCGCCTGCTCGATCGGTCTTTTCAGTTGGGAGCCGGTGACCAGCCCCCAGGAAAAAAACGACGCGACAAGCACGATCACGAAANCGGCCACGCTGGCCTGGCCCCATCGGGAACGGAGGTGATTCTTGAAGGGGTAGAAATTCGCCGNGACGTGTCCGCCCACGCCCAGTAAAAAGAACCACGAGAACCACTGGTGAGCGCCGGACGTCAATCCGGTGTCCAGCTCAAAAAACATCAGGATGCCGCTGACGCTCATCAAGATGAAGGAGCCGATGGTCAGCGGCGTGGCCCAGGTTTTCAGGGAAATTGCCTTGCTCATGAGAAGCTTCCTTTACGGTTGGACCAGCGCCCGAACGATTGTTTCGAAGCGCTGGTTCATGGTCGTCAAAACATGTGTATTTTGCACATGATAGCGAGGGCTTCGAATCCTACGACCACCAATACGCTATCGTCAGAAGCAACAGTAGTAACAGCCAAAACAGCAGCGCCCGCCAGACCAGTCCGATCGACGCCGGCAGCGCACCGGGGGTTACTGGAACGCTCTCAGGCGGCGGCCCTAAAGCATTTTCGTTTGATGCGTTTTCGTTTGATGTGTTTTCATTTGATGCGTTTTCGTTCAATACATTTTCGTTCGACGTTTCCTCATTTCCCGATACAGCTCCGCCAACTGTCGCCACCCCAATTTCAGCGGCCGCTCCCTCTGGCGCCGGCGCAGCGCCAACGCCAATCTCTTCCGCCGCAACTTCAGCGGACATTTCTTTGTCCGGCTCCAGCACGCTTTCCGTCGGCGCCGGTGTCGGCGTCTGCCGCGCCCAAGTCAATCCCAGAGCGCCGAAACCGGTCGCCAGCAACAGGTTTTCGTTGGCGGCGTTATCGAATGCTGCGTCATCGCTGGGACGCGCGCGCCATTGGTAAATAGCGTCTTCAAAGTTACCGACAATAGCGAACGAAAACGCCAGAAGGCGTATCGGCAACCAATCAAGAATGAAAAGAAGCCAACGCGCTACTTTCCCCAATTCGGCTCGTGTCACTGCCAACACAGTGATGTCCACGCCGACAGAGCTCTCGCTCCACTCGCGCGCCGCCAGCGCCAGCATCCAGTAAAGCACCGCGCCAGTCGGTCCGAAGATCAGAAACCAGAAGACAACACCGAATACGCAACGGTACGCCGCTATGGCCCCGGCCTCGATGGTGCGCTGCGCTATAGCGTCGGAGCTTAACGTCAGGCTGCCCCCCCCCTGCCAGCCGTAAAGCGCCTTGCGCGCAGCGGGCAAATCGCCGTTTTGCAGGCTTTCCGTAATCTCGGTAACGGCGTGGCTGAAGCGGCGAAACCCCATCAGCAGGTAGAGCGCCACCACGCTCCAGATCAGGATCAGATACCAGCGTTGCGTCGCCAGTACATCCACCGCGATCACCGGTAACACCGGCAACAGCGCCGCCGCCGTCGCCGGCCACGGCCCCCAGTCAATCATCTTTGCTTCCAGCCAGCGCAGATAGCCGGAGTACAGCCGCTCGACGCCACCTCGCCAGTTTGACGAGTGTAGTTGTTCGAGCGCGAGCGCCGCCAGGATCGCCAGAAAATTCATGCCGTACTAAAAATGCGTCATTCAGGGTCTTTGATTATAATCGTTTCTTTTATTCCGGGTTTATAGTGCTCCCTGTAAAAATAAACCATAACCCATCGGCCCATCGTTAACGCGCGGATTTTCGGATGTTCGTTTTCCCCCTTCCCGACCTTCGGCCGCCCTCTCCCGCAAGGAGAAAGGAAGGCTGACCATGACCGCGCAACGCGAATCCATGGATTATGACCTGCTGATCGTCGGCGGTGGGCCGGCGGGTTTGGTGGCCGCCCTGCGCGCCAAGCAGGCTGCCCAAGCCGCCGGCACCGACATCAGCATCGCCGTGGTCGAAAAAGGCGCTTCAATCGGCGCTCACTCGCTTTCGGGCGCTCTGCTCGACCTGCGTGCGCTGGATGAACTGCTTCCTGACTGGCGCGAGCGGATGCCGCCGTTCAAGGAAATGGTCCGTGACGAGTCGCTATGGTTGCTGGGCCAAACTCGCGCGCTCCGACTCCCAGGCTGGTGCGTACCGAAATTCATCCGCCGTCACGGCCACGCTCTCGTCAGTCTTTGCCGTCTGACCGCCTGGCTCGGCGAGCAAGCCGAAGCCAGCGGCGTCGATTTGTTCGCCGGCTTTGCCGCCGTGTCGCCGTTGTATGCCGATGATTCGCCACAAAGCCCGTTGATTGGCGTCGTCACCGGTGATTTCGGCGTTGACCGTCAGGGCACCCCCAAGCCCAATTATCAGCCCGGTATTGAACTGTGCGCCCGTTACACCTTGCTCGCCGAAGGCTGCCGCGGCCATCTGGGCCGCTCTCTCGAAGAGCGTTTTCATCTGCGTGACGGCATTGCCCCGCAGAAATACGGTCTCGGTTTTCGCGAGCTGTGGCGGGTTCCCGTCGAACGGCACTACCCTGGCAAAGCCATACACCTGCTGGGCTGGCCGCTTGCCGGCCGCGCTAATGGCGGTGGCTTTGTCTATTATCTGCACGACCAGTATGTCGCCATCGGGCTGGTGGTCCACCTTGACTATGAAAATCCAACGCTGTCACCGTTCGATGAATTTCAGCGCTTCAAAACGCACCCGATGCTGAAAGCCCTGCTTCACGGCGGCGAGCGGTTGGGTTACGGTGCCCGAACGCTGACCGAAGGCGGCGTGCAGTCACTCCCGAAACTGGCGTTCCCGGGCGGCGCGCTGATCGGCGAAGCGGCGGGAATGGTCAATTTACCTCGCACACAAGGCATCCACACGTCAATGAAAAGCGCGATGCTGGCGGCAGAAGCAGTAGTGAGCGCCATTGCGCAGCGCCGCGCGCACGATACGCTGCACGAATACGACACCGCTTTACGCGCGTCCTGGGCTTACGACGAGCTGTACGCCGTGCGCAATATCAAGCCCTGCCTGCAGCACGGCTTTGTCGGCGGTTTGCTGACTGCCGGTCTTTATCTCTGGGCGCAGCAATTCGGCCTGGGACGTTTATTGCCATGGACGCTGCAACACAAAACAGCCGACCATCAAGCGCTACGCCCCGCCGCCAGCATGCCGACTCTCGTCTATCCCCCTTACGACCGCATCACAGCCTTTGACCACGCCTCATCGGTTTACCTGAGCCGCACACAGCATGAAGAGGATCAGCCCTGTCATTTGCGGCTTATCGACGCCGAGTTGCCCGAACGCCTCAATTTGCCGCGCTATGCCGGCCCGGAACGATTGTACTGCCCCGCCAGTGTTTACGAGTACCGACGCAACGACGATGCGCCCGAGACGCCGCCAGCCCTGCGCATCCGCGCCGCCAACTGCTTGCATTGCAAAGCCTGTGACATTAAAGACCCTACGCTCAACATCCGCTGGACGCCACCGGAGGGCGGCAGCGGGCCGCATTATGCAATGTAGCTGCTTATCTTTTTCCAAAATCGGAAAATTCCCGTTCGTAATGTTGCGCCGGTTTGTTTTTACGGTATTCTTTTGAGGTTCCTGCTGGAACACGAAACGGGTTGCTGTCATACCCTTACCGTCGTACCCTTTCTGACAATTCGGACACCCACCGCAAAAAACGGTTCGTCGGTTTCGTCAGTTGGGTCGTTTTGTTACAGGTTATTTATCGCCAAGGAGGCCTTTAATGAAAAAACTGTCGTTCGTTGTCGCGCTCATTGGCGCATGTATGCTGGTTCCCGCCGCACAAGCGGAGGAACCGATTGTGATCAAATTCAGCCACGTCGTGGCGACGGATACCCCGAAAGGGAGAGCCGCCGAATATTTCAAGAAGCTTGCTGAGGAGCGGACGCAAGGGCGCGTCAAGGTCGAAGTTTACGCTAACAGCGCGCTGTACAAAGACAAAGAGGAAATGGAAGCGCTGCAACTGGGCGCCGTCCAGATGCTGGCGCCGTCGCTGGCCAAATTCGGCCCGCTCGGCGTTAAGGAATTTGAAGTGTTCGACGTTCCGTACATTCTTGACGGCTACGATGCGCTGCACAAAATAACAACCGGCCCAGTCGGCGCCAAACTGCTGGCGATGCTGGAACCGAAGGGGATTCTCGGCCTCGGCTACTGGGATAACGGCTTCAAAATCATGAGCGCCAACAAGCCGATCAAAACACCGGACGACATGAAAGGGCTGAAAGTCCGTATTCAGTCGTCGAAAGTGCTCGATGCACAAATGCGCGCACTGAAAGCGCTGCCGCAAGTGATGGCGTTCTCCGAAGTGTATCAGGCGCTGCAAACCGGCGTTGTCGACGGCACTGAAAACCCGCCTTCGAACATGTACACGCAGAAAATGCACGAAGTACAGAAATACGCCACGATGACCAACCATGGTTACCTCGGCTACGCGGTGATCGTCAACAAGAAATTCTGGGAAGGCCTGCCTCCCGACATCCGTAAAATACTCGATCAGGCCATGGTGGAGGCTACCGCGTACAACAACGAAATCGCCAAGAAAGACAACGATGACGCTGTGGCGGCAATGAAAGCAGCCGGCCGCACGGAATTCTATACGCCAACCGAAGCCGAACGTAAAGCGTGGGTCGCCGCGCTGAAGCCGGTGCATAAAGAGGTGGAGCCGCGGATCGGCAAAGAGATCATCCAGGATTTCTATAAGGCCACAGGTCAGCAATAATTCCATTCTTTCGTAATGCTGTAAAAAATACACGTGCGCGTTAACGGCGCGCGTGTATTTTTCGCACCGCTTCCTTTATAATTGAAAGCCTGATGCTAAGGTTGTTCAACACCATCCTCAACCGCCTTGAGGAAATCATTGTCTCAACGCTGATGGCGCTGGCGACGGCGATTATTTTTGTCGCCGTGATACACCGCTATCTGGCAGTTTATTCCATTCCATACCTGCAAGACTGGCTGCTGTCCCTGGACCTCTCCTGGGCGCAAGAGTTGTGCATTTACATGTTCGTCTGGATGGCCAAATTCGGTGCCGCTTATGGCGTGCGTACCGGCATCCACGTCGGCGTTGACGTTCTGATCAACCGGCTCGACGAAAAAATCCGCTATTGGTTCATCCTGTTCGGTATGGCAGCCGGCGCCCTGTTCACCGGCTGTATCGGTACGATGGGTGCCAAATTTGTTTGGGGGCTCTCACACACCGACCAGATTTCGCCCGACCTGGAAATGCCGATGTGGATCGTCTATCTGGCGATCCCGCTCGGCTCTTACCTGATGTGTTTCCGCTTTCTGCAAGTCGCCTGGGTTTTTGCAAAAACCGGTGAATTGCCGCACCATGATGCTTCCCACGTCGAAGGGCTGGAAGAAGAAGTGAAAAAAGACGCCCTGTCCGATCAGCCTCACAGCCATGAGGAGAATCGTTCATGAACGCCGCCATTATTTTCGGTATCCTCCTTGCGCTGATGCTGACGGGAATGCCCATCTCCATTTCGCTGGGTCTGACCGTTCTCACCTTCTTCTACTTCATGACGCAGGTACCGATCGAATCGGTCGCGATGAAGCTGTTCACCGGCATCGAAAAGTTCGAGATCATGGCGATCCCGTTCTTCATTTTGGCCGGCAATTTCCTGACGCACGGCGGCGTCGCCCGACGAATCATCAACTTTGCCACCTCCGTCGTTGGTCACATGAATGGCGGCCTGGGTCTGGCCGGCGTTGTCGCTTGTGCGCTGTTCGCCGCAGTGTCAGGCTCCAGCCCGGCCACCGTCGTCGCCATCGGCGCCATCCTGCTACCGGCGATGGCCAAACAAGGTTTCCCGCCGCGCTTCGGCGCCGGTGTCGTCACCACTTCGGGAGCGCTCGGCATTCTGATCCCGCCGTCAATCGTGATGGTGATGTATTCGGTTGCGACCAACACTTCCGTCGGCGCGCTGTTTATGGCCGGCGTGATTCCGGGGCTGGTGCTTGCCACCATGCTCGGCATGACCACCTGGTATCGCGCCCGCAGATTCAACTACCCGAGGATGCCGCGCGCCAGCCTGAAGCAAGTTGTCCGCTCCTTCCTGGACAGCGTCTGGGGATTGATGCTGGTCGTCATCATCATGGGCGGCATCTATACCGGCAAATTCACGCCGACCGAAGCCGCAGCGATGGCAGCGGTTTACGCCTTCTTCATCTCCGTGTTCGTCTATAAAGACATGCCGCTGAAAGAAGTGCCGAAGGTATTGCTGGCTTCGGCCAACATGTCAGCGATGCTACTCTACATCATCACCAACGCGGCGTTGTTCTCATTCCTGATGACTTCGGAAGGCATCCCGCAAGTGATGAGTAACTGGATTCTCGAGCACGGCCTCGGCGTCATCGGCTTCCTGCTCGTGGTCAACGTCGTCCTGCTCGCCGCCGGCAACTTCATGGAACCATCGTCGATCGTATTGATCATGGCCCCGATCCTGTTCCCGATAGCGATGAAACTCGGCATTGACCCAATCCACTTCGGCGTGCTGATCGTCGTCAACATGGAGGTCGGCATGTGCCACCCGCCGGTTGGTCTCAACCTGTACGTCGCTTCGGGGATTACCAAAATGGGAATTACCGAGTTGACCATTGCCGTATGGCCCTGGCTACTGACGATGCTGGTGTTCCTGATGCTCGTCACCTACATCCCGATTATCTCCTTATGGCTGCCGAAGGCAGTCGGGATGATGTGATCGGGTATCAGAGATCAGGAATCAGATTTCAGAAAGAAGCATCCTTTCACATAGAAGCACAAAGAAGATGCGACGCCGCTTCGCATAGAATGGCATGTTCTTTCTTTGCGACCTATGCGTTCTTTGCGGTTAAACCTGTTTTTTGATTCCCGGATGGGTTTTGCTTATCAGGGCTGCATTTATTGTGCGAAATCGCAGCGCCCAGAAAATTATTTCGCGCAACATAAAAGGCGGGCTTGAAGCCCGCCCTGAAATCTGATTCCCAGCCTTTATACCTGATTCTTAATCAACCTGCCTCATCAATCCACGCCATCTGGATCGCTTCAAGAATCCTTTCGTTGCTGGCATCGGGATCGTCACCGAAATCCGGCAACTCGCAAATCCAGCGATGCAAATCAGTATAGCGGATGGAGTGTGGATCAACTTCTTCATGCGCATCGGCCAGTGCCTCAGCAATTTCGTAAGTGTCCTGCCAAGTCAGTTTCGTCGCCATCGTTGCACCTCATCGTTGCTCATCTTTCTTTTGCATGATTGATAGTATAGCGCGGCAATTCGATTTCCAGCGATTCCGAACCAACCCGCGTCTGGCATGAAAGTCGAGATGTTGCAGTTAATCCCCAGGCGCGATCGAGCAAGTCTTCTTCCTTTTCGCTGGCCTCGGTCAACGAATCAAACCCTTTCCGAACAATCACATGGCAGGTCGTGCACGCACAGGACTTCTCGCAAGCATGCTCAACATTGACGCCATGCGCCAGCAGTGCGTTCAACAAACTTTCCCCCGCCGATACTTCAAACGAAGTACCTCCTTTGCACAACTCTGGGTGAGGTAATACGGTTATTGTCGGCATGGTGTTATCTGCCTTTGCTATGATCATTGAAAATAAAAAAATTAACCCTATAAAAATAGCATGGCATGTGCATTTTTAACAGCCTCTGCGAAATTTTAATAGGAATCCTGCCCCTCACGAAATCGGGGCGACGATTAACGCTTGTAATCCGGCTTTTCCAGCGGTATGGGATTGGGATTCGCCAGCACCCATTTCACCGCCAGCTCACACAGCCGCCTCGGTTCATCTTCGCCCTCCCCCTTGGGGCGAATCGCCGCTACTAACGCCGCAGCTTCGGCCAATTCCTCCGCAGAGAGCAGCGCATCTGTTGCAGGCTGCCGCGACAGCGCGTCCTTCAGCGTACGAAGGATCGAGCGGGGCGGCGGCGCGCCTATCGCCAAATACCGCAACAGCGCATCCAGCATTTTGCGGTAGTCCGCGTCCCAGTTTATCCCACCGTTTCTATGCATCTCATCCGAAACGCGCCCGGTGATACGGATCACTTCTCCCTGCACGGTCTTGGCCGCACCTTGCGATGGAACAAGAAGTTCCCACAGTTCCTGATGCTGATCCTGCCATTTCGTAGCGGTCACGATGATAGGCAAAACCCCGTCATGCGTGCGCCGTTCGGCAACCGCCTCGACGTCGAACAATTCATACAGCCTCGCCAGACCCGCATCGGTTTCCGCAAGGTAGTCTTTGTTGAAATTTTCGCGGTGAAATTCAAAATCCTTGCCGATGCGCCGAATGCTTTTCGACATATCCGGCGTGATTTTTGCGCCGACACCTAGCAAAAGCGCGGCGACTTCGGCTGTTTCGCATATGTCAATGTTAGCGCAGCGAGCAAGAGCGTAACTCAATGGCGTTTCTTTCGAGCAATTTTCCGCATGGATATTCGCCCCATGCACGATCAATGTTTGAACCGTGTCAGCGCGGTGATAAAGCCCCGCCGCGTCGTGCAACGGCGTATTCCCCGATGAGTCTGTCGCCTCAATGTCAGCGCCCAGCTCCAGCAACCATTTGACAGTATCGCTGCTGAAAGCTTGTTCATGCAGCGGCGTTTTCTTATAAGTGTTCGTGACGGTATTGACATCCAAGCCTTGCCCCACGAGCCAGCGGGCAAGCTCTTCCGGCACACCACGGAAATGCAAGGCAGTTCTTTTATCGTAACCACCGCGCGCGTCAAGCTCGCATTCATCAAAGGCAGCCTTCAGCGCCGCAATGTCGCCCGCTTTAATCAGTTCCTCGAAATTTTTGGGCAACATTTTTCTCTTCTTCTTTGCCATAGAGGGCGGCCTCCTGATTTATGTGTACTTTAACCCTGAATCACGCTGTCAACGCGCTTTCCGGTCAATGCTTTCTGGACGCTGCGATCCATTCTTCGACCCGCAAATTCCGCGGTCGCCCGGTTCGTTTTCGCCAGCGCCAGACGCAACGCGTTGAGTTCCTGTCCCTGCCGGCGTTGCGCCAGTTCTTCCAGCGCCGCGTCGATAGCGGCGCGTTCGGCGGCGCTCAGCAAATCGCCGTCTTCCGCCAGTGCATGTTGCGTCAGTTCGATCAGTTGGTCGGCCTCGACTTGGGTTTCCACCAGCGCTCGCGCCTGCATGTCATCGCGGGCATGCGCCATCGAATCTTCGAGCATCCGCGCGATTTCGTTTTCGTCCAATCCATACGACGGCTTCACGATGACCGACGCCTCGATGCCGGTCGTTTGTTCACGCGCCGACACCGATAATAAACCGTCGGCGTCGATCTGAAACGTGATGCGGATTCGCGCCGCGCCCGCCACCATCGGCGGAATGCCGCGCAATTCGAAACGCGCCAATGAGCGGCAATCGGCCACTTTCTCGCGCTCGCCCTGCACCACATGAATCGCCAGCGCGGTTTGCCCATCTTTGAACGTCGTAAAATCCTGCGCCCGCGTCAGCGGAATGCCGGCGTTGCGAGGCACGATTTTTTCGACCAAACCACCCATCGTTTCCAGTCCGAGCGATAACGGCGTCACATCGAGAAGCAGCCAATCCTCGCCACTGTCAAGACTGCGGTTGCCGACCAGCGCATTGGCCTGAATCGCCGCCCCCAGCGCCACCACTTCATCGGGATTCAGATTGACCAGCGGCGGTTGTTTGAAAAATTCCGCAACCGCGCGGCGAATTTGCGGCATCCGCGTTGCGCCGCCAACCAGCACGACACCTTTGATATCTTCGATCGACAGTTTGGCATCGCGCAACGCGCGTTTGAGTGGCCCCAATGTTTTCTGCACCAGATGTTCGGTGATTTCGGTAAACACTTCAGCCGTCAAGGTCAATTCGACCCTAAAACCCGTCGATAAGGTGGCGACCACCGGCGCTGTTTCGTGTTGCGTCAAAGTTTCCTTGGCGTTCCGTGCAACTGTCAACAACAAGCGAACATCCTCCGCCGCCAGTGGCGGCAAATCGGCAGTTTCGAGGATCCAGCAAAAAACGCGGTGATCGAAATCATCGCCGCCCAACGCCGAATCGCCGTGCGTCGCCAGTACTTCAAACACACCGCGCGACAAACGCAAAATGGAAACGTCGAAAGTGCCGCCGCCCAAATCGTAAACGACGTAAACGCCTTCAGCGCCTTGATCCAGCCCATAAGCAATCGCCGCTGCCGTCGGTTCGTTCAACAAACGCAAGACGCTAAGCCCCGCCAGCCGCGCCGCTTCCTTCGTCGCCTGCCGCTGTGCATCGTCGAAATACGCCGGCACCGTCACCACGACACCCTCAAGCGCGCCACCCAATTGCGCCTCGGCACGCCGACGCAGCATTTTCAAAATTTCAGCGGAAATTTCGATCGGATTCTTTTCTCCGGCGCGCGTTTTCAAACGCACCATCCCGGAAGTTTCCGCCCATTGATACGGAAACTGGCGCGTATCACCGAGATCGGCCAGGCCACGCCCCATCAGACGTTTTACCGAGGCAATCGTATTGGCAGTGTCACGCGCCAACCAGGGCAACGCACCATAGCCGACCATCACCTCTCCGCCCTCGCCGTACCGCACTACCGACGGCAACAACACCCGCCCCTTTTCATCAGGCAATACTGTCGCTACGCCTTGCGGCACGCTCGCCACCAGCGAGTGCGTCGTCCCCAGGTCGATGCCTGCGGCGCGTTTGCGTTCGCGCAGCAGCGCGGGGCTGTCTGGTTCAGAAATTTGCAGCAACATTTTTAGCCCTCCCCTTCGACCTTACCTGCCCCTTCCCCCGCTTGCGGGAGAGGGCTGGGATGGAGGCGCGGATGGGATTCGCTATCGAGGAGATCAAAAGTCATCTGAGCATTTCTCGTCGAGGTCGTCGGCGAAGCGGGCTAGAAATTGTAATGATAATACATGTTGACGCGCTGTCGCCAGCGCCTCTGCCGACGGCGATCTCGCGTCATTGGCAAACAACGCAGTCAGCGTTTTCTGCCGCCGTTGCTGTGCCTCTGTTAAAGAAGTCCGTAACGCTTCCAGGCGCTCGCGGTCTCCTGCCCGCCATGCCTCATCAGCAGCTTCACGCGCATCCAGTTGTTCACTCAGAAATTCGACGGGTAACACATCATTGGCGCTGAGCGGCGCTTCGCCGTAACATTGCAGTAAATAATCGCCGCGCCGTACCGGGTCTTTGAGCGTGCGGTACGCCTCGTTGACATGAGCCGTATCTTCCATCGCTTTCCGTTTGGCGCTGGCGTCAGCGAGCACCGCAGTGTCGGGATGCACGCGCGCCAACAGCGCACGCCAGGATTCGTGCAAAGCACTCTCGTCCAGCGCATACTGTCGTGGCAGGCCAAACAAAGCGAAATAATCGGTTTTACGATCCATCGGGGTTTATCACTCCTTCCCCTTCGAGGGGAAACAATCCCCACCGGTTTCACCGACCACTCTTTTAAAGGAGACGGGCGCAAGGATGGGGCTGCTCCGCTCCAATGGTTGTTTACAGTTCAGGCGTTATACACTGAACGATTCGCCGCAACCGCATTGCGCTTTGACATTCGGATTTTCGAATTTGAATCCTTCGTTCAATCCTTCGCGCCGATAATCGAGCCGAATGCCGTCGAGGTACGGCAGGCTTTTCTTGTCAACGACGATCGTCACGCCACTGTTTTCAAAGCAAACATCTTCCGGCTGTACTTCATCAGCGTATTCAAACTTGTACGCCAAACCAGAACAGCCGGAGGTGCGAACCCCCAAGCGCAAACCGATGCCCTTGCCGCGTTTGGTCAGGCTTGCCTGAATATGTTTGACCGCACTCGGGGTCAGTTCAATGGTCATATCGGTCTCTCCTCTTTACGTCGTTGCCGGATGCGGGGCGCACACGGTCGCTTCTGCCGTTTCTTCTTCACTGCCCAGAGCGCCGCTCTTGGCTTCGCTTTTGGCTTTATAGTCCGCAATTGCCGCCTTGATCGCGTCTTCGGCCAGAATCGAGCAGTGGATTTTCACCGGTGGCAGCGCTAACTCTTCGGCGATCTGAGTATTCTTGATCGCCATTGCTTCGTCAAGCGTTTTACCTTTGACCCACTCGGTAACCAGCGACGACGAAGCGATCGCCGAGCCGCAACCGTAAGTTTTGAAACGCGCGTCTTCGATCACGCCATCTTTGCCGACCTTGATCTGCAATTTCATCACATCGCCGCAGGCCGGCGCGCCGACCATGCCGGTTCCCACATCGCTCTCCGCTTTGTCGAACGAGCCGACATTGCGCGGGTTTTCATAGTGTTCCAATACTTTTTCACTGTACGCCATCACAATCTCCTGCTTTCGTGCCTAATGCTTGCGTTGCACTCAATGCGCCGCCCACTGCACCTGACTGATATCCACTTTGTCGCAATACATTTCCCACAGTGGCGACAGCTCGCGCAGCTTATGAACCTTTTGTTTGAGCAGCGTCACCGCATAGTCGATTTCTTCCTCGGTCGTAAAGCGCCCTACCGAAAAACGGATCGAGCTGTGCGCCAGCTCGTCACTGCGCCCCAGCGCCCGCAATACATACGACGGTTCCAGCGACGCCGAAGTACATGCCGAGCCTGACGAAACGGCAATATCACGAACCGCCATCATCAGGCTTTCACCTTCGACGAAGTTGAAACTCATGTTGAGGTTGTTGCACACCCGGTGCTCAAGCGAGCCGTTAATATAAACTTCTTCGATTTCCCGCAGTCCTTTCAACAGCCGGTCGCGCAACCGCGCCAGACGCGGAACTTCGTCGGCCATTTCCAGGCGCGCCAATCGGAACGCTTCACCGATGCCGACAATCTGATGCGTCGGCAAGGTTCCCGAACGCATACCGCGCTCGTGGCCGCCGCCGTGCATTTGCGCTTCCAGCCGGATGCGCGGCTTGCGCCGCACGAACAACGCGCCGATGCCCTTCGGGCCATACACTTTGTGCGACGATACCGACATCAGGTCGATCTTCAGCTTTGCCAGATCCATCGGCAACTTGCCGACCGCCTGTACCGCATCAACGTGAAAAACGATGCCGCGTTCGCGACACCATTCGCCGATCGTCGGAATGTCCTGAATGACGCCGATCTCGTTGTTCACATACATTATCGAAACCAGAATGGTGTCAGGGCGCAGCGCCGCCTTGAACGCTTCAAGGTCGACCATTCCGTCGCCATCAACATCGAGATACGTCACCTCGAAATCCTGGCGCTCCAGCTCGCGCATGGTATCGAGCGTCGCCTTGTGCTCAGTACGCGCCGTGATTAGGTGTTTACCCTTGCTTTGATAAAAATGCGCGGCGCCCTTGAGCGCCAGATTGATCGATTCGGTTGCCCCCGAAGTCCAGACGATTTCTTTGGCGTCGCAGTTAAACAATGCCGCGACTTCGCGCCGGGCGTTTTCGACGGCCTCCTCGGCCTCCCAGCCGAACGGATGCGAGCGCGACGCCGGATTGCCGAAATGCTCGGTCAGATAAGGAATCATTTTCCCAGCAACGCGGGGATCGACAGGGGTCGTTGCCGCATAGTCGAGATAAATCGGGAGTTTCATGTCTTGTTTCGCTGTTAAAGGCCGCGCATCCATGTCAAACCTTTTGAGCGGCAAGACGCACAACCAAAGTCCATCAAACGTATCTCAAATCAATGTCGGCTCACGCACACTGCTCAAATCCTGAATAATCACTGTCTTTTCAGGAGACGTATGCTTGCTCTTGTTCCGCTGTTGTTCCACCAGCTTTTCTAGCGTAACGGAATGCATGAAATTGAAAATGTGGGAAGTCAGACCCGACCACAGATCATGCGTCATGCAATGCTCCTGCTCGTGCTGACAGTTGCCGCGACCGCCGCAACGCGTTGCATCGATCGGTTCGTCGACCGCAAAAATAATGTCGGCCACCGATACCTGTGACGGCGGTTTGGTCAAATTGTAGCCGCCGCCCGGCCCGCGCACGCTTTCGACCAAGCCGCAGCGGCGTAATTTACCGAATAATTGTTCGAGATACGACAGTGATATGTCCTGCCGTTCAGAGATAGCCGCCAAAGTGACCGGGCCCTGAGCGCCATGAAGGGCAACATCCAGAACCGCGGTGACCGCAAAACGGCCTTTTGTCGTTAGACGCATACTATTCCTCCGAGTTCGTATTGAAAACTTCCGGGATGAACATCAACCGTATCGGAATCGGTCGCTGCACCATGACCGCCCGTCCCAATAATACCCGCAAAGACAATAGTAATATAATCCGACAGCTTTAGTCAACTAATCTCCAATCCGCCACCCATCCCAAAAGGTTTATTCCAAAATCTTATTCAGAGAAGCGGCATCCAGCGGTTTTTCCACCTTGTCGGCTGCTCCACAATCGATCCCCTGTCCTCGCAGACGCTCTGTAATGGCTGCCAGGCTTTCTTCTGTTTTGGCGACATGGTCAAACAACTGATGCAGCGCCAACATAATGGGATCGTTCAAGTCGCGCGATATGGCATAGGCGGAAAAATCCTTCTTTTCGGTTGGCGGCTCCGGTTCTGCTTTCTTCTTCTCGTCGTCTTTCGTCAAAATACGAGCAGGAATGCCGACCGCCGTTGTTCCCGGCGGCATTTCGCGCACCACTACGGCGTTGGAGCCAACCTTGGCGCCGTCCCCGATCAGAATCGGCCCGAGAATTTTGGCGCCGGCCCCGATCACCACACCGCACCCCAGCGTCGGGTGCCGCTTGCCTTTGTTCCACGACGTACCCCCCAGCGTCACCCCGTGATACAACGTGCAATCGTCGCCGATCTCGGCAGTTTCGCCGATCACTACGCCCATGCCGTGGTCGATGAACACACGCCGACCGATGACCGCCCCCGGATGAATTTCAATACCGGTCATCCAGCGCGCGATCGTTGAAAACCAACGCGCCAGCCAACGTAGTCCCAAGCGCCAGCACGGCCCTGCCAACAGCCGGTGAAAAATCAGCGCATGAACGCCCGGATAACAAGTCAGGATTTCCCAAGTGCTGCGCGCTGCCGGGTCGCGCTCGAAAATTGCCTTGATGTCTTCTCGCAGATATTTAAACACGTTACACCACCCCTTCAGCCTTGAAATGGCCGGATTTACCGCCCTTTTTCTCCAGCAACCGAACCTCACCGATACACATGCCGCGATCCACCGCCTTGCACATATCGTAAATGGTCAGCAGTCCCACCGCCGCCGCCGTCAGCGCTTCCATTTCCACACCGGTACGCGCCAGCGTTTCAGCGGTGACTTCAATCGTCACCGCGCTCGCCGCCTCGTCGATCTCAAACGCTACCGCCACCCGCGTCAATGGCAGCGGGTGACATAACGGAACCAAATGTGCGGTTTGCTTTGATGCTTGAATCGCTGCGACCCGTGCAATGCCGAGCACGTCACCTTTCTTGGCGTTGCCGTCGCGCACCAGCGCCAGCGTCGCCGGCATCATCGTGATCCGCCCTCCGGCGCGTGCTACGCGTAGCGTCACCTCTTTGCCCGCCACATCCACCATGTGCGCCTGCCCACACGCATCGAAATGAGACAAAGGCAAACCGGTTGTCGAAGAAGTCATGGATTCCCCTAACAAAGAAAACAAAGCGTCAAAGATCGTAAAATCGGAAACCGCACCGATTGCGCCGACATGAAAAGCACGGGACAATAAGAAACTACCACAAAACAATCAATAAGCGGCATTGAATATCTTAGCATCGTTCATTACGGTTGTTCTGCCCCCAAGTTCTTTCTATGTGTCTGCCCTACGTATCTTTCTATAGTGCCTGTCTATAGTATAGTAGTATGTCTATGTCTATTTTTCCGAAAACCCTTTCGCTCCCGCCTTTGCTTTCGCGCCACCGCAACCGGCAGCGATCTTTGTGCGCGCTTCTCTGTACCGTACTGACCTTTACCTCAATCCTGCCGTTGCCGACGCTCGCGCAAAACTATTACAACCTGCCCGACCTCGGCGATGTTTCACAAACCGACCTGACGCCGGCCCAAGAACGCAAACTCGGCGATTCAATCATTCACGACCTGCGCGCTTCCGGCGGCTACATGGACGACCCCGAGGTCAACGATTATCTGGATACGCTCGGACACCGGCTGCTGGCTGCCGGCAGCAATTCCCGGCTGGATTTCGATTTTGAATTCTTTGCTGTTCCCGATCCGAGCATCAATGCGTTCGCGCTGCCCGGCGGCTTCATCGGCGTCAATACCGGACTGGTCCTGCTGGCGCAAAGCGAATCGGAACTGGCGAGCGTGCTGGCGCACGAAATCACCCATGTCACCCAACACCACCTGGCACGAATGGCCAGCACTCAAAAGGATGCACTGCTGTTATCGCTGGCAGCGCTCGCTGCCGCGCTGGTCGCCGCTCAATCACACTCCTCGTCAAGCGGACAGATGGCTGGCGCAGCTATTGCCTCGGCGCAAGCGCTGGCGATACAAACGCAGATCAATTACACCCGCGAGAACGAATACGAAGCCGATCGTATCGGCTTCCAGCGCCTACGCGCCGCCGGATTCGATGTCACTGCCGCCGCCACCTTCATGACGCGACTGCTGCGCTCCAGCCGTTTCAATGACGGCGATGCGCCGTCTTACCTGCGTACCCACCCGGTCACCATTGAACGGATTGCCGAAGCACAAGCGCGCGCCGAAAGAGTTTCGTACAAACAAGTCGCCGACAGCATCGACTTCCACCTGGTCCGCGCCCTGTTGCAAAGCTACCTCGGCTCACCGAAAGAGGCTGTCTCCTTTTTTGAAGACGCGCTGCGCGCGCGCAAGTTCAATAATGAAGACGCCACGCACTATGGCCTTGCCGCTGCCCTGCTGCGCGCCAAAGATTACGACCGCGCCAAAAAAGAAATCTCCGGGCTCGATAAAAAATTGCAACACCCGATGATCGACGCGATGGCCGGCCACATCATGATGGAAGCGGGCGACCTCGACGGCGCCATCACTCGTTTCGGTAAAGCCGTTGAGCGCTATCCCAATAAAAAACAGTTGGTTTACGATTACCCGGAGGCGCTGATCCGCGCTGGTCAGAACCAGAAAGCCGTCGGCTTTCTCGAAAAGCAGATTATCCGCTTCCCCGATGACGGCCCGCTACACGAAAAAGCAGCGCGCGCCTATTCGAAGCTGAACCGCCCCTTTAAGGAGCACGCGCACCAGGGCGAATACTACGCCTGGCTGGGCAGCCCCCGCGCCGCCATTGAGCAATTCGATCTGGCGCTCAAGAACGATAGTGACGCCTCCTTTCAGGAAAAATCGGCGCTCGAAAGCCGGAAACGGGAAATGCAGGCGGAACTGCGTGAGCGCGAGCGTAACAAAGCGCAGGGAAGATCCACTCCCTGAACAAGCCCCCTGCAAGCAGGGAGAAGGGGCTTTTCTTCTTCGCGGCATCGTGGCCCCGTACTGGATGACATCGCTGGAGGAGCGCGGCACCGGCCGCCCCCTGCCTCTTGCAAACCCCGCCTGCACCGCAAAAACTTATATACAAGCGAGAATCATGCCAGTCTTGGCGTTATACTTAAGCCATGACACGATTTTCTACATTTTCTTCTGCTGTCCCCGACTCAACGCATGTGCTGGCGCTTGCCCGCCAAGTGTTGACCACCGAAGCTCGGGCAATTGAAGCGTTGGCGGCGCGGCTTGACCCCGCCTTCGCCGCTGCTGTTACCTGCATTCTCAATTGCCAGGGGCGGGTCATCGTCACCGGCATGGGCAAATCCGGCCACATTGCCCGCAAGATCGCCGCAACGCTGGCTTCTACCGGCACACCGTCATTTTTCGTTCACCCGTCAGAGGCCAGTCACGGCGACCTCGGCATGATCACGCCGCAGGATGTGGTGCTGGCGCTGTCCAATTCCGGCGAAACCGACGAAGTGGTGGCGCTGATTCCGCATCTCAAGCGCGAGGGATCGGGGTTGATCGCGATGACTGGTAACGTCAGTTCGACGCTCGCCCGCGCCGCCGATGTTCATCTCGACGCTTCGGTCGAATCGGAAGCCTGCCCGCTTGGTTTGGCGCCAACAACCAGCACAACCGTCGCGCTGGCGCTGGGCGATGCGCTGGCGCTGGCGTTGCTCGACGCTCGCGGCTTCTCCGCCGAGGATTTTGCGCGCTCGCATCCGGGAGGATCGCTGGGGCGTCGCCTGTTGACGCGCGTGTCCGACATCATGCGCACCGGTGATGCGCTGCCGACGGTTGCGCAAACCGCGACGTTGCAGGAAGCGCTGGTGGTGATCAGCGGTAAGGGCATGGGGATGACCGCAGTGCTCGACGACAACGCCCGCGTCGTCGGTATTTTTACCGACGGCGACCTGCGCCGCTATCTCGAACAAAACCATGAGTTGACCATTCCGATACGGCAACTGATGAAAATATCGCCGCGCACGATCCACGCCGATCAGTTGGCCGTCGATGCGGTGACGCTGATGGAAACCGCACCGAAAATTTCGCAACTGCTGGTCGTCGATGACGCGCAACATCTGGTCGGCGCGTTGCACATGCACGATCTCTTTCGAGCGAGGATTTTGTGATGGATGCGATGCTGCTCAAACGCGCTGCCGCCATTCGCCTTTTAATCTGCGATGTGGACGGTGTTCTCACCGACGGCCGCATTTATTTCAACGACGACGGCGTCGAGTCGAAAGCTTTTTTTGCGACTGACGGCGTCGGCCTCAAATTGTTGCAACGCGCCGGTATTGAAATCGCCTGGATCACCGGCAGCCGCGCCCCGGCGGTCACACACCGCGCTCGCGCGCTCGGCGTCAAGCATGTGATCATGGGTGTGTTCGACAAACTGGCGCCCTGGCGTGAGTTGTGTGCACAACTGAATGTCACGCCGGAAACCTGTGCTTATATCGGCGACGACTTGCCCGATCTGCCGCTGCTGACTGCCTGCGGACTGGCGATCTCCGTACCACACGCGCCCGAGGCGCTCAAGCAGGCTGCTCATTATGTGACGCAAAAGCCAGGCGGCTACGGCGCGGTGCGCGAGGTGTGCGATCTGATTCTGACGGCGCAGGGAAAAACGCCCGACACGTCCATGTTGCGTTCTGCGTGAAAATTCCATAGTTATGATGTTTTTTCTTACATTCCCCCGCTTCCTACCCGTTCCCGGTTTGCCCCCTTTTCAAGGAGGGCGCCGTCGAAAGCTGCGGAGGGTTATCTCGCCCATCCTCTCCCGCAAGGAGAGTGAGTCATAGAGTTGACGATGATCACACTGCGAGATCGTATCTACCGTTGGGTTTCCTGGTCGCCGCTGCTGTTTCTGGCGGCGCTGGCGGCGTTGACGTATTGGCTCAGCACCCAAATTCAGATGCCGGACGGACGAGATCCCGCACGGCGTCATACGCCCGATCTTTTCATCGAAAATTTTCACGCCACCCAATTCAGCGCCGATGGTGCGCCACAACAACAATTGACTGCCGTTCGCGCTGAGCACTTTCCCGATAACGATTCGGTCGAGCTTGAACAACCGCAGATCATCCTGCAAAGCCCGGGGCAACCGCGTTTTACGCTGACGGCCGACCGCGCACAGATCAGCGGCGACCGTCAGGATTTGTACCTGCGCGGCGCTGTCACCGCCATCCGCGATGCGCCGTCCGGCGACTCTCGGCAAGAGGGACTTCCCGGCGAGTCGCTGACGCTGCATACTGAATACCTGCATGTGCGCCCTAACGACAATACCGTGCAAACCGATCAGAAAGTATCATTGGTATCACCGAGCAGCCGCATTGAATCGGTCGGTATGGACTTGGATCGCAACACCCATATCGTCAGGCTTCATTCCAATGTTCAGGGAACTTTCCAACCACAACATCTACAACGCCAACAACGCCATTGACTCTTTTTGCCATGTGCCTCTTTCTTTCTTCTTTCTTTCGACAATGCCTCCGGAGCCTTTTGCTGCTCGGCTGTCTATTCGGCGCGATGTTGGCTCATGCCGAGCGCGGTGATCGTGACCGACCGATTCAGTTCTCCGCCGACAAAAGCGACGCAGTCAACTATGAAACCAAAGTCGCTACCTTGTCGGGTAATGTCATCATCACCCAGGGCACCATGAGCATCCACGCCGACCGTGTTGTGCTCCGGCAAAACCCGGACAACACACTGTCAGCGTCCGCTTACGGCAAGCCCGTGAGCTTCCGGCAAAAGCGCGACGGCTCCGATGAATACGTCGAGGGCTACGCGCTGCGCGCCGAATATGATGGCCGAAAAGACGTGCTGGAACTATTTGATCAGGCGTTGCTCAAACAGGGCATTGACGAAATTCGCAGCAATTACATTTACTACAACAGCGCCACCGAGACCTTCCGCGCCGAAGGCCGCCCTGATTCGACGTTGCCGCAAGGAAGTTCGTCGCCATCAGCAGAACGCGTTCGCGGCACTTTCCAACCGAAAGGCAAGGACGGCGAAAGCAAACTACCGCAGCCAAAATCTGCCGTGCCCCTGAAACCCGACACCACACTGGAGCCACGGTGAGCTCGTTATCCGCCCATCAACTCAAAAAACGTTATAAGGCGCGCACCGTCGTTCACGATGTATCACTGTCGGTTGCGCGCGGCGAAGTTGTCGGGTTACTCGGCCCCAACGGCGCCGGCAAAACTACGTGCTTCTACATGATCGTCGGTCTGATCTCCGCCGACGGTGGCCGCATTGAACTCGACGGCGAAAACATTTCACACCAACCGATCCACTTACGGGCACGCCGCGGCCTTGCCTATCTTCCGCAGGAAGCGTCGATCTTTCGCAAACTCACTGTTGCCGAAAACGTTCGCGCCATTCTGGAGTTACAAGGTCTCGATGAAGACGCTCTCTCCAACCGCCTCGATGCGTTACTCGAAGATTTGTCGATCAGTCACCTCGCCGACGCACCGGCGATCTCACTGTCCGGCGGTGAACGGCGGCGTTGTGAGATCGCCCGCGCGCTGGCTTCGCGTCCTCATTTCATTCTGCTCGACGAGCCGTTCGCCGGCGTCGATCCGATAGCAGTTCTCGACATTCAGCGCATCATTCGCTTTTTGAAAGAGCGTGATATTGGCGTTTTGATCACCGACCATAACGTGCGCGAAACGCTGGGTATTTGTGACCGCGCGTACATTATCAACGAAGGCAGCGTGCTGGCTTCCGGCGCGCCGTCAGCCATCGTGTACGACGAAGCAGTGCGCAAAGTGTACTTGGGGGAACACTTCCGTCTGTGACCGGACGCAGGCAAAGATGCGCATGAAGCAGACGCTCAACCTCAAGACTTCGCAACAGCTGACATTGTCGCTGCAACTGCAACAGGCAATAAGGCTACTGCAACTTTCCACGCTGGAGCTGAATGAAGAGATCGAGCGTGCGCTCGAAGATAACCCGCTGCTCGAAAAAGATGCCGATGGCGGCCGCAATGCGCTTGAAACCTCCCTCGATGTTCCCGATACGTCGGAAACGCCCGTCGATTATTCAGCCGAAGAAGCGGGAAGCGCTGAAGCCTATGAGCCTTCCGATGCGTTGGATGATTTTGAGGTCTCTAAACCGCTGGAACAAGAAGATTTTGTACTGACCAGTGACGAGGGCGGACTAGCGGCGATGGACGAAGAATATGCGTTTCAATACGCCTCCGGCACGTCGCTGCGCGAGCATTTATTGTCGCAACTGGCGCTTACTCCCGCCGATGACGATACCCGTATTGTCGCCGAAGCATTGATCGACGAAATCGACGATAACGGTTACCTGACAACGACCTTCGAAGCGTTCCGCGAATGCCTTTCGTCACCCAAAAAATTAACACAAAAATGCTTCGATGATGCTTTACACATCCTCCAGGATTTCGACCCGGTCGGTATCGGCGCGCGCACGCCGGGCGAATGTCTGGCGCTGCAACTGCGCGCTTTGCCCGACAGCCCGGCGCAACGTACGGCGCTGGTCATCGTTGAGCGGCATTTGCCGCTGCTGGCCGCTCACGATCTCGCCGGGCTGAAAAAAGCAACCCGCGTTCGTGAAGACCTGCTGCGTGACGCCTGTGCTCTCATCCGCCACCTGAATCCAAAACCGGGAAGCGCGTTCGACAATAACCGGACGAACACCATCATTCCGGACATCATCGTACGCAAACAGGGTCACCGTTGGGTAGCTCGGCTGAACGACGACGCCGTCCCCAAAATCCACATCAATGCCGCCTATGCCGAAATGCTTTCGGCGAAAAACGTTGCCTCTTCAATGTGGTCGAACCGTTTGCAGGAAGCGCGCTGGCTGCTGCGCAGCATCCAGCAGCGTTTCGATACCATCCTGCGCGTCTCGCAGGCCATCGTCGAGCGGCAACAGCGCTTTTTCGATCACGGCGCCGTCGCCATGCGACCGATGATCTTGAAGGATATCTCCGACCTGCTGGGTCTGCACGAATCGACCGTATCGCGAGTCACGACACAAAAATACATGCTGACGCCGCAAGGCGCCGTCGAACTCAAATATTTCTTCGGTAGCCATCTCGCTACCAGCACCGGCGGCGCCGCCTCATCGACCGCCATCCGCGCACTCATCAAAAAGCTCATCGAAGCCGAGCCTGCTGCTGCGCCGCTTTCCGATCAGAAGATTACCGAACTGCTCGGCAAAGAGGGTATTATGGTGGCAAGGCGCACCGTCGCCAAATACCGTGAGGCTTTATCCATTCCGCCCGCCCACCAGCGAAAGGAGCTTTGATGATATATAATTGAAAGTTTGCATGTCGCATCACCGTTGCCTCGTATCTCTGGGGCGGAGTTTTGTTTTTCTCAAGGAGTGTTTTATGAATCTTCAACTGACCGGACATCACCTCGATATCACGCCACCGATCAGGGACTACGTGACATCGAAACTGGAACGGATTACCCGTCACTTTGACGAAGTCATTGATGTCAACGTGATTCTTTCCACCGACAAGTTGCAACACAAAATCGAAGCCACGCTACATATTGCCGGCAAAGACCTCCACACCGAGAGCATTGATACCGACATGTACGCTGCCATTGACAATATCATTGACAAACTGGATCGGCTGGTACTGAAGCAAAAAGAACGGCGTATCGGCCAGCGCGCCAAAACGCCCTCCATCAAGCGAATGGTCGCAACGACAAAGTAGAGCGAAATAGCGGCGCTTTATTTTACGGCGTATAATTTTCTGCTGAACGCGGATGAACCGGCAAATCTCTTGTCGGTTCTCCACGATAATGTGACTTTTGCTGTTGACTTCCGCCGCCGATATCGCCATGAACGCCAACACCGCCTTTTCGCCTTCTTCTTTGTCGATTCTTTCGCTGCTGACTCCGGCGCATATCGAAACCGATGTCGTTGCTCGCAACCGCTCCGAACTTTTCGCTGAAATCGGCGCGATGTTCGCCCGCGAAGGCTTGACAGCCAAACCGCTGATCGACGCCCTAGAAATCCGCGAGAAAATGGGGTCAACGGCACTGGGACAAGGCGTCGCCATTCCACACGGCCGCATCAAAAATCTGGCTCAGGCGCGCGCCGCCTTCTTGCGGACACAATCGCCGATCGACTTCGATGCCCCCGACAAAAAGCCGGTTGACCTTTTCTTCGTTCTGCTCGTTCCCGAACACGCCACCGAGCAACATTTGCAATTGCTCTCCGAACTTGCACAACTGGTCGGCGACCGCGCTTTCCGCGACAGTCTTCATGCCGCCGCCGACGATGCCGCGGTTTTTGCTCTTTTGCAACAATATGGGCGCAAAGAAAAACAGTAAAGACGGAGTTCAACCGCCTCACCTCTCCGCGTGAACATCCAACCCGTGTGAGCGACGGAAAACGATACTGGGGTTCGCTGCGCCTGCTCCGACTTATGCGCTTTGGTGTTAGATGCCCAGGGAAGCTGTTTCATGAATTCTTTGTCCGCTAAATCCGCGCGCGAGCTTCTCCAGTTCCATTCTTGCAAACATGAGGATGTGAATCATCCAAAGTGGAGGAGTGGTTTTCTGGGCAGCCTGCGTCCATATACCGGACTCAATGCAAAAAACTTCCATGAAGTGATGCAATGCCTGAAAGTATTGGCGCCACAACTCCAACAAGCCCCCTCAATCGACCGTGAGATCATTGCCACCCTCTGGAGCATCTGCCACCTCGGAAGAGCCTGGGGTGTAGAACCACAGGGAATGCTTCGGAGAAACGGCTTCATTTCAATCGAAGATTCGGTGCAGCTTGAAGAATGGATTTTCCAGATTTCGTACACTGCATTCTGCCTGTTTGATGGCTATGATATTGAAACCGCCTTTGAGGATTACGAGAACGTCTGATAAATCGCTCGTAGCGAACGACCTCGCTGTCGCAACCAAGCCATATGGAAAACGAAACAACATTCAGCATTGAACCCGGGTTTGCCGCAGACGGCTCGGCGCGCTATTGCATCAAGGTTCAAACCGCTAATATAGAGATGAATGTTCTCATGCTCGCCGAAGAGCTTGATCTTTTGACACGTATCCGCGAAGCAGACTGGAGCCAGCGAAAATCTATCCGCGCAGGAGCTATTGGCCCTCTGGCTGTATCCTGGTGCGCCGATGAGGAACACATGACCATTCTCGCAGGAAGTGACGATGAAACCTGGGATATTGCAGTCTCGATTCCTGCCGACTCAATCAATCGTCTGTTGTTTGAGCTGGCAAGTGTTCCGTACCCGATCGTGCCAACAACTTGACATTGTGTTCGAGGCCAGCAGTTAGATCATCTGGTCTTTTTTCGGCGAAGAAAGGATGCCGGAGAATGCCACACAAATACCCATGTTCTGTTCCCGGCATCACTGATCTTTGATTCAATGGCATAATAGATTTTCAAGCCGTTTCCTTGAGAAGCGATCATTGTTATATATTGCCCCGACACCACCGGGAATCCAAAATGCGTACGATCACCATTGAAAAACTGTTCAACGACAACAAAGAGCGTTTGCAGCTGGACTGGGTCGCCGGGCAAACAGGCGCGCACCGCCTGCTGGAAAGCGAAGAGATCAAGCACCCCGCCACCAGCCTGATCGGACACCTGAATCTGATTCACACGTTCCATGTGCAAGTGCTGGGCGCCGCTGAAGTCTCTTACCTCGAGGGCCTAAGCGAAGAGCGCCGCGAGTTAGCAATGACGCGCCTTTTCGCCTCCAAAGAGTTGGCCACCCTCGTTGTCGCCGGCAACGAAACGTTGCTGTTGCCGCTGCTCAGCCGTTATTGCAATGAGCACCATGTGCCGCTGCTGGCTTCAAAGCGCCACTCTCCTCACGTCGTCGATACCTTGCGCCTCTACCTGCTGCGCGAATTGGCCGAATACATCACAACCCACGGCGTCTTTCTTGACGTGCTTGAACTGGGCGTGCTGATTACCGGAGCTTCGGCCATCGGCAAGAGCGAACTGGCGCTGGAATTGATTACCCGCGGCAACGGGCTGGTCGCTGACGATATCGTTGAGCTGCATCGTATCTCGCCAGATACGATTGAGGGTCGTTGCCCTCCATTGTTGCGCGATTTTCTCGAAGTGCGCGGTATCGGCGTTCTCAACATCAAACAAATCTTCGGCGAAACTGCCGTGCGACCGCATAAGATACTGCGCCTGATCGTTCATCTGGAAGATCACAATCACGAAACCTTCGCCAACCTCGACCGACTCGGATCCGAAGCATCGTATCAGGACATTGTCGGCGTTCCGATCCGCAAGATGATGATCCCCGTCGCCGCCGGGCGCAACCTGGCGGTACTGGTCGAAGCCGCCGTGCGCAATTTCGTTATGAACCAGCGCGGCATCGACAGCACCAAAGATTTCATCGAGCGCCACCGCCTGATATTGGAATCCGGTTCTTAAGATTATGGATATTCTGCTTATCAGTGGCGTTTCGGGGTCCGGTAAAAACGTAGCGCTGACGGCGCTAGAGGATTCCGGTTATTACCCTGTCAGTAATTTGCCACTGCCGCTGTTGAAAGACACCGCCTCCTTTCTCGGCAACACTGGTCAAACGCGCCTGGCGATCACGCTCGACGCCAAAACCGCACCAGGCTTTCCGCAACTCGATGAAACTCTCAAAGCGCTGCGCCAAGCCGGGTGGGACGTGCGCTTTCTCTTTCTCGATGCCAAAACAGACACACTGGTCAAACGCTTTTCCGAAACCCGCCGCCGCCATCCGTTTTCCAGCGATGAATGCACACTCACCGAAGCGATTGAGCACGAGCGTCGCAGCGTCGCCGGTTTGCGCGAGATCGCCTTTGCATTCGACACCAGCGATCTTCCTGCCGCCGCGTTGCGCGCGTGGATCAAGGAATTCGTTGGCGTTGACGCTTCTCGTTTATCGCTGCTTTTCGAATCGTTCGGATTCAAACACGGCGTGCCGCTCGATGCCGATCTGGTGTTCGACGTGCGCTGCCTGCCCAACCCGCACTATGAACCGGCGCTAGCGCCGCTTACCGGCCGCGATGCGGCAGTAGCAGCCTTCCTCGAAGCGTCACCGGAAGTTGAGCGGATGTTCAACGATATTTACTATTTTGTTTCGAGCTGGTTGCCCGATTACAAACGCGACAACCGCAATTATCTGACCGTCGCCATCGGTTGTACCGGCGGTCGTCATCGCTCGGTTTACTTGGTCGAGCGCCTGTCCGCGCTGTTCCGACAGCATTATCAAGTCATCACTCGCCACCGTGAAATGAGCACGACCGGATCGGGAAAATCGGTATAACGCAGCCTGATCAGAGTTCCAAAACCGGGAACCAAACGGCGGCCCGTCGCCTGCTATAAGCAGCCCCTCAACTGGAAAAACCAATTCACGCGAACAAGAAAAAATCGACCTATCCGCCCCAGATAGCAATAGCGCCGGTGATACATGCCTTGCCATACCATCGTCGCCTTTAACCCTATTGAAAACGAGGCCAAATCATGGCCTATTTTTACAATCTATTACCTCACCATGGCGGGTGTTTCCGCTTGTTCCAAAAATAAGCCTTTGATACACTCACTTCGTCATATAGGCATTCTATAAACGTCGGAGCTAGGCAGTCTGGTGACAGGGAGGGGCGCAAGCCGTATGGCTTTCATCCTTCAACTCTTTGCAGGAGTGCATCATGATTCGCCGCTTGGGAATTTTCTTTGCCGGTTTGCTGGCGCTGCTCTCAACAAACCTGTCAGCGTTTACGATTGATACCACCAGCCGAACCGAGGTGAGCACCGCTTACGGCACCATCTATGCCCCCGCTCACACTGTTCCCTCCAGCTGGGCCGGTAACGTAGCAAACTGCAACGCCGGAACGACGACCCTTGTTCACCAAAAAGCGACCATCACCACAGCGAATTTTTATCGCGCCTTAGCCGGGCTACCTTCGACGTATGTGATCAGCGATTCTGCTGCTGCTTCCGGTTCCGGATCAGACCCTGCCGTCGTCAACAACGCCACTGTCGTCAATCGTGCGCGACAGGCGGCATTGTATATGGTTGCAAACACTACCCTGACCCATAGTCCCACCTCCGGCACTTGTTATAACGCGAACGTAAGCGCTGGCGCCAGCACCTCCAATCTGACCCTGGGATACCCCAGCAGCGCCGTCACCGGCCCGGCCGCCATCGACCTCTATATAGACGAAGACAACACTCCCGAGAACTTCAACACGATGGGACATCGGCGCTGGGTGCTCTATACGCGGCAAATCGGCTTTGCGACCAGCGACATCGTCAGCACTGTCGGTTATTCCGCCAACGCCCTGCGCGTTTTTGCCGCCTCCGACGAGCAGTCAAGCCTGTTCAGCAACTCAGCCGCAGGTAAGGCTTGGGTTGCTTGGCCCAGCCCCAACTTCGTTCCTTATTCGTTGATCCCCTCTTCGGGCATCTGGACGATTTCTTATCCGGGCGCCAATTTCGGCGCCGCCACGGTGACCATAACCACGAGCGGTGGCGTCAATGTGCCGGTAACCTCAGTCGCCGCGTTACCCACCGGTTATGGCGATAATACGCTGCGATTTGTACCGAATGGTCTGCCGGCCTTTGTGGCAGGCATGAACGACACTTCCTACAAGATACAAGTGTCGAACGCCTCCGGCGCGAGCTTGACTACCTATTGCTACACCGTTACGGTGTTCGATCCCGCGAATTCTGCCGGCGGCGGGCCCACCGCCCCCGATCTTTGCGCCAGCACCGGTAAAACGAGCCAGACGATCACATTCACTTCAACACCACCATCGCCCGCCACCATAGGCGGCACCTATACAGTCGCCGCAACCGGCGGCGGCTCAACCAACGCTGTCACATTCACGGCGGCGGGCGCCTGTTCGATCACGACGCCGCCAGCGACGGTCACTTTCAACGCAGCGGGCACCTGCACGATCAGCGCCAATCAGGCCGGTAACGCCGCCTACGACCCGGCGCCGCAAGTGCAACAAACGATCAGTGTCGGCAAACTTGATCAGACGATTTCACTGCCCGCCGGGCTGCCGGCGACGGCAACCTTCGGCGACACCTATGTGATGAATGCAACGGCAAGTTCAAATCTGACGGTAGCGTTTTCGATTGCCACAACTTCAGCAAGCGTTTGTTCAATCACCGGATCAACCGTAAAGTTCAATGCCGTAGGCGTTTGCACCATCAACATGAATCAGGCCGGCAACGCCAACTATAACGCTGCCCCGCCAGTGCAATATACCATCACCGTCGTCCAGGCAGGGCAATCCATTACGTTCACTTCAACACCGCCAACGAATGCTACCGTAGGTGATACCTATGTGGTCAACGCGAAGGCCAGTTCTAATTTGGCGGTAGCCCTCACCATCGACCCATCCTCGACAAGCGTCTGTTCGATCTCGAGCTCAACGGTCACCTTCAATACCGCAGGCGTTTGTACCATCAATGCGAATCAGGCCGGCAACACTAACTACAGTGCGGCTCTGCAAGTGCAGCAACCCATCACAGTCAACAAGAAGAGCCAACTCATCGCGTTTGGGCCGCAGACAACACCGAACCGCACATTCGTCGCCAACGGCACGTTCCTGCTCAGCCCGACCGCATCCACTTCCAGCGGCTTGGCGATAGCGTACAGTTCGCTGACGACGGGCGTATGCTCAATCGTCGGTACGTTGGTAACCATGAGCGCGGTCGGCACCTGTACCATCGCCGCAGATCAGGCTGGTAATGGCACTTACGCACCGGCTACGCAAGTAAGACAAAGCATCGGCATCGGCGTAGCAAGCCAGACCATCACGTTCACCTCCACGCCGCCGACGAACGCGACCGTAACCGATACTTATACGGTAAACGCAACTGGCGGCCTTTCGGGCAATCCGGTCACGTTCACAACAACAGGTGTCTGCTCCATCACGACGCCACCGGCAACGGTCACTTTCAACGCCGCAGGCGTCTGCACCATCAATGCGAACCAGGCGGGGAACACCAATTACGGCGCAGCTACCCAGGTGTCGCAAAACATTACCGTCAGCAAGAAGAATCAGACCATCACATTTGGAGCGCAAACGCCGTCGAGCCATCCGACGTTCACCACCGGCGACACATTCCTGCTCAATCCGGTCGCATCCGCCTCCAGCGGTTTGACAGTAACGTACAGCTCGTTGACAGGCGCATGCTCGATCGTCGGTACGATGGTGACCATAGCCACGGCCGGCACTTGCACGATTGCGGCGGATCAGAGCGGCAACGGTACCTATGCGCCAGCCATGCAAGTCAGGCAGAACATTGCGATCGGCCTGGCGAGCCAGACCATTACGTTCACTTCGGCGCCGCCCACCCACCCGACCGTCGGCGGCGCCTACAAGCCAAGCGCGACCGGTGGCCTTTCGGGCAGCCCGGTCACATTCTCGATCGACCCCGCCTCAACAACGGGCGCTTGCACGATCTCGGCAGGGCCACCGGTAACCGTTATGTTCACCGGTGAAGGCACCTGCATCCTCGATGCGAATCAGGCCGCCGGCGCCGGCTTTGCTGCAGCAACGTCGGTACAACAGTTCATCATCATCGGTCCGCCGGGACCAGGGCCAGGGCCGCTGTCGATAACCACACCTGTACCTGCGCTCGACAGTCGGGCGCTCTGGCTGCTGGCCGTGCTGGTCGGACTACTGGGAATGGTTCCGATACGCGCGATTCGACGAAACTGACGGCCTGATCGAATCGTCGTCAGCATGTGTGAAAACAGGTTGGGATACGCATGGTGAATCCCAACCCGCTGAGTTGACGTTGTAATGCCTGATTCTATTGTAAGAATTCAACACGCGTCGGCTCATACTGAAAATGCTAGAATGCGAAAGGGCGCAGTGGTGCGCCCTTTTTCAACCTTTTTCAGAAGCATTTTCGCATAGTGTCCGCTATCCTCGAATTTCAGAACGTCAGCAAAAATTACCGCGTCCATAAACGCGATATTCCGGCGCTGACCGGTATCGATCTGAGCGTTACCGCCGGCGAAGTGTTCGGCGTCATCGGCCACTCCGGCGCTGGTAAATCGACGCTGATCCGGCTGATCAACTTGCTCGAACGCCCGAGCGATGGTCGTGTCCTGGTAAACGGTGAAGATGTGACGCGCTTCGACGGCGCCGGCTTACGCGCATTACGCCAGCGAATCGGCATGATCTTCCAGCATTTCAATCTGCTGTCGTCGAAAACCGTTGCCGACAACATCGCTTTTCCGCTTCGAATCGCCGGGCGCCACAGCGCTGCCGAGATTCAGAAGCGCGTCGCTGAGTTGATCGAACGCGTCGGCCTGACCGAGCATACCCACAAATATCCTGCCCAATTATCCGGCGGGCAAAAGCAGCGCGTCGGTATCGCTCGGGCGTTGGCCACGCAACCGCATATTCTGCTGTGCGACGAAGCGACTTCAGCGCTCGACCCACAAACCACGCAATCAGTGCTGCGCCTGCTCGACGAAATCAATCGCGAACTACATTTGACCATCGTGTTGATTACCCACGAAATGAACGTCATCCGCACCCTGTGTGATCGCGTTGCCGTGCTCGACAATGGCCGTATCGTTGAATCCGGCGATGTCGCCGATGTTTTTCTGCATCCGCAACATCAGACTTCGCGGCGCTTCGTTTACGAGTCCGAAGACATCGACGAAGAAACGCTGTACACCGCGTTTTCACATGTCAGCGGCCGCCTGATCCGGTTGACGTTCCGCAATGAAACCACTTACGAGCCGGTACTGGGACGTATTACCCGTCAGTGTGATGTCGATTTCAGTATTCTGAGCGGCCGCATCGACCGCATCAAAAATGTTCCTTATGGGCAACTGGTGTTGGGGCTTGGCGACCGCGATAGCGGACGCAACATCAATGAAGCGCTGCGTCGTTTCCGCGAAGAAGGATTGACCGTCGAGGAGCTTAACTGATGGACTTTTTCACTACGCTGCCCTGGCCTGACATCCTCGAGGCAACGCTCGATACCTTGCTGATGCTCGGCGCCTCGTTCATTTTCACGCTGATTCTCGGACTACCTCTCGGCATTCTGCTATTTCTGACCGGCAAGAATCAAATCATCGAACGACCGCGTTTCTATGCCGCGTTATCTTTTATCGTCAACGTCTTGCGCTCGGTGCCGTTCATCATTCTGATCATCGTGCTGATTCCATTCACGCTGTTGCTCATCGGCACTTCGCTCGGCGTCGCCGGCGCCATCCCGCCACTGGTGATCGGCGCAGCGCCGTTTTTTGCGCGTCTCGTCGAAACGGCGTTACGTGAAGTCGATCACGGCATCATCGAAGCCGTACAGTCGATGGGCGCTTCCACGCGCCAGTTGGTGCTCCGCGCGCTGCTGCCCGAGGCCTTGCCCGGCATCATCGCTGGCGCCACCGTCACCGCCATCGCGTTGATCGGTTACACAGCGATGTCCGGCGTACTCGGCGGCGGCGGCCTGGGCGATCTGGCCGTGCGTTATGGCTATCAGCGCTTTCAGGATAACGTAATGATCGTCACCGTCGCCCTGCTGATCGTGATGGTGCAACTCCTGCAGATGGCCGGCGACCGGCTGGTGCTTCATTTCAGTCATAAGTAAACGCGAAAGCCGCAAAGGCTGTAACTCTGGTATTCTTGGCCTTCGTGTTTTCCGCTTTGTCATGTATTTACCACACACTTGTTAAACTGAGGAGATTCACCATGAAACTGTTTCGTCTTACCGCCGCCCTGGGCGCTGCCGGCCTTATCGGTCTTGCCGCATCGGGACTCGCCGTTGCCGCTGACAAACTCACCGTCGCCGCAACCGCCGTGCCGCACGCCGAAATTCTCGAATTCGTCAAACCCAAACTGGAAAAAGAAGGCGTAACGCTGGACATCAAAGTGTTCACCGATTACGTACAACCCAACATCCAGGTCGCCGAAAAACGGATCGACGCGAACTACTTCCAGCACCAGCCCTACCTCGATGAATTCAACAAGAGCAAAGGCACCAAACTCGTTTCCGTCATCGGCGTTCACGTCGAACCGTTCGGCGCCTATTCCAAAAAAGTTCACGATTTGAAAGCGCTGCCCGAAGGCGCTACCGTCGCCATTCCCAACGACGCCACCAACGGCGGCCGGGCATTGCTGTTGCTGGCAGCACACAACGTGATCAAATTGAAAGACCCGAAAAACATTCTCGCTACGCCGCGCGACATTGCCGACAACCCGAAAAAACTCAAATTCCGCGAACTCGAAGCGGCCACCCTTCCACGGGTTATCGACCAGGTCGATCTGGCCTTGATCAACACCAACTACGCGCTCGAAGCCAAACTGAACCCTTTGAAAGACGCGCTGGTGCTTGAAGGCCGCGATTCGCCCTACGTCAACATTCTGGTGGCGCGCGAGGACAATGCACAGTCGTCGGCGATGAAAAAACTGGCCGTCGCGTTAACTTCGGCAGAAGTCAAGAAATTTATTGAAGAGAAATACAAGGGCGCTGTCGTCCCGGCGTTTTAATCGCTCTGCTCTATCCCCTCTCCCACCCGAGGGCGTCCAAACTGGAAACATCGTAGGAGAGGAAAAAATATAAAAACGGGAGCGGCGTTAGGGCCGCTCCCGTTTGTCTGTCTGAAGGAAAGGTCTTTGCCGGAGTTGCTCCGGATTTCTCTCAGGATTTTGCTTTTAGTCCGGCGACTGGGTCATCCCATAATCGCTGACGATATAGCGCTCCAGTTGCTCGATAGCAAGCTTTTGTTCGCGGATGGTTTCTGCAACCAGATCGCCGATCGAAACGATGCCGGCCAGTTCGCCGCCGCCGTCGAGCACTGGCAGATGGCGAAAGTGGCGATTGCTCATGATCGCCATACATTCTTCAACCGTATGCGACAGCGTCACGCAAAGCACCTTATCGGTCATGATTTCGCGTACTTTGGTATCGCGCGAAGCCTTTCCCAACAAGATGACTTTCCGTGCGTAATCGCGCTCCGAAAAAATACCGACCAGACGTTTCCCGTCCAGCACCAGAACCGCGCCGATGTTGTTGTCCGCCATAACCTGCAGCGCGTGAAAAACCGTATCGTCGGGGTTTACCGCGGCAGGCGGCTGATGTCTATTGGAAAGCAGTTGTTTCAGGGTCGTGGTCATGCGAGTCTCCTTCTGCGTAGGTGGTGTCCTTTTGGCATATGGTAATGCAAAAAGAGGAAACAAAAAAACAACTTCGCCAATGCAGGTATTATGGGACTTCCGAAACAGAAATCGACCCTGCAAGAACGGTCGGTTGTCGGTTTCCGAAACCCGGGTCACTCGCACCCGGCTTTTTTCATTTCTTCCTCAAGGCGCACCGCTTCTTTCAGCCGCGCGTCCATATCCATCACCACCCGCTCTCCTTCTTTTTCGCCGGCGCGGTAAAGCGTCATGCCGGTATCACGGTACTGCCGGATCGCCGTGCGCGCATCCTGGCAACGCCGCAACAGATCGGCCTTTTCTTTTTTCTCGTCTGCCGCCTTTTTCTCATTGGCTTGGCGGTCGTCCGCCCGCTTCTGAAAATCCGCCTGTTGTTCCGACAGCTTCTTGGCTGCGTTGGGATCGCCCGGCGGCGGCACATCGTGCATTTTCTCGGTTTTTTCGGACTCCTTGGCGCTCATTGGCGGCTTGTCCGAATACGTCACCTTACCGTCGGGGCCGACCGATTTATAGAGCGCCGCCGACACCGAGGCGCTCAACGCCAACGCCAGAACAGCCGCCAGCAGGCGCACCGAGCCATGAGATGGAAAACCGCAAGAACGGAAAAAGTCAATGGAAAAAGCGCGGGAAATCATGACGCTACCTCTTAAGTTAGATGTGAAACCATGCCCTTTGCGCCCTTTGGATTTGGGCTTGAGCCGTCATCGCAAGTATAATCAATTTTTGCGAGGAGCATGCCCCTTATGCGTACCATTGACAAAGCGTTAACTTTTGACGATGTTCTTCTGACCCCCGCCCACTCCGATGTGGTTCCCCGCGAAGCCTCCCTGAAAACGCGGCTGACCCGTAATATCGCGCTTAATATTCCGTTGGTTTCGGCGGCGATGGACACCGTCACCGAGGCGCGCCTCGCCATTGTCATGGCACAGGAAGGCGGTATCGGGATACTGCACAAAAACATGCCTCCCGAAAAGCAGGCCGAGGAAGTAGCCAGGGTCAAGCGTTTCGAGAGCGGCATCGTCAAAGACCCGATCGTGATTTCGCCGGAGATGCGGGTCGCCGATGTGCTAGCGTTGACGCAAAAACACAAATTTTCAGGATTGCCGGTGGTTGATCACGGCCGCGTCGTCGGCATCGTCACCAACCGCGATCTGCGCTTTGAAACGCGCCTTGATCAGCCCGTCGCCAACATTATGACGCCCGGCAACCGCCTGGTCACGGTCAAAGAAGGCTCCGATCTCGACGCCGCCAAACAACTGATGCACAAACATCGGCTGGAACGTGTGCTGGTGGTCAACGACGCGATGGAATTGCGCGGACTGATCACCGTCAAGGACATTCTGAAATCCTCCGAATATCCCAGCGCCTGCAAAGACTCGCAGGGACGCTTGCGCGTCGGCGCCGCCATCGGCGTTGCGCCCGACAACGAATTCCGCGCCGCGCTTCTGGTAGAGGCCGGTGTTGACGTCATCGTCGTCGATACCGCGCACGGTCATTCGCAGGGCGTGCTCGACCGCGTTGCCTGGGCCAAGAAGCGCTTCCCGCACATTGAAGTCATCGGCGGCAACATTGCCACCCGTGCCGCTGCTCAGGCGCTCGCCGACCACGGTGCCGACGCAGTGAAAGTCGGTATCGGGCCAGGCTCGATCTGCACCACGCGAATCGTCGCTGGCGTCGGCGTACCACAAATCTCCGCGATCCTCTACGCCTGCGAAGCCGCTGAAAAAGCCGGGATTCCGGTGATTGCCGACGGCGGCGTCCGCTACTCTGGAGATATCGCCAAAGCGATTGCCGCCGGCGCCTCGTCGGTGATGCTGGGCAGCCTGTTTGCTGGCGCCGAAGAAGCGCCGGGCGATATCGAGCTTTATCAGGGACGCTCGTACAAGAGCTACCGCGGAATGGGCTCGCTCGGCGCCATGCAACAAGGCAGCTCAGACCGTTACTTCCAGGAATTGGAAAAAGGTGACCCCGTCGCCGCACAAAAACTGGTACCCGAAGGCATTGAAGGCCGCGTGCCGTACAAGGGACCGCTGGCCGGCATCATTCATCAACTGATGGGTGGCGTGCGCGCCGCGATGGGTTACTGCGGTTGCGACAACATTGAAGCATTGCGCACGCGCGCCCAGTTCGTTGAGATTACCTCGGCAGGGATGCGCGAATCGCATGTTCACGATGTGCAAATCGTCAAAGAGGCGCCTAATTACCGAATGGGGGGGTAACACCTGCTGTTCTGAAGCGCGAAACAAAACAACTCCGCTCCCCTCTCCTGCTTGCGGGAGAGGGGCTAGGGGAGAGGGAAACAACTTTTAATCTTTAAAACCCTGCCATGTCCCACCACGCCCACCACGCCAGAATCCTGATCCTTGATTTCGGTTCGCAAGTCACCCAACTCATCGCCCGCCGCTTGCGCGAAACGCACGTCTATTGCGAAGTCCATCCGTTCGATGTCGCCGATGATTTCGTTCACGCCTTTGCGCCGAAGGGCATCATCCTTTCCGGCAGTCCGGAAAGCGTCACCGAAAAAGATTCGCCGCGCGTGCCCGAAGCTGTATGGATGTTGGGCGTTCCGGTGCTCGGCATCTGCTACGGTATGCACGCAATGGCGATACAACTCGGCGGCAACGTTTCGCCAGGCGATGTGCGCGAATTCGGTTACGCCGAACTGCGCGCTCGCAACCATTCCGCGCTGCTGCGCGACCTTCAGGATCGCAGCAACGCCGAAGGCCACGGCCTGCTCGATGTCTGGATGAGCCACGGCGACAAAGTCGCCGAACTGCCGCCCGGCTTCACCATCATCGGCACCTCGCAAAACTGCCCCATCGCCGCCATCGGCGACGAAACGCGCCGCTTCTACGGCGTGCAATTCCATCCCGAAGTCACCCACACCAAACAAGGCGCGGCGATTCTGTCGCGCTTTGCGCACGACATTTGCGGCTGTGGCGAAGACTGGACGATGAAAACCTACGCCGAAGAATCCGTTGCCGCAATCCGCGAACATGTCGGTGACGAAGAAGTGCTACTCGGACTGTCCGGCGGTGTTGATTCTTCAGTCGTTGCTGCGCTGCTCCACCGCGCCATCGGCGACAAATTAACCTGCGTCTTTGTCGATCACGGCCTGCTGCGCCTGAACGAAGCCGAACAAGTAATGCGCACTTTCCAAAAAAACATGGGTGTGCGCGTAATCCACATCAACGCCGCCGACGAATTCCTCTCGGCGTTGCACGGCGAAGCCGACCCCGAAAAGAAACGCAAAATCATCGGCAGAATTTTCATCGACGTCTTCCAGCGTGAAGCGGCAAAACTGCCAAACGCCCGCTGGCTCGCGCAAGGCACCATCTATCCTGACGTGATTGAATCGGCTGGCGCCAAAACAAAAAAAGCGCACACCATCAAATCGCATCACAACGTCGGCGGCCTGCCCGAAACCCTGCACCTGAAATTGCTCGAACCGTTGCGTGACCTGTTCAAAGACGAAGTGCGCGAACTGGGCGTCACCCTCGGCCTTCCAAACGAAATGGTTTACCGCCACCCATTCCCCGGCCCCGGCCTCGGCGTTCGCATCCTCGGCGCGATCAACGACCGCAAACACATCGAACTGCTGCAACGCGCCGACGCCATCTTCATCGAAGAATTGCGCAACACCCTCGCCGACAACGGTCGCAACTGGTACGACAACGTTGCCCAGGCGTTTGCTGTTTTCCTGCCGGTGCGCTCCGTCGGCGTGATGGGTGACGGTCGCACCTACGAACACGTCGTCGCGCTGCGCGCCGTCCAAACCACCGACTTCATGACCGCCCACTGGGCGCCACTGCCGCATGATCTGCTGGCACGCACCAGCACTCGCATCATCAACGAAGTGCGCGGCATCAACCGCGTCGTTTACGATATTTCAGGAAAACCGCCGGCGACGATTGAGTGGGAGTAGATTCAACTACCGGGGATTTCTCGGTAGTTCAACAAGACGGCTAGGAAGTAAAACAGTAGCGTAATCCCAGCGTTTTCGGCTTCTCAACGATGCTTGAAGCTGGGGTTTTCCACTTCGTTCCACCCCAGCCGACACTGAGGCAGGCGCGAAAGAGCTTACCCAACTCCAAGGTCTTTCACAAAATCATGATCGGGAAGAATTTGCTCTAACGGAACGTCGAACTGCTCAGAAGCTATCTGGATCACCCGCCGCAAAATGTCATCTCGCGGTGTTTCACCCAAGCAAAACGCAACATAATCGGCTACTTTTCTGGGTGTAATGAGATGTTCGGCATCTGTTTCTTTAATCTTGATGCCGAATTCTTCTTCAACAGCCTGCACAAACTCAACGACTTCGAGACCCATAACAAAGCTCTGCCTCCTTAAAATAATCTTTTGGTATTCGAACTGCCTGCCTTCCGCCCCCTCCCGCAAGTGGGAGAGGAGAGATTTTTCTTCGCGGCTTCGCGCCTTCGCGTGAGAACGACTAGCGCCGTTTGATCGCCGTGATAGGAAGTGAAAAAGGCTCAATCTGGATGACGCCGATACTCGGAATCGGGCGAGAATGGATTCGGACATCAGAAAAGCCTGCCCCTTGCAATAACCGGATTAGATCATCCCTTGAAAACAGCCGCATCTCAAGAGTTGCTCCATCGTCACCATGAAAAACCAAATTATCGAAACACTGCTCCCGGCCATCCCGCGTCCGATTGATGAGTTGTTGGTCGGCACCTTCTCCAACGATCTTATATTCAAATAATTCGGGAAAATGTTCTATTGTGCTTCCTTCTGTTGCAAACGGCACTGTTAAAACCAACACGCCGCCGGGTTTCAACAGCTCGGCAAGATGGCGGAACGCATTGTCCACGGGGCGCGCAACGTGTTCCATGACATCAGACGAGATTATAAAATCATGCTTTCCGAGCAACGCCGCGGGAGGATCGGTAATATCGAGATGCGGTTCTTTATGATAGTACGTATTGGTGTAGCTGAACGTCTGTTCTAAAAGATTGCCATAAACGGCGGCGTCGCTCATACCGAATCCGATGAACTGTTTCTGCGGCGGCATCCGGTTCAGTAATAGTGATCCGTCGCCCAGAAGCCGCTCTGTCAACGCCGAGACAACCGATCGAAAGCGTAAGGTTGCGCCGCAAGGGCAAGACACAACTTCACGTGCGGACACTTGATCAAATGGTGCCATCGCCAATGATCCACAAAGATTACAAGTGAACCCCATCATGCCCGGATCAAGCGAAGGTTGTGGGGATAACGACTTCTTTAGCCAATGGCGAAACATACGATGAAAACCCCTTGGATTCCTTCTTAAAAGAAAAGCTTATATTATCCTAAAAGCCTGCTCTTTATTCAAAGGGAAGCTCCCGCCGCTGCGCTTCTTCACTCTCTCCCCCAACCGCCAAACAATCACCGCCGCCGCCAGCGTTGCGAACAGATGTTTCAGCGTGTGCCCGCTGACCACGTGCAAGCTGTCAAACAACATGCTGTCGCCGAGTTCGGCCACTTTCGCCAGAAAGTAAAAACCAATCGCCCACAGAAACGCTTTCTGATCGGCGACGAGTGCGCGATGCGCTCTCTGCCACAGCGGAATCAGCACCAGCGGCAAGCATTGCAAAAGCAGGTAGGGCCGCAAATCGTCTTGGCCACACACGCCGGTGATATACCACCAGGCAACGCTGGCTGCTGCGACAATACCCAGCGCCGCCGCTGCCGCCCAACCCTCACCCGAGCAGAGCGTTTCGCAGCGCACGGCCGCCAGCAATCCGGCGCACGCCAACGCAATCGGTAAACGATCCCATATCAACCGGATGTTGTCTGGCGCCCAATGATAAAGCGCCGAACCGATGGCGGTTCCGATCAAGGCTAACAGAAAAAGAGCATATCCCGGCCAACCTTGTCTGAGTTGCGGATGATGGCGCTGCGAAAACAATCGGATAAGCCCCCACAACCCCACAAGTGCAAAACCGAGGTTTGACCACACATCCGCGCCATGCGGCACGCCACCTATCATGCGCTGATCGGCGAAATCATGGTAGCTTAGTGGCTGACTGATCGGCCCATAAACGTAAAGCGCAGCGATCATCGCCGCCACCAACAACGGCGGCGCCCAGAAAAGCCATTCTGGCGACATCACTCGACGCTTGTGATCAGAAAAAGAATTCGCAGAAGACATAACCCACCTCCATCACAAAGTTAACGCTGACAGCGTGACGCAATGGCGCTGTTTTTGAAACCAAAAAAGATGGAATTGCACTACAATGCCGTTTAAGCATTACCAATTGATACTTTTGCGAAAGGGGTTTTTATGGAAGGCGGAGCCACCCAAATCGCTCACCTTTTTCTCACGATCAAGCGCGAGTTAAAGGCGCGCAATCTGACGTACCGCGATATTGCCCGCCTGTTGGAAACCTCCGAGGCCAGCGTCAAACGCTGGTTTTCCCTGCGCCGCATTTCGCTGGAGCAGCTTGTCGCCATCGCGGACTTACTCGGTCTCACGCTCGCCGAACTGATGCAGGAGGCCGCGACGTATGAACCGCCGTTGCGTTCATTGACACTTGAGCAGGAAAAAGCGTTGATGGCCGACACCCGGCTCTTTCTGGTGGCTGCGTGCGTGATGAATCATTGGGTACTGGCCGACATCGTCGCCAAATACAACATCAGTGAAACGCAATGTATTAAATACCTGGTCACGCTTGATCGTCTGCGGCTGATTGATTTTTTGCCGCAGAACCGTGTGCGCCTGCGGATCGCACGCGATTTTGCCTGGCAGGAAAACGGTCCGATCAGCCGTTTTTTTCAACAACAAGGCTTGCGCGATTTTCTGGAAAGCTCGTTCAAAGCCCCTTACGAAACGTCCGCTTTCACCCACGCGATGCTCACTCCCGCTGCCAATACGCAATTTCAGTCTCAATTAAAGCGACTTCGAAAAAGCTTTGCCGATCTGCACGAAGAAAGCCTTGCCGCACCGCTCAGCGAGCGGCACGGCGTCGGTTTCTTTTTTGCTTTGCGCGAATGGGAGCCACAGGAATTCGCGGCGTTGAAGAAAGAGAAAGCTGCTGGTTCACCCAAAACTCGTAACGAAACCAAATAGGCAAGAAGCCCGTTAAGATCGCGCACTTCCAAAAACGACAAATGAACAACACCCATAAAACAACCGCCATCGCCGTTTCTCCTTTCTGGGTTCCGGTGATACTGGCAGCCATCATTCTCATGATTAACATGGGCTTCAGGCAAACCGTCGGTTTGTTTCTGCATCCCATTGTTCACGCCACGGCGATGAGCGTCGTCGAGTTGAGTATGGCGATAGCGATAGGTCAGCTCATGTGGGGCGTGTTCCAACCGTTCTTCGGCGCCTGGGCAGACAAAAAGGGGCCCTTCCCGGCTTTGTTGACGGGGGCGATCCTCCTCGCTTGTGGGCAACTTGGCACCATCTGGGCAAGCTCTTTCCTGCCGATGGCGGCGATGCAGGGAATACTCAGCCCGGCCGGCGCGGCAGCGGGAAGTTTCTCTGTGCTCATCGGCATCGTCGCCGGGCGTTTGACAACTGAAAATCGCTCGGTGGCAAGCGGCCTGATTAACGCGGGCGGCTCGATGGGGCAGTTTGTCTTTGCGCCGCTCGTTCAAGCGCTCATAAGTTTGCGTAACTATTCTGCGGGGTTAGTCTTTCTGGCGATCTCTGCTCTGCTCTCTATCATTCCCGCCTGGTTTCTCTGCCGCAAGAAAGTCATCGGTTCCGCACATCACGCAAGCCCCGTCGATATCGAAGCAAAAACACAGAGTGCGCTCAAACTACGACAGCAGCTGTATGTTGCGGCGAGAAACCCGAGCTACCTTCTTTTACACGCCGGTTTTTTCACCTGCGGTTTTCACGTCGCCTTTCTCACCACCCACCTTCCCGGTGAAGTCGGTTTGTGCGGACATGCAGCGTCTGTTTCAGCGACAAGCCTTTCCATCATCGGTTTATGCAACATCGCCGGGAGCATCTTTGCGGGATACTTGGGAAAATATTTCAAGATGAAATACATCTTGGCGGCTTTGTACGCTTTCCGCTCTCTGATGATTGCTGTTTATCTGATCTCGCCCAAGACCGAAACGACCTTCTATATTTTTGCCGTAGCCACCGGCCTGACCTGGCTGGCGACCGTGCCGCCCACGGCAGGTATCGTCGGCAAACTTTTCGGAACCCAATACCTCGCAACGCTTTTTGGTCTGGCTTTTCTGACGCACCAGGTCGGCGGTTTTCTCGGCGCATGGTTCGGCGGATTGGCGATGCAATACTCGGGAAATCTCCAGTGGGTCTGGTATCTGGATATTGCTCTGGCGTTCTTTGCAGCCCTTGTGAATCTCCCAATCCAGGAGGAAAAGCCGAATCGCGTGAACATGCAAAAAAGCCCATGAAAAGTTTCTCAAAGATTCTCGCTGCGATTCCGCTGGCGACCGCCGCCTTATTGACGGGATGCGCGCTGCGTGAATTCGGACAGACGCCGGAAGATATTTCCTCCTATGAAAACCTGCCTTATTTTGCCGACGGAAAATTTTTCAACCTGGAGAAAGAAACTCCTTTCTATCCGGATCGTGTGTGCGGCGGCAACGCCGGATGGCTTCGTTTCTTCATGCCTGACCCCAATGCTCCGAAGGTTCCATTGCCCACAGTCAAGCTCAACAGAGAAGCGTTTGCGGAAAAACCGGAAGCGTTGGCGGTGTACTGGTTGGGACATTCTTCGTTCATCATCGAGCTGGAAGGCAAGCGCCTGTTGGTTGATCCGGTATTCAGCAATGCCGCGCCCCTTCCTTTTGTCGTGCGGCGTTACACCCCGCCCCCGCTCGAACGCGAAGAGCTGCCGCCGACCGATTATGTACTGATTACGCACGATCATTACGATCATCTCGAATACGCCACCGTTCGTTATCTCAGAGATAAGGAAACGCTTTTTATCGTGCCGCTCGGCGTCGGCGCGCATCTTGTCAGTTGGGGCGTTCCAAAGGAAAAAATCCGCGAACTTGTCTGGGGGGATGAATTCAGTGAGGACGGCGTCAGCATCGTTGCGGAGCGTGCCATTCATTTCTCCGGTCGTACTTATTCGACGCGCAACAGTACGCTGTGGGTCAGCTACGTGCTGAAAGGAAAACAAAAGAAAGTTTTCATCAGCGGCGATACCGGATACAGCGAACATTTTCGCACCATCGGCGCAAAGCATGGCCCCTTTGATGTGGCCTTTTTTGAAATCGACGCCTGGAATCCCGGCTGGCCCAACACACATTTGTTTCCCGCTGAAGTGATTCAGGCTTACCACGATGTTCAAGCCATATCGCTGGTTCCCGAACACTGGGGCGTTTTCGATCTCGCGCTGCATCCTTGGGACGAATCCATCCGTATGATGACTGAGCTGGCCGACAAAGACGGCAACGTCCATCTGCTTACGCCGCTCATCGGGCAAAAGCTGATTCCCGGCGTCACAAAAATTTCACGCTGGTGGGAAGACCCCTCGCCACCGTCTGCGCCTCATAAAGGTGATCGGCAGAATTAATCGCGTAATTCTGCTCTCAACACTTCCGTTTCTTGCGGCGATTTTTGTCAACACCAAGTTTTGCAGACTCACTCTGAATGACGGATATCGGAAATGTTTTTTGGCGAAATGCTCGCCTTAAGACCGCCGAGATTCGATGACACAAGATCGAGCTGCCAGCCATACGCATCGAGAACATCCTGAACGATAGCAAAGCCGATGCCCGCGCCTTTACCGCGCTCGTCGAGGCGCACGCCGCGTTCAAGCACATAGGGCAACAAGGCCGAGCTGATCCCCGGCCCGTCGTCCTCAATGAGGATCGACACTCCGGCAGGGCTTTCGGAAGTCGAGATACGAACGCGCTCTTTCGCATAACGCACAGCATTTTCGAGCAAATTGCCCAGCACTTCCGCGAGATCGGTTCGATCAAAGGGAACGCTTATATCACCGTCAATTTCCGGTTCAAATGTCACGCGCGCGCCATCGGGAGTACGCATCAGCGTCGCAATCATCGAGCGCACGAGCGACGCCAATTCAGTTGAGAAAGCTGCTGCGTGTCGCAAGCGACCGCGCACCCGAGCCCGCGCCAGTTCACGATCGACATGGCGACTCATGGCCTCGCCTACCGCCGCAATATCCTGTGCGATGATGTGTTCGCCTCGCTCGTGAAGGCGCGCCGCATCAGTGGCAAGCGCGGCAAGCGGCGTCTTCAGACCATGCGCCAGATCCGCCGCCCGACTGCGTGATCGCTCGATCTCGCGTTCCTGCACGTCGATCAGCGCATTGACCTCCTCGACCAGCGGTTGCACTTCGGCAGGCACTGCCAACGGCAGACGGCGACTGCGGCCTGCTCTGATTTCGGCCACACCGCGACGCAACGCATCAAGTGGACGCAAGCCAAGGGCAACCTGAATCGAAGTTGCGATTGCCAGTACCAACGCAAGAAGGCCAAGCGCAATGAACAAATCTTTTGCAAACACCGGTATTGCGTCCGATACCTGTGCAAGATCAGTGGCCACGGTAACGCGCGCGGTCTCTTCACGATCGCCGACCGTGAGGCGAACCGTGCGTTCGACAACCAGCAGGCGCGTGCCTTCAGGCCCCGGCGCTTCGTGTTGGTGGGTTTCGCCTGGCAACGGCTGGTCAACCGGAAGCACCATCGTCGTGTCCCACAACGAACGCGAACGTAAAAGTTTTCCTCTATCGTCACTGACCTGCCAATAGCGCCCCGATAGCGGTTTGTCGAAGCGCGGATCTACGGGCGGCTGCACCAGCACAAGTTCACCCTCCGAATCGACGTCGATCCCGGCCAGCAACTGTTTGAGATGAATGTCGAGCCCGCCAGCAATCGTGCGAGCAACATGGCGTTCGAAAAGCAACACCATCCCACCGCCGGCGAGCGTCAGCGCCATCAGAATCGCCACAATCCCGCCTGCGATAAGCCGCAACCGCAGCGAACGCTGTTTCAAGGCGATGCCTCCGATATGGTATAGCCGAATCCCCGTCGCGTTTCAATCACCTGTGCGCCAAGTTTTTTGCGCACGCGAGCGATCAATACTTCAAGCGCGTTGGAATCGTGCATCTCATCGTGACCGTAAATATTTTCCTCAAGTTCGTGCTGAGGCACGATCCGACCGAGATTGCGTAACAAGTGAGCGACGAGGCGATACTCCAGTGGCGACAACATGACCGGCGCGCCGCGTAACGTCACTCTCATTTGCCGCTCATCAAACGTGATCTCGCCGGCGGTGATCACCGGCGAAGCTTGCCCCGAAGACCGACGTATGATCGATCGCAATCGCGCAATCAACTCTTCCATACGAAACGGTTTCGGCAAGTAGTCATCGGCACCCGTATCGATTCCATCGACCCGCTCCGCCCAACTCCCGCGAGCGGTCAGAACGAGAACGGGCATGGTGCGTTTGTTGGCGCGCCAACGTTTGAGAACTGCAAGGCCATCCATCTGCGGCAAACCGAGATCAAGAATCACCGCGCCATAATCTTCGGTGTCACCCTGAAACCAGGCCGCCTTGCCATCGCTGACAGTCTCAACGATGTAGCCGGAAGATTCGAGCGCGCGCGAAACGTCCGATGCAATCCGTTGATCGTCTTCAACCAGAAGTATTCGCATTATTTTTTCTTGGTTCGTTTGATTTCGCCGCTGCGCGCGTCAACATGAACATCGAACAAATGGCCTTCGCGATCAGCCACGCGAAGCTCGTAAATCCACTTTCCGTCTTTCCGCTCAAGCTCCGTGCGAATGACCTCGCCGGGAAGCTTGTCCCGGACGATATTCAAAATCTCTGCGAGCGGGCGAATTTCGCCGTCCCTGACGGCCTGCAACGCATCGTCGTGATCGTGCCCCGCGATGGCCGGCGTGGCGGTTGACACGATCCCGACACCGATCAAAAGCGCCACCGCAAAAGCAATTCCCCGAAGGAGGCGATGAAACCACAAAAACATGAACCACTCCACTTTTTTTAATAAGAAGATACGGTATTTATGCCACACCCAAGCTGACAACTCGCTGACACGAAGCAACAGGAAACCGTCAGCGCCCCTTGGTTAATCTTCCCTCACCTGCCGCATGGTGCAGCAGACATTGTCAATCTTTACGAGGAGAACATCAAATGCAAAATTCATTTTTCAAAACTTCCAATGCCATTCCCACCATTAGCGTTTCGCTCAAGGCCCTGGCTACAGCAACGGTGATCGCAGCAACGGTGCTGGTCAGTTCGGCACACGCAAAAAGCCTCGGTCGCCCATGCACTTCCGCACCCGAAAGCCAATGGCTGACGAAACAGGAACTGCAAACCAAAATCGCGGCGCTCGGTTACAACGTGCAAAAAATCAAGATAGACAAAGGGTGTGCCGAATTCTACACGCTCGGCAATGATGGCAGCAAAATCGAGCTGTTCGTCGACCCCACCAACGGCAATATCGTGGGTCAAATCGTGGGAGACTCGAAGAAATGAGCACCACGAACAATGTGACCAGCGGCGGCTCGCCGGCGGCGACGATCAAGGTCTGGGATATGTTCGTCAGAGTCTTTCATTGGTCGCTGGCCGCATTGTTCCTGATGGCCTATGTGACCGGCGACGAACTTGAGGAAGTGCACATCGTCGTCGGTTACGCCATCGCCTTCCTGATTGCGGCGCGTGTCGTGTGGGGCTTCATCGGCCCACATCACGCGCGATTCAAAAATTTTGTCCGACCACCACGGGAAACACTGGCGTACCTCCACGATGAAATCCTGCTTAGAGCACCCCGCCATATCGGCCACAACCCTGCAGCGGCGGCGATGATCGTGGCGTTGCTCGTGATGGCGACCGTAACCTGCGCCACTGGCTACCTGGCAACAACCGATGCCTTCTGGGGAGAGGAATGGATCGAAGAGATTCACGAAGCATTGGCCAACATCACCGTCGGACTTATTGCCGTGCATGTTCTTGCGGCGTTGATGGCGAGCTTAGTACATAAGGAAAACCTGATCAAGTCGATGATCACCGGCAGGAAGCGGCCATAGCCTGCCTGGCAATAACAAAATGACCGAAGCCGGTTTCGCTTAATAGGGTCTTGGCCCTGCCTTCTTTCGCCAGTCCCTTCTCCCATGGCGGGAGAAGGCGCTTTTCTCCGCGCCCTCGCGTAAACGCGATGCGATAAAGTATTTACAATACCCCTTACCGGCGTAAAATGGCTACGGAGGCACTATGGGGGCACCATGTTAATCATGCTTAGCAAGCGAAGTGCGTTATCCTGCGCGAAGCCACAGGATCGGGAACCCTAAAACATTCTTTAACCGCAAAGAACGCAAAGAAAATTTCTTACGCAAAGACGTAAGGGAGAAAAGGGCGGGTTTGAAACCCGCCCCTACGCCTTCTCCTCCACAAGAGGGAGAGGGGATTGTCCCTTCGCGGCTTCGCGTGAACCAAAACGTCGCGGTTCACTGCGCTCACCGGCGACCTATGTGCTGACATCTGATCTATGATTTCAACAAAAACAATTCACGATCGCATCCAACCCGCAATGGTCGATCGCGTGCGTCGCCGCGCTGCGCACTTTCGGTTTGGCATGATACGCAAACGATACATCCGCGACCTGAAACATCATCAAATCGTTGGCGCCATCGCCGATGGCGACCGTCAACGGTTTGCCCGGCGTCGCGTATTTCGTCTTGAACGCGCTCAACTGCGCCGCCTTGCCGGCGGCACCGAGAATTTCTCCGACAACACGCCCGGTCAATTTGCCGTCAACGATTTCCAGTGTGTTGGCAGCGGCATGCGTCAATCCCAAGCGCGCCCGCAGCTTCTCGGTGAAAAACGTGAAGCCGCCGGATACCAGAATGGTCTTCGCACCTGCGGCGTGAAACGCCTCCAGCATCGCTTCCGCTCCCGGCGACAACAGGAGGCGGTTATCGTAAATCTCCGCCAGCGCTGATTCCGGTACGCCTTTCAACAACGCTACCCGCGCCATCAAACTTTCTCTGAAATCAACTTCGCCGCGCATGGATCGCTCGGTGATCTCGGCGACCTGCGGCTTGATACCGATCGCGTCGGCGATTTCGTCGATGCACTCGATGGTGATCAACGTTGAATCCATGTCCATCGCCACCACGCATACGTCCTGCAAGCGACGCGTACGCGGCACCAACGCTACGTCAAATCCGCTTTGCGACAAATCCACCGCCGTTTGCGATGGCGTTCTGACATGACGCAACCGGTAAACCGGCGGTAGTTGCCGGATTTCTTCCCAGCTATCAGCGCCAGCGCCTTTCGCCCAACCGGCCAAATCAAGCGGCAACGCCGTCGGCGCTTGAAAGACCAGATTAAACCCTGCTTCGTTTTCTTTACTCATTTTCTTTTGTTCCTGTTTTAACGCTATCAGAAATCAGAGAAACGTTATCTCACGCGAAGGCGCGAAGAACGCGAAGAAGAACAACCCCCCGACCGCCTTCGGCGGCCACCCACCTTTGAAAAAGGTGCTTTTCTGATACCCGATTCCTGACCTCTGAAAATCCCATCCCCACCCCAACCCTCCCCTTGAATGGGAGGGAGCTTTCGTTCCCTCGCGGCTTCGCGCCTTCGCGTGAGATTATGTTTTTCTGATTCCTGATCTCTGACTTCTGCCCTCTGATTCCCCCTCCCACAACGCAAAATCAATTTTACCCGCGTCGGGATCGGCCCGAATCACTTGCACCGCCACCCGTTGCGCCAGCGTATAGACAACGCCGCTGCGCTGTCCAGTCAAAGTGTGGCGGGTGGCGTCAAAACGAAAATAATCCTGCCCCAACTCAGTCACATGTACCAGCCCATCGATCGCCAGGCCATCCAACGTAACGAACAAGCCGAAATTCGTCACGCCGGAAACCGTACCCATCATTACATCGTTCAGATGCCGCTGCATGTACAAACATTTTAACCAGGTTTCAACTTCGCGCGTCGCTTCGTCGGCGCGGCGCTCGGTCATCGAGCAATGCGTTCCCAGCGCCTCCCAGGAATCGCCTTTTGGTTGATAGGTTTTTCCGGCGAGAATCGCTTTCAGCGCCCGATGCTCCAGCAGATCGGGATAGCGCCGGATCGGCGAAGTGAAATGTGTATAAGCCGGATAGGCCAATCCGAAATGCCCTTCTTCTTTGGGGCTGTATTCGGCGCGTTGCAGCGAACGCAACAGCAGCGTTTGCAACAAATCCTTGTCGTCGCGCGTTTGTATTTGATTGAGCAGCTTGGCGTAATCTTTTGTCGTCGGCTTTTCATTGCCACCCAAGCGCAACGCGCATAATGCGAGAAACGCTTTCAACGCCGCCAGTTTTTCCGCCGTCGGCCCCTCGTGAATGCGGAACAGCGCCTGCGCATGATGCGCCCGAATCATCTCCGCCGCGCACACATTGGCCGCCAACATACATTCTTCGATCAAGCGATGCGCATCGTTGCGCACCAGCGGCGTTATCTTTTCGATTTTGCCGCGCTTGTCGAAGTGCATTTCCATTTCGGTGGTTTCAAAATCAATCGCGCCGCGTTTTTGCCGCTGTTCAAAAAAGCGTTTGAATAGCACATACAAGGTATCCAGCGATGCCCGCACGTCTTCCGCTTTCAACACCGGATGTAACGCGCCACGCGACAAATAATCCCATACTTCGTTATACGTCAAACGCGCCCGCGAGCGAATCACCGCCGGATAAAACGCGTAATCCTGCACCACTCCCCTGGCGGAAACCGTCATGTCGCACGCCATCACCAGCCGATCCACCGCAGGATTCAGCGAACACAAACCGTTCGACAAAGTTTCCGGCAACATCGGAATCACCTGACGTGGAAAATACACCGACGTGCCGCGCTCTCTGGCCGCCTTGTCCAACACGCTGCCGTCCTTCACATAATGCGACACGTCGGCAATCGCCACGATCAAGCGGAAGCCGCGACCGCTTTTGGCTGCATACACCGCGTCGTCAAAATCGCGCGCCGTCTCACCATCAATCGTCACCAGCGGCACATCGCGCAAATCGCGCCGCCCCTTGAAATCGGATGGCTTCACACCATCCCCGAATTTTTCAGCGCAACGCTCCACCGCCTCGGAAAACACGAATGGCAGCGCATGTTTGCGCAGCGCAATCGCGATCTCGATACCGTCATCGTCCGCCGCTCCCAGAACCTCCTTGACCCGAACAATCGCCTCGTGCGATGCCGTCGGCGGCTCGACGATTTCCACCACCACCACATCACCGGCTTTTGCCGTGCCCCGCCCCTCCGGCGTCAACAAAAAATCCTGATTGAGCCGACGATCCTCAGCTACCACAAACCACACGCCGCGCCGCTGGTGCAAACGCCCCACGATATCGCGCTGCCCGCGTTCGAGGACATCGAGAATCTCCGCTTCAACGCGACCGCGTTCGCCCCGCATCAATTTTCTGGCAGCCACCTTGTCGCCATGCAAAACCTTGAACATCTCCTGCGGCGACAAAAACAAATCGTCACTACCCTCATCCGGTCTCAAAAAACCGAAACCGTCGGGATGCCCAAGCACTGTTCCGACCACCACATCGAGCGCTGCCGGCAGACACAACGCCCCCTTGCGGTTGGCAAACAATGCGCCGCGCTTCACCAACTGCGCCAACAGCGTCTGGAACGCCGCCTTGTCGGCAGCGTCAACCTGCAAGCGCTTCGCCAGCGCGACAGGCAACAGCGGCACCCCCGCTTCGCGCACCGCATTCAAAATCCTGCCCTCATCGGGCAGATGCAAACGACGAGAAGATGACGAACAGGTGGACATGAGAATCACTTTTTAGAAGAAAACGGCTGCGGGAAATGCGGCGTGCCTCAAATTATGCCTGTTTTCCCAAAAGTCCGCGCGGGCGTTTGCTAGGAAACGGCTGGGTGGCGTTGGGTTTTCCGGGAACGCGGGCGTCCCGCCCGCCTTTCTTACCGACTTGACTTTGACAAGCGCCGGAACGTCTCGTAGAATTATAGATTCGCTGCCCAGATGGCGAAATTGGTAGACGCGCTAGTTTCAGGTACTAGTGGGGAGACCCTTGGAGGTTCGAGTCCTCTTCTGGGCACCATTTAGAAGTCCAGCACCATCCAGAGAAGCCCATAAAAGCCCGTTAATTCATAGAGTTAGCGGGTTTTTTATTATCCATTATCCGTAGCTGTACATAGCCGTCCAAGAAAATCCATTGATTTTGTACATACGAAAGAACATACTGATGTACATATAACGGCATTCAGGATTTCACTTCACAAGGCGGCGGATAATGGCCACTAAGATGTTAACCGATAAATTCTGCGCAAGCGCGCCCGCCGGCAGTCATTACGACCGCGAGCGCGATGGAAAGCAATCCAGTAAGTTTTTGTAGCGTTCAGGAACCCAGCGCCTGAAAGAGCGCCATAACCTTCACCTCGTCCTTGATGCCGGGGCAAATCTCTACGCCGGTCATCAGGTCAATGATCTGCGCCTTTGTTTGACGGACGATCTCCGCTACGTTTTTCGAGGTGATACCCCCGGCGAGAATGACCGGACAGCTCACAGTGCGCTGGAGTTTTTCATAGACTGACAGATTGGCTGTGCCGCTGTGTTCGGCGTTATCCGGCGTGCGTGGATCGAAAAGCACAGCATGAACGCCTGCCGTGCAGAAATCTGCTGCTGTTTTTTCCGGATCGGGCGTATTCGGAAAAATGGTTTTGATGATTTTGATGCCCTGCTGTCCCAATTCGCCGACGAGGTACGCCGTATCCTCAAGCGTTTCGTTGCAATGCAGTTGAATATAGTTCGGCTTCGTTTCGGCGGCAATGCGCAACACATGATCCGGCGCCCCGCCGGTAACGACGCAGGTTTCCGCTGGTTTGGGAACGGCTGCGATCAGTTCCTTTGCTTTCGCCGCGCTCAAGTTCCACGGCACCGGACGCGGATATTCAACAACGAATCCCACCATATCCGTGCCGTGTCGGACGCACATTTGCACATCCTCCGCGCGCATCAGCCCACAGATTTTTACGATAGGGCGCAAGGAGCTGTTTCCCTTTTGACGCAAAGCGCCTGATACATGGCGCCCATATCACGCGCCTGCCAAAGCGCCGTGCCTACCAGAACCGCATTGGCGCCGGACGCCGCTGCCAATTTCGCATCCTCCGACGACAGGATTCCGCTCTCGCTCACCAGCAACGCGCCAGCGGGTACGCCGGATGCAAGCGCAGCTGTTCGGGCAGGCCCGCCGTCGTCCCGTTCAAGCGTAACAATGTTCCGGTTGTTGATGCCGATGAGGCGGGCGCCCAATGTGCGTACCAGTTCCATCTCCCGCACTGTGTGAACTTCCACGAATGGCTCGATCCCCAGTCCCAGCGCTTTTTCATGGAGCGTTTTCAGGTTTTTTTCGTCCGTGATCGCACAAATCAGCAAGACGGCCGACGCGCCAAGTTCCGCCGTTTCCAGAAGCTGATCTTCGTTGGTGATGAAATCTTTTCTGAGCACTGGCACGCCCGCCGCCTGCGCGACGGCGCGGAGCAATTCGGCGCTACCGCCGAAACGCTCATTTTCGGTCACGACCGACAGCGCGGGCGCGCCACAGTGCGCAAGAAATTTCGCTGTCTCCACAGGATCGCGTCCGCGCAGCAAGTCGCCCTCTTTGGGCGAAATGCATTTGATGTCGGGGATGACGGCGACAAATCCGCGTTCGTTTTCGGCGGCAATAGCGGAAGAAAACCGACCAGTGCTCATCCTGACTTGCCAAAACTGTTGGACATCTCTTTCAGTTCCCGCAACTTCCTTGCTGCCGCACCGCTGTCGATCAAATCGCCGGCAAGCTCAATCCCCGTCTTGAAGCCATCGGCCTTACCGCCGACAGTCAGCGCGCCGGCAGCATTGAGGATGATAGCGTTACGCCTTGCATCTCTCACCTTTCCCGAAAAAACACCGTTGATTGTCGCGGCGTTTACATCAGGCGTACCGGTTTTGATCTCCGGGAGCGCGCATCGCGCCAGGCCAAAATCTTCTGGTTCGATTTCGAAACTCGTAACTTCGCCGTTTTTCAGATGATTAATCCGCGTTTTTCCAAGCAAAGAGATTTCGTCCAGACCATCCAGGCCGTGAACAAACATCGCGTTGGTGTAGCCCAATTCTTTAGCCACAAAAGCAACGGTATCGAGCAACTCCGGTTTATAGACGCCAAGCAAATGTCTGGGTGCAAACGCAGGGTTGATCAGCGGCCCGATGATGGAATAGAAAATGGTTTTGATGCCTAAATCCTGCTCCGGCGGCAGCACCTTGCCCATGACCGGATGAAACAGCGGCGCATACAGGAAGGCGATGCCGATTTCCTCGATCATCTTTTCCACTTCTCGCGGTTGCAAATGAATGTTGACGCCGAGCGCCTCCAGTACATCGGCGCTGCCGGAGAGGCTGGCGATTGAACGGCTGCCGTGCTTGGCAACGGGAATGCCCGCCGCCGCCGCGACCAGCGCCGTCGCCGTCGAGATGTTGAAGGTGGACAATCCGCCGCCGGTGCCGCAAGTATCCATCGTTTCCCCTGCCACCTTTGGCTTCAAAGGAACGCAGTTATCCCTCATCGCCTTCGCGATATAAGCGATTTCTTTCAACGACGCACCTTTCATCAACAGCGCCACCTGAAAACCCGCGATCTGGACATCGCTGATCGTTCCCTCATTGATAGCGGCGATGAGTTCGGAAATTTCCGTCTCCGTAAGTTCCTGGTGGGTTGTTATTTTCCCTAAAATTTTCTTATACAAAACCGTTTCACTCCGTAATCAGTCCGGCTTGGCCGGTATAATTTCAAGGCGGCGCGCAACTACCGATAAGGATAATTTACTTGAAGCCGACAGCAGTTTTAAGACAGCTCATAAAATGAGCCTTGTTGCTGCTCATGTTATTTTCGACAGAGCAAAGACAACACGAAGCAATGATAGAGAATAACGGACAAAAAGGCAAAGCTGTATTCTCGATCCCGTTTCACCCCCTGCTCGCTCTATCTGTGGCCCAACAGCGCCTTCAGCCGGGGGAAAGCGCCGCGCCAATCCGGTAACCTCGCACAACATTGCCATGGCAAGCATCCAAACTGTTGTTAAAATGGCGGTCGAAGCGTTTTTTCCGAACCATCATGCTGAAGTATCCCTATGCCGCACCGCCTGCTCTCGGCGCTGCTTTTGAAGTCGCTCCTGATGTTCTGTGGTTGCGTATGCCTCTGCCGTTTGCGCTCGACCACATCAACCTGTGGTTGCTGCGGGACACCGACGGTTATCTGTTAATCGACTGCGGCTTCGGCGATAAGACGACGCGGGCGCTCTGGAAACAGCACTTTCTTACCACGTTGCGTGATCAGCCTATCACCCGTATTCTGGTGACCCACCATCACATCGACCACCTCGGCAATGCCGACTGGCTCATGCAACGCTTCGCTTGCCCGCTGTCAATGACCGCTGCCGAATTCCTAACAGCACACGCTATTTTTCATTCCAACGCACCGTTTACCGAAGAAGCAACCGTCGCGCTGTTCCGTGCTCACGGCATTGAATCCGCGCACCTCGACTCTTTCGCCGCGCTAGCCGGTCTCTATCAGACCGGTGTTCCCAGCCTGCCCGCCCGTTATCACCGACTCAATGAAGGCTCCGCCCGCACGATCGACATCGACACGATTCCCTGGCGGATCATCGTCGGTCACGGCCACGCGCCGGAACATGTTTCGCTCTATGCGCCGACGAGGAGGCTGTTGATCTCCGGCGATATGCTGTTGCCTAAAATCAGCACACACATCAGTGTCTGGGCGTACGAGCCGGAATCCGATCCGCTGACGCACTTTCTCGATTCGCTGAACGCAATGGCCGCAATCCCCGACAATACGCTGGTGCTGCCATCGCACGGCTTGCCGTTCTACGGCATAAGCAAACGGGTCGCACAACTGCGCGAGCATCACGAGCAGCAACTCAACGATCTGCGCAAGACCCTGCGCCTGGCACCACGCCCGCTTTCTGCCGCCGAGGTGCTCCCGAAACTCTTTCGCCGCGAGCTTGATGCGCATCAACGCTTCTTTGCGGTCGGCGAAACCATCGCCCATCTGAACCATCTCTGGTTGCGCGACGAAGCGATACGGCACATCGACAGCCATGGCACGATTCGCTTTTCGTTGGCGGGGTAATCGGTAGAGACCAGGGGCCAGGGGTCAGAACCCGCCATCGCGAACATAGCGAAGCGTCCAGAAAAATCAACACATCGAAACAGTATTTTTATTTCATGCGAAGGCGTGGAGAAAAAAACCCTCCCTTTCAAAAGGGAGGGTTTGGGTAAGGATAGGATTCGTATGCAAAGCCGGGTTTGAAACCCGCCCCTTCTACTTCCACTTCAGCACGCCACTTCCCAGTTTCGTCGTCACTTGTTCGGCAAACGCTACGCCCAGTTGTCGCGCCAACCGTTCGGAAAAATCAGGACGATAGGTAAAGTCGTAAACATCCTCGGCACCGATAATGTCGCGCGCTACCGAATCTACCGAGCCCAAGCCATCGGCGAGCCCCAGCGTTACTGCTTCGTCGCCGTTCCAGATCAGTCCTGAAAACATTTCCGGCGTTTCGCGCAAGCGTTCGCCGCGACCATTGCGCACAGCTGCGATAAATTGCTGATGAATGCTGTCGAGCAGTTTTTGCACATGCTCTTTCTGCGTTTCATTGACCGGGCTGAAAGGATCCATAAACGCTTTGTTTTTACCGGCAGTCATCGTGCGTTGTTCAATGCCAAGTTTTTGCATGGCTTCGGTAAACCCGAAGTTCATCATGATCACGCCGATGGAACCTACCAGGCTCGCCTTGTCAACGTAAATCTCGTCGGCCGCCGCCGCGACGTAATAACCGCCCGACGCCGCCATTTCACCAACGACAACATAAAGCGGAATTTTCGGATATTCTTCACGCAGCCGCTTGATTTCATCGTAAATCTGACCGGCCTGCACCGGGCTGCCGCCGGGACTGTTGATTTCGAGAACAACGCCGCGAACATGTTTGGCGGTAAAAGCGCTTTTCAACGCGGACATGATGTGTTCGGCGCTGGCGTCGGTATCGAGCGCAATGGCGCCATTCAGTTGCACCAGCGCGGTACAGTCATTCGAGCAGTTTCTGCTGTTATTCTTGTCCATGAAACCGGCGACGATGAGCAGAATGATGATCGCCAATGTCGCCAGCCGGAAGAAGAGTCGCCAGCGACGGGCGCGGCGCTGCTCGGCCAGAAAGGCCATCGTCACTTTCTCCAGCACGGCGGCTTGGCCATCGCCGCCGGAGGTCGTCGGCGGTAATGCAGGTGACACGGTTTGCCCGAACACTTGTGCGTGCAAGATGGATTCATTGGGATCGTTAGTACTCATCTTTGTCTTTCCTTGCTCAATATAAAACGCCGTTCTCACGGCTTTACCGTTACCGTAACGCCGCCATTATCCGTGCATAAGCAGCCAAGTGTCCAGCGCCGCAACGGAATCGGCAATCGCCAGCGGTTGGGCTCTATGCAAATTGTCGTGTTCGTGCGCGCCATAGGAAACTGCCAGCGCGTGAGCGTGAGCGTTTTTCGCCATTTGAATGTCGTGGGTGGTGTCACCGATCATCAGCGTCTGCTCCGGCGCTACCCCCAGCCGATCCATCAGATACAGCAGCATTTCAGGGTGCGGTTTTGAAAAACTCTCGTCAGCACAGCGTGTCGCATGGAAGCACTGCATCAACCCTTTCTGCCGCAGCATTCGATCCAGCCCTTTGCGCGATTTGCCGGTGGCTACAGCCAGAAAATAATTTTCCCGATTGAGTCTCTCCAGCAAAACGTCTATTCCTTTGAACAGCGGAATATCGGCATCGCCCAGCATATAGTGGTAACGGTAACGCTCCAGCAGTTCTTCCGTACTTTTCTCCGGCAAATCCGGCGAAAGGGTGTAAAACGCCTTACCGAGCTCCAGTCCGATGATGTAGCGCACCGCGCTTTCTTCGGGCGGCGCCAGTCCCAGATCGCGGTACGCCGTCTGCACGGCGCTGACGATCGGCGCCGTTGAATCGACCACCGTGCCGTCCCAATCGAACACCAGCAGGCGAAAGCGCCGCAATCGTTCTTCTTGTTCTGCCATCTCCGTTTTCTCCTGCCTCATTCGCCCCTGTCTCGCACTGTCGGCAAACGATCCAAAAACGCCTGCAACGCTTCGGAAAGCGGCGCTTCAATCTCCAGCCATTCGCCGCTCGCCGGATGTGAAAAACCCAGTTTGCGCGCGTGCAAAAACATCCGGCGCAACCCCGCCTTCGCCAGCGCCCGGTTCCAGGAAAAATCGCCGTATTTGTCGTCGCCAGCGAGCGGATAACCCAGATGCGTTAAATGCACCCGTATCTGGTGGGTCCGGCCGGTATGCAGTTCTGCTTCCAGCAACGATAACGGCGGATCAAGCTCCGACCACACCCGTTGCCGGTAAAACACGGTGATCGCCGCCTGCCCACCGCTGTCGGCACGCACCCGCCGCTCACCTTCCGCCGTCAGAAACCGCGTCAGTGGCGTCTGCACCTTCCGCTTGGCATCCGGCCAACGCCCGCGCACCAGCACGTCATAACGCTTGTCCACCATCCCGTCACGCCAGGCGGCATGCAATCCCGTCAAAGCTGATCGTTTTTTCGCCAGCAGCAGCACACCCGATGTTTCCCGGTCGAGCCGATGCGCCAGTTCCAGAAAGCGCAACTCAGGACGTTGCGCTCGTAGCTGCTCGATGACTCCAAACGACACACCACTGCCGCCGTGCACCGCCAGCCCGGCGGGTTTGTCCACCGCCAGCAGCCATTCGTCCTCGAACAGCACCGGCAAAGCACCGATACCGCGCGGCACAACCGAAGGAAGGGCTTCTTCAACCCGCGTCGGCAGCCGCAGCGGCGGGATACGGACGATATCACCCGCCGCCAAGTGGTCTGATGGCTGCGCTCGCCCGCCGTTGACCCGCACCTCACCCGACCGCACAATTCGATAAATATGGCTTTGCGGAACGCCCTTCAGCGTTTTCATCAGGAAATTGTCGAGCCGCTGCCCGGCAGCGGTTTCATCGATTTCCTGATGTTTCACAAACTTCTTGCTTAAGTCCTTCATTCCTATATAATCATCGGTTGACCCCGGCATCGCAGGATGCAGCGAACGACGGCAGAAAGCGGATTGTAGATATTATCCGCCACCCCTCGCGGAAAAATCGGACGAAAAAACCGGATTTCCCTGTCGAATTTGTCTGCCCACGCCATGCCGAACGGTTGCGGTGACGTCGCGCGCCGCGCATCCCGCCCCGGAAGTTCCGGATGCCGGACGCAAAGTAGCGATCTTAAAGGAAGCCTTGGAGCAGTGCCAGTCGGTGCGTCAGGATTCTTTGCGAAACTCCGCAAATGCCGGAGTGGATGGGATGTCAGAAGCCGGGTCATGCTGCAGACAGACGACACGAAGGTGTCGCCGCCATGACCGCAGGGACGTAGCCCCGCAAAGCCCAAAGCCCGCATCGTCTGCCCGTCCGAAAGGCTTTCGGGGAAAAGATTTAATACGCGCATTTTCGCGCCGAGGTTTCGGTCACAGCGAATTATGTGCGGCATGAGAGATACAAGGCTGCGATGCTGTCCGCGCTCGAAAGAGCGGCTACAGCGGCCACGAAGTTGCCGGTTGTGAGGCAATCGACGGCATCGCCCGCGCACTCCGTTCTGCGGAGCGCTTGATGAACGAAAAGGACGCCGTCCCGCAAGGACGATGATCGGTTGTACGAACGATGAAGTTTTTTACCGATTTGCCGCCCCCATCGTCTGCCGAACGCGCTTGTGCGCGGTTTCGGCGTCTTGTCTCACCTCTGACTCCGGTGCTGACCGCCGGACAGTCGTGCCGCGCCTGATCCCGCAGCCTGCTTACAGAACAGTAAAAAGCGCTGCGAGTCTGTTGTCCGCCCTGGTGTGCGAAGCGCACTAACGGATTGAACACTATGAAAAGAATGTTATTCAACGCGACCCAGGCAGAAGAGCTGCGGGTTGCTATCGTCGACGGGCAAAAACTCATCGACCTCGACATTGAGTCGGCCTCCAAAGAACAACGGAAATCGAACATCTACAAAGGCATCGTCACCCGGATCGAGCCTTCGTTGGAAGCGTGCTTTGTCGATTACGGAACCGATCGCCACGGCTTTTTGCCCTTTAAGGAAATTTCGCGCCAGTCGCTCGGCACTCATGAAGGCCGTATCCAGGACATCCTGCGCGAAGGCCAGGAAATCATCATTCAGGTCGATAAAGACGAGCGCGGCAACAAAGGCGCAGCGCTTACCACTTACATTTCGCTGGCTGGACGTTATCTCGTTCTGATGCCCAACAACCCGCGCGGCGGCGGCGTTTCGCGCCGTATTGAAGGCGAAGAGCGCAACGAACTGCGCGAAACGCTCAATCAGCTCGATGTTCCGCGTGGCATGAGCACCATCGCCCGTACCGCCGGTATCGGCCGCTCGCAGGAAGAGCTGCAATGGGACCTCAATTACTTGTTGCAACTGTGGACTGCCATCGAAGACGCCGCGAAGTTACAGAAAGGTGCTTACCTGATTTATCAGGAATCGTCGCTGGTGATCCGTGCCATCCGTGATTATTTTCACCCCGACATCGGCGAAATTCTGATCGACACCGAGGCCGTCTTCGAGCAGGCGCAGCAATTCATGGGGCACGTCATGCCCAACAATGTGCAGCGCGTAAAGCTCTATCGCGACGATGTGCCGTTGTTTTCGCGCTTCCAGATCGAACACCAGATCGAAACTGCCTATGGCCGGCAAGTGCCGCTGCCTTCCGGCGGCGCCATCGTCATTGATCATACCGAAGCACTGGTCGCTGTTGACGTCAACTCGGCGCGCGCCACGCGTGGCTCCGACATTGAGGCCACCGCACTGCAAACCAACCTCGAAGCGGTTGACGAAGTGGCTCGTCAGTTACGCTTACGCGACCTTGGCGGACTGATCGTCATCGACTTCATCGACATGGAAAGCCCGAAGAACCAACGCGCTATCGAGGAGCGCCTGCATGAAGCGCTGCGCTATGATCGCGCTCGCGTGCAAATCAGCAAGATTTCGCGCTTCGGCCTACTGGAGTTGTCGCGGCAGCGACTGCGTCCGGCACTTGCCGAATCAGCGCACATGCCCTGCCCGCGTTGTCACGGCATCGGCCATATTCGTGGCACCGAATCGACAGCGTTGCACATCCTGCGTATTCTGCAAGAGGAAGCGATGAAAGACAGCACGGCGCAAATCGTCGCGCAAGTACCTGTCGAAGTCGCCACCTTTCTGCTCAACGAAAAACGCAATGACGTGTTCGCCATTGAAGCTCGCTTCCGTGTGAATGTACTGCTGGTGCCGAACCGCCACCTCGAAACACCGAATTTCTCGATCGAGCGACTGCGCCACGATGATCTGAATCAGGGCGACGCGATGCCCGCTTCGTTCGAGCTCGCCGAAAAACCCGAAGTGCCGGACATTGCCAGAGAGAAAAAAGAAGAGGCCAAGGAGTTACGCCAGGAAGCCGTCGTTAAAGGCATCACCCCGGCCACCGTGGCGCCGATGCCCAAGGAGCCAACTCCCGAACCCTCGTGGTTCTCACGTGTGCTCGCCTGGTTCAAGAAAGAACCGGAAGCAGCAGAGCCTGCGAGAAACGCCGGTAAACGTCAGGACAACCGTCGCCATGACGGTGGCCGTAGCGACGAGCGTAACCGCAGCGAGCGTCGCGGCAGCGGACGCAACGAGCGCAGTAATCGCAATGAGCGCAGTGACAAAGACGAGCGCCAAAAGCGGCAGGGCGAAAACCGCCAGAATGAAAACCGCGAACGCTCCGACAAAAACGAACGCAGCAGTAAAGCCGAGCGCCCACAACAAGAACGCCGCCGCGACAACGAAAAGCGCGATAGCGAAAAGCAAAACGACTCGCGCCAGGAGCGCGGTGCAGCAGCGCAAACGCGCAAAGCCGCTCAAGAAACAGCGACATCAACGCGCGAACGCGATGAAGCGCGGCAAAACAAACCGCAAGATAACGAGCGTCGTCGTCAAACGCAGGAAGAGTCGCGCCGCCGGTCGCCAGCGCAACAGGAAACTATTGTGGAAACGGAAGCGCCGGTTCTGGTCGTCGGCGCTGCGCTCGAAACGCCCACCACTGAAAAAAGCGGCGAGCAACGCGAACGTGGCAAGCGCCATCGTCGCGGTGGTCGTGGCTCTGGCCGTCACCAGGAAAATACAGCCCGTGAAGAAGCAGAGCCGTTCTTCGAGTTCGTCGTTGAACCCGAAACAACGCCGACCGTTCAATCCGTGCCGTCGCAACAACCTGCTGCCTCTGTTATGGGCGTCGCCTCAAACCCTGCAAGCGAACCTGTGAGCGATCTTTTCACGCCGCCGTCCCCGCGCGTACCGGAAGCGCCGGTCGCGGAAACGCCTGCGCTTAAAAAAATGGCTGTTGCTGCTGAACTGATGGAACCTATCGCGACGGTAGTAGCGGAAACGCCACGAAAGAAAGCTACACCGCCGGTAGCGCCTTCTTACACTCCTGACCTGGTCAGCGCCGGATTGGAATTGGTCGAAACCCGCCACCCTGCTCCGGCTCCTGAGCCGCAAGATACCGAAACGCCGCGCCCGAAACGCGTACGCCCGCCGCGCGCCGCCGTTCAGGAAGAGCCGCTGCAGATGGTGGAAACAGCGCATAAGGATTAACCTCCCGGTTGATCGAGAAAAAGGCTGCCTGCGGGCAGCCTTTTTACTTTAGTAAGAGATAGCGTAGAATGTTTTTTAAACGAACGAAATCATCAGGCATCGTCAAATAGCTTGGACAAGATTCAATGAGGCATAACCTTGTACCTGACAAGACATTCAAAACAAGCAACTTGATTTTCTTTCACGAACATGGGCAACAAACAATCTCGTGAACAGACCCGCCCCAATGAGCGCGGTAAGCCATGTACTTGCGATGTTTTTGATCTGTCAGTTGCCTGCGAAGACGATGCGCTTTGTCTATCGTTAACAACCGATCTGCCTGTCAACACAAGAGTGGCCGTATCTGCCTACAGGTTTCTGAGCGAAAGAAACAGCCATCAGTGGCAATGGACCTGTTTTGAAGGTGCCGTACCCGTCAAACAGCTACAGAATGGTTTGAACGGCTTTGTACTTCGCTTGACCAACGATGAATTGGACACCAAAGGCCTCCATGTGTACCGCCATCTCAAGCGCAGCATGAATGTCATCATTGCTACCCTTTCGGCGAGCCTCGAAATATCGGCGTCGGCGCCGACAACGCGGCACCGTTTCGGCTTGTGCAACCGTCGCCTAACGGGGAAAGCAGTTACGGTTTTCCCGAGCGGGCATTTACTGGAGCGTCTCGCAACAATCGACATACCAATATCAACGACCGTGATGAAACAGTTAGGCCTCTGAAAAAACATGAGCTCGCCGAAGCAAATTTTCGCGCAACTGGCTATCCAGCACATAGGCCAGGTTGAAACGCAACGCAAACCTGGCAGTAGTTCATGGCAAAGCCTACATCAGAGCGACACCTTGAGCTTACAGCCTCCACTGATAGAAAACCCCTCACGCTCGTAAAAAGCCAGCGTCTTATCGAACTGAGGAAGCGGCGGTGTCGTTACTTCTAAACGCGTCCAGTTGCGTGATTGGCCAAAAGCTTTTGCTAGGGAAAGGAGCTGAAATCCTATCTGTTTTGAACGATACTGGGGGCGAACATAAAGCTCAGGAATAGAGCCAAAAGCGCCTTCTGCATACAGCGCATAACTTTCATGAAGCGTAATGAACCCAACCGGCGAAGCTTCATCCCAAGCGGCAAAAACAAAATATTTCTCTTGTCTGATGAAATCGATAAGACGATGAGTTGTCGTGGGAAGATCAAAGTTAAATGCTTGAACACCAATCGTGTCCATGATTTCATTAAGCAATTCACCCACCATTTCAGCAACTTGAGGTGCGTCTTGGGTTGTAGCTCTGCGAATGATCATAGACAAATGGCTTTAATCGAATCATCCATTCTGGGCAAGCTGAAACCTCCTGCCGCCCGAATCGGCGTCGGCGTCAGCAGTATGATGCGGGTGACGGTTATTGTCATGGGTGTCTATGGTACTGCCGGACTGAGCAAAATACCAATGCTATTTGGCAACTGAGAAAAGGCCGCTGAGAAAGAAATACCTGAAGCGCAACACATCCCAACGCCGACACAGAATGCAACCGCGAGAACAAATTCTGATCAGATACGACGCAAGAAATGGAAAAATAGGCCGTCAATACCGCCGGAGATTCTGAGCTTCACGCAAAAGGGATAACCTGCTTCCACCCCACCCACTTGCACATCTTTCCGTTTTGCCCGAAACTGCCCCCCTCGAAGAGGAATAACGCTATGAATTACCTCCAGAATGAAAAGCCCGTCACCCTGACAGAATTAGGCAAGATGCGCGCCGAAGGCCGCAAGATCGCCATACTGACCTGCTATGATGCCAGTTTTGCTGCGCTGCTCGACCATTGCGGCGTCGATGCCATCATGGTCGGGGATTCGCTCGGCAACACGATTCAGGGGCAAAAAAGTACGTTGCCCGTCACGCTCGATCATATGGTTTATCACACCGAATGCGTGTGCCGGGGCGCGAAACGTGCGTTCGTCCTGAGCGATCTGCCTTTCGGCAGCTACCAGGAAAGCCCCGCTCAAGCCATGCGCAGCGCCGCCCGCCTGATGGCTGCAGGTGCGCAGATGGTGAAACTCGAAGGCGGCGAGATCATGGCCGAGACTGTGCGCTTTCTGGTCGCGCGCGGTGTGCCGGTCTGCGCTCACATCGGCCTGACGCCGCAGTCAGTACACCAGTTGGGCGGGTATCGCGTGCAGGGACGCGACGATGCCGGAGCAGCCCGTCTCAAGGCCGACGCGCTGGCGCTGGAGCAGGCAGGCGCGGCCTTGCTTGTGATGGAGATGATTCCCCCTGCGCTGGCCGGAGAAATCACTGCCTCGCTGACGACGATGGCCACCATCGGCATCGGCGCGGGGCCGCAATGCGACGGGCAGGTCTTGGTGATGCACGACATGCTTGGCGTTTTTCCCGACAAGACGGCGCGCTTTGTGCGCAATTTCATGCAAGGAGTCGCTACCATCGACGAAGCCGTCGCGGCTTACGTCGCTTCGGTTAAGAACGGCAGCTTTCCGGCAGCGGAACATTGTTATTAAGCAAGAACAACGAAGTATGCAGATACACACCTCCCTCGCTGCCCTGCGCGCCGCACGTGCCCACGCCGAGCGAGTCGCGCTTGTTCCCACGATGGGCAATCTGCACGACGGGCATATTGCCCTCATGCGCGCCGCCCGCAAACATGCCAACATCGGCGCCGTCATCGCCAGTATTTTCGTCAACCGCCTGCAGTTCGGCCAAGGCGAGGACTTCGACAAATATCCGCGCACTTTTGAGGCCGATTGCGAGAAACTTATTGCTGCTGGCGTCGATCTCCTGTTCGCCCCGGATGAAATGCAGATGTATCCGCAGCCACAGCATTATTACGTCACTCCCGATCCGGAACTCGCCTCCGTTCTTGAAGGCGCTTTCCGCCCCGGTCATTTCCAGGGCGTAGCGACTGTCGTGCTCAAACTCCTCAACATCGTCCAGCCCGACGTCGCCCTGTTCGGCAAAAAAGACTATCAACAGTTCCTTGTACTGAAAAACATGGTGCGCGAACTGGCGCTACCCATCGAGGTCGTCGCGCTGGACACAATCCGCGCTGCCGACGGGCTGGCACAATCTTCGCGCAACAGCTATCTGTCCGCGACTGAACGCGCCGAAGCACCGCGCTTGTACCGACAACTCTCTACTGTTGTTGAGGCAGTACGCAATGGCGCGCGCGATTTTACCCGCCTTGAAGCCGCCGCGCTCGCTGAACTGGAGTTGCATGGCTGGAAGCCTGATTATCTGACAGTGCGCCGCCGCGCCGACCTGCAAGCGCCGCAGCAGCCGGATGAGCCGCTGGTTGTCCTTGCCGCTGCCCGCCTGGGAACGACACGATTGATCGACAACATCGAAATTTGACTGATCTGCGAAGAAGGCTATATCGCCTGAAACGCAGATATTCGAGTGCTTACTTCCAGAGATCGGAAGGGATACATGCTTCGCTGATCCTTGCAGCTCACCGTCGTCGCGCTTGAATCATCTTTTGGTAATATCGATGATCACCGCTGCTTCGTATTGTTTCCACTTGATCATGATGACGTAAGGCCGTTTCCGTACCGCTGTTTTCAGCAGCTCGGATGGCCCCTGAAAAGTCTTCGGCACCGAAATTTCCATTTCTTCCCCGAAATGTTCGCGCGCGTTGCCGGCCAGCGTATTGGCGATTTCACCTACCGCATCGAGCATATGCGTATCGGTATGTCGCGGTTCCTGCATTGCCAGCAGCAGTCGCATTAACATGATTTTCGTCGCCGAAAAACAGACATACCCACGATAACGTCCGCTCAGGGAAATCACCCCCGTAAAATCGTAGATCGGCGGTTGGATGACCCCCTCTGCCAGAAACGAGGAGCGGATTTTGGCCTTCTCACCCGTGATCTTGGCAAAATAACGATTTACCGCCCCCACAAAAACTTCAATTTCCTGTTCTGTAATATCAGCCATCTCAGTTCATCATTTCCAGAAGCGCTTCTACCAACTGCTCATCAGTGAAGGGTTTATAAAGAAACCCTTTAGCGCCTTTTTTAAGCGCTTTGATCGCTGTCGCTTTATCGCTCAGCGCCGACACCACCAGAATACCGGCGTCAGCGTTTAGCTTCGCCATTGACTCCGTGCATTCAACGCCATCCATTTCCGGCATGGTCAAATCCATCGTCACCAATTCCGGCTGGGTCTGGGCGAAAAGCTCCAATGCTTCGGCGCCGTTCTTCGCCATCCCGACAATCGTCAACTGCGGCAACCGTGAGTCGCTCAGAATTCTGGCGATCCGGCTGCGAATGATACTGGAGTCATCGACAATCAATAATTTCACGCAACAATTCCTCCTCTCATGCCTTAACATTCAAATGCGGTTGTTGAAAATGCGCTCTGCCCATTCCGCCAAATACCTCAAAGTGAAAAACGTATCCTGAATTCCGTAAATGCCTGCGCTTTGCTGTTGAGCGTCAGATGCCCGCGCAACTTCATAATTTCCTCGGCGACCACATCAAGGCCGACGCCGCGCCCGGCATCGCGATCGGCCTCTGCCGCCGTCGAAAAGCCCGGCTCGAACAATTGCAGCATCACCGCTTCGACACTGAGTGCATCAGCTTCCTCTTTCGTAAACAAACCCTTCTGCACCAACGCTTCCCGAATTCTGCTCACCGAGATGCCACGGCCATCGTCGCGAACAGCGAATTCATATTCGTCGTGTCCCGTCTCTTTACATTCAACGCGAATTTCTCCGCTGGCCGGTTTACCTTGCGCCTCGCGTTCGTCGGGCATTTCGATGCCGTGCTTGACGGCATTGCGCAATAACTGAATGGCGATGCCATTTAATTCATTGGCGATCCGTCGCGGCAAACGCGCAATAGCTTCCACATCACTCGCGATCGCCACTTCTTTCCGTTCATCGCCGGCAATGCGAGCAACCAGGTTCTGCATACCGCCGATAAAGGCTTGCAAGTATTTTTCATCGGCGTCCGCGCCGCTGCCAGCACCTGACATCTTCTCGGCGATATTGGTGATCGACGCCAGCCGCTCATAAAAGCCGTCCAGCAACACGGTAATCCGCACCATGTCCTCGCCGCGCACTTCGCCCTTTTCGCGCATTCCGACCAATTCCGTCTCAAAGGCATGCGCGTAACCTTCAAACATGTCGATGTTCAGCGCCGCCGCCTCGCCTTTAATGCCATGTACGATCCGCATGATGTAATTCAGCAGATGCAGGCGCGCCTGTTCGCTATCATCCTCGGAGCGCAGCCGTTCATTGATCTGAGCCAGCCCCTTGCCGACGTTGTCCAGGAACTGCCGCAATACGCTGGCGTCAGTATTCAACAATCTGAGCAATACTTCGACTTCAACCCGCGACTGCCCCTTCGCCGCCTCCAGCAACGTAGTCAAATGCACCAGTTCCGTTACGTCCTGTACCGTTACCAGCAAGTGCGCAATTTTACCTTCTTCAAGCACCCGGTTGAAATTGAAGCTCAGATAACGCGATTTCTCACCTTCTCTGCTGCGCACTTCTACCTGACTCAACGGATTCAGCGACACGATCAACGCCTCTTTGACCCGATCGCCGAACAATAGCTCAATATAATCCTTGGCGCTATCGAAAACATCCTTCGACACCATTTCCTCCAATACCGGCAGGAACGGCATTTCTGGAGAAACGTCACGCCTCAAAACTTCTCCCAGTGATTTCGAATATTGCGACCCCAGCCGGTATTCGCGATCGAGCAGGAACAAACCTTCTTTCACCGTCCCCAGAATTTCCTCGGTCTCCTTGCGCGCTTTGGCCAAATCGCGGTCGCCACGCATCAAGTCCCGGATCGATATGATCACGGTGTACAACACGTTAAGGATCACAAACGTCAGACCGACGATCTGGAACCAGCGCAAGATGGTCGCTCGCCGGTCAGCCGTGCGTTCGAGGTCAGATGTCAGATCGTTCATCAACCCCAGCAACTTCAGGTTGTTGGCGCGCGCATATGTTGTCGCGTCTTCCAGCTCCTCCTGACTGAAGCCGGTGCCTTTCAGCAACGGCTGGAGCTTGACCAGATAGGGCGTCCAGATTTCGTAGGCGTCGCGCACGAGCTGGTGCGCTTTGTCGGTTTCGACCTGCACCAGATGGGTCGGCCTGCCGTCGCCGCCAGTGACGGTGCCGCCATCGCGGAAACCCTTTAACGTGGTATCAAAAAGGTCCACCACCAGCGCCAGTTCTTTCAGATCAGCATCCTGCGGCACACCTCGCCGTATATCGTCCTGCAAGGACAACAGCACCTTGGTCGTTCGCTGCGACAACATCCGCTGGCGACCGCCCAAGTTGATCGACACCGCCGACTCGGCGATCTTGACCGAGTTGTAGATGTTAGATATCAAGATAGAGCTATCAATGACAAGGAAGAGCATCACCGAAATAAAAATCGCGCGATACTTCAGGAAGAGTTCCCTGGTTGTTAGTGAAAGCATTTCAGATTCCCCTCAGCTCCATTATCGACACAGCCCATGGACGGGAAGACCGCGGCATATCCCGATCCGATCCTGTCCGTTGTTCCGTCCGCTTATTGACCATTGCCGTAACATACCTGAATCGTTATTTTTTGTAAAAGTTTCGTCACTTTTTTGCCGTCATTATTTCCCGGCCGTTGCATATTTCCCTTTTTAGCTCTCTTCCCATGTCGGATATTTTTATTGCTCCTCGTTCCACAACTGCCACGGCCCGTGCAATAATCCCCGAAAATGTTTCCGATTCATGTCGTATTCCGTTACTTCCAACCTTGAACAAGGAGAAATTCCCATGACTGCTTATCGCTTCTCCATCCGCGCCATCATCGTTTTTGCCTGCGCTTTTTTGCTGTTGCCAACTGCCCACGCCGGTAAAACCCTTGATGCCATCAAAGCACGCGACCAACTGGTTTGCGGCGTCAACACCTCAGCGCCGGGTTTCTCCGCCGCCGACAGCCAGGGCAACTGGACCGGCCTCGATGTCGATTATTGCCGGGCGCTGGCCGCCGTCGTTCTTAAAGACCCCAAAAAGGTCAAGTTCGTCCCGCTCAACTCCCAACAGCGCTTCACCGCGTTACAGTCGGGCGAAATCGACGTGCTGGCGCGCAATACCACTTGGTCGCTGACCCGCGACGGGTCGCTCGGCGCTGTTTTTGTCGGCATCAATTACTATGACGGCCAGGGCTTTCTGGTGCCTAAAAAACTGAAAATCGACAGTGCCAAGAAGTTCAATAACGTCACCCTGTGCGTCCAGTCCGGCACTTCCAGTGAACTCCACGTCGCCGACTATTTCAACGCCAACAACATCAAATTCAAACAGGTTGTCTTCGACACCACCGAAGCCACCCAAACAGCTTTTGTCTCGGGGCGCTGCCAGGTGCTGACCACGGATCTTTCCGACCTGGCCGGCGCCCGTACCCGTGCCGCCAATCCCGATGATTTCGTGCTGTTGCCAGACGTGATCTCGAAAGAACCGCTCGGCCCGTCGGTGCGTCGCGGCGATGACGAATGGTTCCAGATCGCCCGCTGGACACTGTTTGCGATGATCGAAGCTGAAGAATACGGCATCACCCGCGCCAACTACGAATCGCTGAAAAAGAACAGCAAGGACATTCAGGTGCAGCGCCTGCTGGGCGTCAGCGATGATACCGGCAAGTTGCTCGGACTGGATCGCGACTGGATCGTGCGCATCATTTCCAGCGTCGGCAACTACGGCGAGAGCTTCGAGCGCAACCTCGGCCCGAATTCTCCGCTCAAGCTGCCGCGCGGCCTCAACCGCCTGTGGACGCAGGGCGGGCTGATGTACGCACCACCGCTGCAATAAGGCCACGTTCAGCCTCATGCCCTGGTGGCATTCCCGACGCGCCCGCCGCCTGTTTGCGCAAATTGCGCTGGCGGCGGGTTTGCTGTTGCTGGCCTGGTTTTTGTGGCGTACCGTCCACGCCAACCTCGCTGCCCAAAGCATTCGCTCGGGCTTCGGTTTCCTTTCGGACCGCGCCGGTTTCAATATCGGCGAACATCTAATCGCTTTTTCGGCCAACGAATCGTATGCCCGCGCTTTTGTCGTCGGTCTGCTCAATACGCTGCGGATTGCCACCTTCGGCATTGTCACCGCATCGCTGGTTGGCCTCACCGTCGGCCTGGCCTCGCTTTCCAAAAACCGGCTGATATCCCTGCTCGCCACGGCTTATGTGGAAATCCTGCGCAATATTCCGCTGTTGATCCAATTGCTGGCGGTCTATCTGGCGCTGACCGAATTGTTACCCGACGCTACCGAACCTTTAACCCTGCCGGGCAGCGTGTTCCTGTCCAAGGGAGGCCTGCAATTCCCGTTTCTTTCTGAACTGAACGGCGTCTGGGGCTGGCACATTCCAACGCTCGACGGGCTGATGGTGATCGGCGGTGCCAGCCTTACGCCGGAGTTTCTGGCACTGTGGATCGGCCTGTCGCTGTTCACCGGCGCTTATATCGCCGAGATCGTCCGCGCCGGCATGTTATCGGTCAACCGCGGCCAATGGGAAGCGGCGCAAGCGCTGGGTCTGACGCGCCGCGCCGCCATCCGCCGCGTCATTCTGCCGCAGGCGTTACGTGTCATCGTGCCGCCGCTGACCAGCCAGTATTTGAATCTCACCAAAAACTCTTCGCTGGCAGTAGCGATCGGCTACCCTGACATCGTTTCGGTATCGAACACCACCATCAATGTGAACGGACAAGCGCTTGAATGTATCGTGATCATCATGGCGGTTTACCTGAGCCTGAACCTGATCACCGCGCTGCTGATGAACCGTTATAACCGGCGCGTAACGCTGCATTGACGCCCCATGCGCCCTTCCTCTCCCCACTTTGTTTCGTCGCTCACCATCGCCGCCCGCCCGGCGCCATCGGCGCAAGCAGGCTTCGGCAAGCGCTTGCAGGAGGCTTTTTTTCCGACATTCTGGAGCGGGCTGGCCACCATCGCGCTGTCGGCGATGCTGTTGTGGCTGGGATTCCGCTTTTTCGGCTGGGCCCTTCCCGGCGCTGTTTTCATCCCCGACGCCGCCGCTTGCCGCGCGCTTGATTTTCAACATGCCTGCTGGGGCTTTATCGCTGAAAAATACCGACTGATCCTGTTTGGCCGCTACCCATACGACGAACAATGGCGACCGCTGATCGCTCTGCTGGTCGTCGGCGGCACGCTCGTCGTCACCGCCCTGCCGCGATTCTGGTCCCGCTATCTTTTATGGCTGTGGTTCGTCGCGCTGGCCATTTTTTTTGTTTTAATGACCGGAGGCGGCCCTTTCGCAACGATCGGTTTGTCACGCGTCGATACCGTGCAATGGGGCGGCCTGCCTCTGACCGTGTTGTTGACGCTGGTGTCGATGGTGGCGTCGATTCCCATCGGCGTGCTGCTGGCGCTTGGTCGCCGTTCGACGTTACCGGTCGTCCGCACCGTTTGCACGTCGTACATTGAACTGGTGCGCGGCGTACCGCTGATTACCGTGCTGTTCATGGCGTCGTTCGTACTGCCGTTGTTCTTCCCGCAAGGCGTTCGCTCCGATGCACTGACCCGTATCCTGATCGGACTGACGCTGTTCCAAGCCGCCTACCTCGCTGAAACGCTACGCGGCGGCTTGCAGGCAATCCCTCGCGGCCAATATGAAGCGGCGCAATCGCTCGGGCTCGGCTATTGGCGCACACAAGCTCTGGTTATTCTGCCGCAAGCATTCGTCCATGTAATCCCGGCGCTCGTCAACAACCTGCTGTCAATGTTGATGGATACTTCGCTGGTCACCGTCGTCAGCATGTACGACCTGACCGGCGCGCTACGACTGGCACTCGGCGATGCGTTATGGCGCAACTTTTTCATTGAGGGCTATCTCTTCATCGCGCTCATTTATTTCGCCGCCTGCTTCACACTGTCGCGTTACAGCCGCTGGCTGGAACGACGAATGCAACAAACCTCCGATTAGCATCCCATGTCGTCAAACGAAGCTCCCATTCTCTCTTTTGAAGGCGTCAACAAATGGTTCGGCCCTTTTCATGTGCTGCGCGACATCCATCTCGATGTCAGACGCGGCGAGCGCATCGTCGTCTGCGGGCCTTCCGGCTCGGGAAAGTCAACACTGATTCGTTGTGTCAATGGACTGGAAAACTATCAACAAGGCCGCATTATTTTTGAAGGCGAGCTGGTCGGCGACGATGTCAAGGCGCTGGAAGCCGTCCGCCGCCGCGTTGGCTTCGTGTTCCAGCACTTCAATCTTTTCCCACATCTGACCGTGCTGCAAAACCTGACGCTGGCGCCGGTCTCTGTGCAAAAAATCCCGCGCACCGAAGCCGAGGCTTTTGCAATGGAACAACTGAAGCGTGTTCGCATCGCCGAACAGGCGTTAAAACATCCGGCGCAACTTTCCGGCGGCCAGCAACAGCGCGTCGCCATCGCCCGGGCGCTGTGCATGCGCCCCGACATTCTGCTGTTCGATGAGCCGACTTCGGCGCTCGATCCGGAAATGGTCAAAGAGGTGCTTGACGTTATCGTCGATCTCGCCAATCAGGGCAGCACCATGATCGTCGTCACCCACGAAATGGGATTCGCCCGCCGCGTCGCCGACCGCGTCGTTTTTATTGACGATGGACAGGTTCTCGAAATCGCACCACCCGATGCTTTCTTCGACGCGCCGCAACATCCGCGCGCAAAGGATTTTCTCGGAAAACTTTTATAATCCCCACTTTTGCAAACGGCGCCTCTTGCATGACTCTCGACCTTTTTTTTACCGCCTTCATTCTCGGCCTGGTGGAAGGCTTGACCGAATTCCTGCCAATCTCATCAACCGGCCATTTGATCCTCGCCGGCTCACTGCTGGGCTACAACGAAGACAGCTCTATCACCTTCGATATCGTGATTCAGTTGGGCGCCATTCTTGCCGTCTGCTGGGAGTACCGTCGGCGCCTCTGGAATTTGTGCACCACGCTGCCGTTTGACCGCGCTTCGCAGAGGCTGACCCTCAACCTCTTCATCGCGTTGTTGCCCGCGATTGTGTTGGGCACCCTGTTGCACTCGTTTTTGAAAGCCCATTTATTTGCGCCGACCCCGGTCGCCTGCGCATTGATCGTTGGTGGTTTCATCATTCTGCTGGCCGAGCGACGCTACAAAAACCGCCCAGCCACCGTCCGCATTCAAACGCTCGATGACATCGGCTGGCGGGACGCGCTGAAAATCGGTCTCGCTCAAACCCTCGCGATGATTCCGGGAACGTCGCGCTCCGGCGCCACCATCATCGGCGGCATGTTGTTCGGCTTATCGAGAATCGCTGCTACCGAATTTTCATTTTTCCTGGCGATCCCAACGATGTTTGCCGCCACCTGTTATTCGCTGTACAAAGACAGTCAGATGCTTACATCAGGAGGCTTGGCTTCGTTTTTGAGCGTTGGCTTCATCACTGCTTTTATCTCGGCCTTTTTCTGCGTTCGCTGGTTGCTGCGTTACATCAGCCATCATGATTTTGTGCCGTTCGCGTGGTATCGACTTGGCTTCGGTCTGTTGATTTTGGTGACAAGCTACACCGGCATCATCGCCTGGTAAGCGTTATCCTGTGCTGCATTGCTTCAGTGCCGAATTTTGGAGTTCTTTCTCATGCCAACTTTTTTTCGTTCTTTTCTTTTCTTTGGATGGTACATAATGCTGGTCACCGCATCTGCCGCTTCGCCGGATTCTTCTACCCACGCTTCTGCGCCCCTACCGATCGGTTTCACCGCCGGCCCCGTCATTGAAGGCATTGCCTCCTACACGCTCGACAACGGGCTGCACGTATTGCTTTTCTCCGATGACAGCAAGCCGACAACAACGGTCAACATCACTTATAAGGTCGGTTCACGCCATGAAAACTACGGCGAAACCGGTATGGCGCATCTGCTCGAACATCTGATGTTCAAGGGGACGCCGACCACTGCCAACATTTTCGAGGAACTCGGCAAGCGCGGCATGCGCTTCAATGGCTCGACCTATTTCGACCGCACCAACTATTACGAAACCTTCACCGCCGATCAGGACGCACTCGACTGGGCGCTCGGCATGGAAGCCGACCGGATGGTCAATGCGTTCATCGCGCGCAAAGACCTCGACAGTGAAATGACCGTCGTTCGCAACGAATACGAAAACTGGGAAAATAACCCGCGCCTGGTATTGTGGGGACGACTGCAATCGACCGCGTTCGATTGGCACCATTACGGTAATATCACCATCGGCGCCCGTTCCGACATCGAAAATGTTGACATCGAGCACCTGCAAGCGTTTTACCGCCGCTATTATCAACCGGACAACGCCGTACTGATCGTCGCTGGCAAATTCGATGCCGACAAAACACTGGCTACCATCGCCCGCACCTTCGGCGCATTGCCCAAACCAACGCGGGAGCTGCCGAAGCTCTACACCGAAGAGCCCGTACAAGAAGGCGAACGCACCGTCACCGTGCGGCGTCATGGTGGCGCGCCGGTGCTGGCCGCGCTCTATCACACGGTATCCGGCCCTGACCCCGACAGCGTTGCGCTGGAAGCGTTCGGCGAAATCATGACGCTGGCGCCATCGGGCCGTTTGTATAAAGCGTTGGTCGCCACCCACAAAGCCAGCACCGTCGAAGCCTGGAATTTTTCGCTGGCCGATCCCGGCATGTTGATCTTCTGGGCAACACTGTCGCCACAAGACAAGATCGCACCGGTTAAAAAGACATTGACCGATACGCTGTACGCCATCGCGCAAAAACCGATCACCGAAGCGGAAGTAACCCGCGTACGTATTCGCGCGCTGAAAGATTACAACGATCTGCTGCGCGACCCCGAACACTTTGCCGTTGCGCTGTCAGAATCCATCGCGCAAGGCGACTGGCGGCTCTTCTTCCTGCAACGCGATCAGTGGCGCAAACTCACCGCCGCCGACGTGCAACGCGCCACCACCGCTTACATCAAACCGTCGAACGCCACCCTTGGTGAATACATTCCCGATAAAACACCGGCGCGCGCCAGGCCAGCGCCGAAAATCGACATCGGCGCGCTGGTCAATGATTATCGCGGCGACGAAGCCATCGCCGCCGGCGAAACTTTCGACGCTTCACCAGAAAACCTCGAAGCGCGCACCGAGCGCACCGCACTGACCAACGGCCTGAAGCTCGCCCTGTTGCCCAAGAAAACCCGTGGCGAAGCCGTGCGTTTCAGCCTGCGCCTGCACTGGGGTAATGTCGAATCGCTGAAGAATCTGGCGATGGCCGGCAGGATCTCCGCCGAGATGTTGTCAATGGGAACAGCCCGGCGCAGCCGTCAGGCGTTCGAGGATGAAATCGACCGCCTGCAAGCGCAGCTGGACTTCGGCGGAGACGCCACCGGCGCGAACATCAGCGGCGAGACCACCCGCGAACATCTGCCCGAACTTCTCGCGCTGGCAGCGGAAGCATTGCGCACCCCCGCGTTCCCCAAAGAAGAACTCGACAAACTGGTGCGGGAAAAACTGACCTCGCTGGAAACTTCTCGCAGCGATCCGCAAGCCATTGCTTCGCGAGCACTGCGCCGTTATACCCAACCTTTCCCGCCGGGCGATGTACGCTCCACCCTGGCCGTTGAAGAGGAAGAAGCGCAACTCAAAGCGCTCACCGTCACCGGCTTGAAAAAATTTCACCAGAACTTCTATGGTGGCCAACACGGTGAACTGGCCATCGTTGGCGATTTCGACGCCAAAGAAATTCGCGCGCTGAGCGAAAAACTTTTTGGTCAGTGGAAAAGCAAAGCAACTTATGCGCGCGTCGACGATCCTTATCAGAAAATCGCGCCGACCGTGCTGCGTTTTGAAACGCCGGACAAAGCCAACGCCTTCCTGATGGGGCGACTGGCCGTGCCAATCACCGATCAAGACCCCGACTTCGCAGCATTGCTCGTCGCTAATCAGGCGCTCGGCGGTTCTCCCGAAGCGCGGCTGCCCAACCGCATCCGCACTCAGGACGGCTTGAGTTACAGTGTCGGCTCAGCGTTTCAACCGGCGTCGCTCGACGCCAATTCGCGTTTTGTGTTTTACGCCATCTTCGCGCCGCAAAATCTGGAGCGTGTCCAGGAAGCGTTCCGCGACGTTTTGACACAAGCCGCCCAAAAGGGTTTGACCGCTCAGGAAATCGCCGACGCCCAACAATCACTGCTGCAAGAGCGCCACATCGCTCGTGCGCAGGATGGAATACAGGCATCAAGCCTCGCTTATCAGCTCTACCTGAAACGCACCTGGAAAGACTCCGCGCAACTGGATGCCGAAATCGCTGCCGTCACGCCCGAACAAATTGCTGCCGCGTTAAAGAAATATCTGATTCCTGAGAACGTGGCGTATGCGGTTGCGGGAGATTTCAAATAGGAAAAGGAGGGCACCCCCCATTCAACGGGATGGTTGGGTAGGGCTGGGAGTGCCTGGTTGGAAATTTTCGCTTTCTCCTTGCATCGCGCAAGATCGTTTCAGCTATCCCCTGTCTGATTATTTGGATCTCTTGTAAGCCTCAATAGCACCAAAAAAAAGCCGCCGCATTTCTGCGGCGGCTTTTGTCAGTCGGTAACACTTGACCGAGCTTAGAACCAATGCATCATACCGACTTGGATCAAGTACTCGTTGTCGTGACGACCATCGGTGAATTTGTCGTTGTCGTATTTGACGTAGCCGCCCGCAGCGTAGACTTTCGACCGCTTGCTCAGCGTGTAATCAACACCAGCGATGTATTGCTGATAACCGCTGTCGTCGAGTTTCTTGCCGTTGACTTTGGCGTCAAAGCCCCAAGCGAAGCTGATGCGCGGGGTAAGATTGCCAAATTGGTAGCTGGCCGTAATCGCTGCTTCCTGGGTCTCCATCTTGTCGTTGGCGCCAAAGGAGACGTTCGAAGCGCCCAGCGCGCCACCGTAGCTGCCAGTCGGGCGCATCCAGATGCTGTTGGTGCCGCCTGTCGCTGCAGAGCCATATTGCATCGATGACTGATAAGCGCCGATGATCGACAGCGTGCTGTCGTAACCACCTTCAACCCGCCAGTAGTTGCCGTCTTTGTTGCCACTGCCGTTTTGTTCCTGATACTGGGTATAACCGGCTTTGGCGAAGAAGCTTTGCCAAGTGTAACCGGCGCCGATACCCCAGACAGCGCGATTGTCATTGTTGGCGCGAACTTCATCGGTGCTGTAAAGCAGCGACAGATCGAAACCGCCCAGAACCGGAGAATCATAACGAATCGCGTTGTTGAAGCGGGTATCGAAACGGGTGATGATGCCCAAGGTATCGATACCGATGCCAAGCTGACCGCTCCAGGGTGTCATCGTTTCCATTTCCATATTCTGGTAGTTGGACAGACGACCCAAGCGAACTTTACCGAAACCGCCCTGCAATCCAAGGAAGGTGTCGCGCCCGGCGAGCGTATTAGCGCGGCCGCCGCCGTTAAGGGTGGTGCCATCGCCGCTGATCCAGGATTCAATCTGGAAAATAACATTGAGTCCGTTGCCCAGTGATTCGGTGCCGCGGAGCCCCCACCGCGACATGTTGTCATCAACGCGGACGGTGGTTTTCATGTCAGGGTTGTTGCCGAACATTTTTCCGGTGTTAACGCCGAGATCAAGCATACCGTACATCGTGACCTGAGAGGTCTGCGCAAAAGCAGACATCGGTAATGCCGCCGCGACGGCCAGAACAAGAAGTTTCTTTTTCATAAAAGGTCCTTTGTGGAAAAAAAACAAAAAAAGTAAGCACAGATTGGTTTTGATTGTACTATGGGCGCGCGGGGATGCCAGTAAGGCAGATAAATTTACCCTGTTCGGGAGAACGGGCTGTTGTAAAAACGCTAAATCGCCGGGAAAAGAAGTGAAAACAGGGCTATTTGCCTGGTGAGGGTAAAAAAATACCGCTGCACGGGGCAGCGGTATAGACAGAAAGCATGCAAAAAAGGGGGCCGTTTGCTCTTTACTCGTTCTCAAGAAAGCTGCGCAATTTTTCGGAGCGCGACGGATGACGTAGTTTGCGCAGGGCTTTTGCTTCAATCTGACGAATGCGTTCACGCGTTACGTCGAATTGTTTGCCGACTTCTTCGAGGGTGTGGTCGGTATTCATCTCGATGCCGAAACGCATCCGAAGCACTTTGGCTTCGCGCGGCGTCAGTGAATCGAGGATTTCCTTGCAGACATCGCGCAGGCTGGCGTTGACCGCCGCGTCGGATGGCGCAATAACCAGCGAGTCCTCAATGAAATCACCGAGGTGAGAATCATCATCATCGCCGATCGGCGTTTCCATCGAAATCGGTTCTTTCGAAATTTTCAGGATTTTACGAATCTTGTCTTCGGGCATTTCCATTTTTTCGGCTAACAGTGCCGGTTCCGGCTCCTGTCCGGTTTCCTGAAGGATTTGCCGCGAAATCCGATTCATCTTGTTGATGGTTTCGATCATATGCACCGGAATACGGATGGTGCGCGCTTGATCGGCGATCGAACGGGTGATCGCTTGCCGAATCCACCAAGTGGCATAGGTCGAGAATTTGAAGCCACGCCGGTATTCGAATTTATCGACGGCTTTCATCAGCCCGATATTGCCTTCCTGAATCAAGTCGAGAAATTGCAAACCGCGGTTGGTGTATTTCTTGGCGATCGAAATAACCAGCCGCAAATTGGCTTCGGCCATTTCCCGCTTGGCCTTGCGCGCCTTCCGCTCGCCTTCGTTCATTTGCTTGTTGATGTCTTTCAACGCCTTGAGCGGCACCATCACTCGCGTTTGCAGGTCGATCAGTTTCTTTTGTTCATCAACGATGGCTTGCCGGAAACGCGCCAATTGATTGCTGTAAGGCGTTTCAGCGGCAATTTCCTTGTCGATCCATTTCAGGTTGATTTCGTTGGGCGGAAAGCGTTCAATGAACAACGGGCGCGACATTCCCGATTGCTCGACAACGAGGTTCTGAATTTTGCTTTCGATCTGACGGATGTTTTCAACCTCAGAGCGCACGGCTTCACACAGGCGTTCGACGACACGCACTGAGAAGCGAATACCGGTCAACTCGTCCGAAATTTTCTTTTGTTGCGCAACGACCTTGGGAGATTTGGCGCCTTCTTTGGCAATGGCGTTGCGCATCCGGGTGAAATGTTTGCGTAGCGCCTCGAATTTTTCAAGCGACCGCTCTCTGAGGCGAGCGAGGTTTTCAGCGGAGACAGAACCGGCGCCGCCGTTGCCGTCATCACCTTCGTCATCGCCATCGTCTTCACTGCCTTCTTCGCTGTCAGAAGTATCGCCGTCAGCCATTTGCAGCAAGGCTTCCGCTTCTTCTTCAAGATCGGTAAGGCCATCGACCACGTCGTCGATTCTGGTTTCGCCAGTTTTGACTTTGTCAGCCATTTCGAGGATTTGCGCGATGGTCATTGGACACGCGGAAATGGCGTTGACCATGTACTTAAGCCCTTCTTCGATTCGCTGAGCAATTTCAATTTCGTCTTCGCGAGTCAGCAAATCCACTGTGCCCATTTCGCGCATGTACATCCGTACCGGGTCGGTGGTGCGGCCGAACTCGGAATCCAGCGTCGAAGCAGCGGCTTCGGCCTCTTCTTCGACATCTTCGCTGGGCGTGCTGGGAGCGGCTTCCGACATCAGCAGCGTTTCGGCATCGGGCGCCTCATCGTAAACCTGGATACCCAAGTCATTGATTTTCGAGATGATGCCCTCGATTTGCTCGGGGTCGATCATCTCATCGGGCAAGTGATCATTGACTTCGGCGTAGGTCAGATAGCCGCGCTCTTTACCGAGCACGAGCAAGCTTTTCAGCCGCCGCGTGCGCGCTTCAGCCTCGGCCGGCGATACTTCGCGCAGGTTTAGTTCATCGGCCAGCTTGGCTGCTTTCGCCGATTTTTTTTGAGTCGGCACTTTCGGGGTTTCGGCCAGTTTGGCCACCGCGTCCAACGCGGCCTCGGTCACTTTGGCGGGCTTGGCCGCTTTTTGCTCTTTGGCAGGAGGAGCGCTTGCCGGTTTGACCTTGACTTTTGCCGTGGGCTTGGCCATAGACTTAGTGGTCACCGCCGATGTTGCCGAGTGGGGAAGGGCCTCCTTCTTCACTTTTTCGGTAACGGAATCGACATGTTTGCCAATAGTTTTCGCAACCAACGACGCTTTTTTCGCGGGAAGTGATTTGGCTGTTTTCGGCGCGGGTACGGCGTGCAGCTTGGAAGCGCTCTTTTTTTCTGGCTGGCGCGATTTTACCGTCGCTTGTTTTACGGCTGCCTTCTTGGCGCTTACCGTTTTCGGCGCCGCGCCGCGCTTAAGCGCTGACGATGCCGGTTTACGAGGCGTTTTCGTTGCTGCCTTTACCGTAGCAACCTTTGCTGTCGTTTTGGCCGTCGTTTTGGCGGCAGGTTTACTGGCTTTGGGCGTGGTCTTTGGCGCGCTTTTGGCAATCGTGCGACTCGTTACCGTTTTCGCCGAGGCAGTTTTTTTAACGGTCTTCGTTGCCGTCTGAGCGCGCGCTATCGTCTTGGCGCCAACGGTTTTTCGGGTCGTTGTTTTGGCGGCGGTTTTAGCTGCGGTTTTGGCCGTAGCCTTCCGCGTCGTTCCGGTAACGGTTTTCTTCGCCGCAGCATTGCGCGAAGGTTTTTGTTGCTGTCGCGCGGTGGCGCCGCGCTTCTTCGCGGCCGGGCGCGCTTTGACAGCGGCTTTCTGCGTCGTTTTGGAAGCAGTGCGCCGGACAGCGGTTTTACGTGAGGCTTTCGCAAGTTTTGTGGCCATGATTATCCAGTCAACGAAAAAGGCAATTTTCCCGCTTCAAGAAAGCGGAGACAATGAAATAAGCTACGAAAAAGTATCCTTGGAACCTGTTGAAGACAGGTTGCTTTTTCCTGCGCGCCAGAGCACGAAGAAAAATTCTTGTCGCACAGCAAATAGCATAACAAGCATAGCTTTATATTGTAACATGGCAGCCATCAAATACCTTCCGAAAATTCAGATGGCTCTTCAAGCGAAAAGCCATGCTGAAAACGTAGCACTCGATGCAAGGCCCTCTTGCTCACTAACCGGATTTCTTCATGGCTGTAATAACCTTCCGTCGTTCCGACAAAGGGCGAGAAAGCATACCGTTGAAATAGCGGGCGTCCTATGACAGGTCAGAATGGCGGCGTCTCGTCGTCGGGGGCGAATAGCGATGGTTCCACATCTTGGGAACGTTGCGGCAGTGTGTGGCGATGAGCGCGCCTGACGGCGGAGATATTATCCGGGCTCTTTTCTTTAGCAGGTGGCGGTGGCGCTGTTTGACGCTCTTGTCGGCGCATTTGCGCCAGCCGCGCCCGCTGTTCGTCGCTCAGTTGTGCCAGTGGCGTTTGCAGCAATGCGGCGGTTTCCTGTTGTTGCAACTGCTGCTGCCAGCGCGCCAGCGCCGCGTCAAACTGCGATACGACGAGTTCCGGCGGCAATGCCTGCGCTTCCGCAGCGGCCAGCGTTTCGGCGATCAACGCACGATGCGGTGATTCGGCGAAATGCTGGATCAAACCGGCGACGGAAAGCGATACTTGCGTATCCCGGCAATAATGGGCCACTTCATTCAAGGCCAGCGCTTCCGGCGAACGTCCATCAGCGGCAGGAATTACATGTTCGCGGGCGAGATTGGGTTGCTGAACGACGGCCTGCAACAACTCGCGGATCAGCGATGGCGCACGGCGAGCGGCGCGGAAAGGCGCTGTGCTACGCTCGGGGAAAGGCATATTGCCTGGAACGTCACGAGCACGTTTTGCTGTCGAACGGTCGTTCAACAGTGCGCGCAATTCGGTTTCGGGCAGCTGTGTCAATTCGGCCAGCCGTCGGCGTAGCAGCGCCGCTAGCGCGGGCGCTGTGACGCTGGCCAGCAACGGTTGCAGCGCATGGATTAGCGCTGCTCTCCCTTCGGCATTGTGCGACGGATACTGCGCTGTTTTTTCGGCGAGCAAAAATTCGGACAGCGGCATAGCACGGGTCATCGCCTCTTCAAAAGCGGCGCACCCGCGCTGGCGAATAAAATCGTCCGGGTCAAGACCGTCGGGCAAAAAGAGAAAGGCAGCACGTTTGCCGTCTTGCAATACCGGCAGCGTGTTGACCAACGCCCGCCAGGCGGCTTGCCTTCCGGCGTTGTCGCCGTCGAAGCAAAAAATAACGCTGTCGGTCAGCCGGTAGAGCTTCTGCATATGAACGGCGGTCGTCGCCGTGCCCAACGTAGCAACGCAATAATCAACATCGTGCTGCGCCAACGCCACCACATCCATATAACCTTCGACGACGATTACGCAACCTTGACGGCGGATCGCATCGCGCGCCTGATAAAGCCCGTATAACTCATGGCCTTTGGAAAACAACGCCGTTTCCGGAGAATTCAGATATTTCGGTTCGCCGTTGTCGATAACACGTCCGCCGAAAGCGATGGTGCGCCCCCGCGCGTCATGGATCGGAAACATAATGCGATGACGAAAACGGTCATAACGGCGGTCTTCGTTCTGAATTACCAGTCCGAGGGCGTCGAGCGCGTCGTTCCGGTAATCGGGAAACACCTGCTCCAGCGCCTGCCAGGCGTTGGGCGCGTAGCCGATGCCGTAACGCGCAGCGATTTCGCCGGTCAGTCCGCGTTGCTTGAGATAAGCGATGGCGCTGGGCGTCTCGCGCAACTGCGCGCGGTAAAAACGCTCGACGGTCTGCATCATCGCGTAATGGTCGGGAGGCGCCGGTTTGTCGCGCTCGCTATGAGTATGCGGCACCGTCAGGCCGGCATCGCGCGCCAAATCTTCGACGGCTTCCGGGAAGGTTTTGCCAGAAAACTCCATCAAAAAACCAATCGCCGTGCCATGCGCACCGCAACCGAAACAATGGTAAAACTGCTTCGACGGGCTGACCGAAAACGACGGACTTTTTTCCTTGTGGAACGGACAACAGGCGACATAATTGGCGCCAGCTTTTTTGAGCGGCAGCAGGCGGTCGATCACCTCGACGATGTCGATACGGGCCAGCAGGGATTGGACGAAATCGTTGGGGATCACGGTGACAGATATCAGATGTCAGAGGCCAGAGGGCAGAGGGCAGGAATCATGCACCGTAACTCCCTCCCCTTCAAGGGGAGGGTCAGGGTGGGGATGGGGTTATCAGGCATCAAACAACTATATCAGGGTTTAAGGCTCAAAGCTGATGTCTGATTTCTGACCTCTGACCTCTGATCCCTGAATCCACGCCAGCGTCGCCATGCGTCCCTCATCGCGTTGCCGACGGTATGAAAAAAACCGCTGCGCATCGCTGTAGGTGCACCAGGTTCCACCGCTGATTTTCGAGATTCCCAAACGTCGTAACCGGAGCCGCGCCAGTGCGGCCAAATCGGCATACCATTTTCCCGGGACGCCAGTGGGGACGAAACGGGTTGCGGCTTCATCATCATTCATGGTATCGAACGCGGCATAAACGTCTTCGCCGACTTCAAACGCAGTGGGACCGATCGCCGGTCCCAGCCAGGCCGTTAACGAAGCGGCGGAAGATGACGATACAGCGACCAAATGCCGGACGGTGTTTTCCAGAATGCCGCCAGCCAGGCTGCGCCAACCGGCATGGGCAGCAGCGAGCGCAGAGGCATTTTCATGGGCGATGACCACAGGCAGACAATCCGCCGTCAGGATGGCGAGAACGGCATTCGGCACACGCGTCACGGCAGCATCAGCAGTCGGCGGCGTTTGCCGCACCGCAGCGGCGTCGGTGTCACGATCAACCATTGCCACACCGTTACCGTGAACTTGTTGCAGCCACAAAGGCGGCGTCGGCAAGACGAGAGATAAAGCATGCCCGTACTGTGCGAAAGTGGATTCGAGCGCGGTACCTTGAAGGTGCGAAGTCGGCGGCCAACCGGACAGTTGCCTGGCGATACCCTCGCTCGCCCCGAAATTTTCCCCTGTGGCCCCCGGTAAAACGCGGGTCGTGGTCAGCACGCGGATACGAGGTGGTAATTCGTGCGCTCCTGGGGTGATGAAAAATTTTGAGAGTTCGGAAGAGAGTGCAGACATGAGGAGAAAAGTTTGCCGGTTCGGGTAGGACGGTTTGCACCGGATGTTTAGAGCGTTTTCGATTTAATCGCCCCCTTTTTGCATTATTGCCCCATCCCAGCTTTCCCCCGCGCGCGGGGGGCGGGTTAGGTTGGCGGGAAGCGGTGTAGAAAAGTGCGCGACAAAACCAAAATTGCTTTAACTTCAAGCCGAATGCTGCTGTCAGATTGAAGAATACCTGAGTTCCGGTTTTGGAGCTACCTTCGCGCGTCGAGGCCAAACAGGAAACGTGCCCTAATGCGCAATAAAGTCATGCGCTCGCGCCATTGCCGCCGCAAAGGTGGACGCGCTGTAGATTTTCCGATTTTTCTCAGTGTCATCGGCATCTTTATTTTTGGCGCCATCGCCGGCGTCGGGAATGATCGCGCGGTTGGCAAAGGACAGAGAAAGGATGTCGATACCACGCTGTCGGGCGGCGTGAATCACATGAGAAGCGTCGGATTGCAGGTAATGCGGGTCGAAGACGTCAATGTCGGCAGGCTCGCCGTCGCCAACCAGCAGGATTTTCACGCGGCGCGGCAGTTCGGTGCGTATTTGCGTGATGGCGTGTCGCAACGCGGCGCCGGTGCGCGTCGAAAGCTCACTGCGCGCGCGCAACAAACGATCCCGACAGGCGTCGTCGAACGGCGCATCGAAATCCTTGAAGCGGTGATAAAAGACTTGATGACGGCCGTCAGAACAGAAGCCGTGAATAGCGACACGACTGCGTCCGTCGCACCATCGTTCCGCCAACTGGCAAGCGGCACGCTTCTCCAATGCAGCAGCGCGCAGATCGGTCGATGCAGACAGATCAAGAAGAATCAATACCGAGATTTCCGGCAAGCTGGGGTGGATCACGCTGAATACACGCAAGTCCGGCGGCAGGCCGCGGCGCAGAGCGACTTGCAGCGCAATAACGGAATCAATGTGGAGGATATCGCCCTCGTATTGCAGGTGGCGCCGCCGAACGATGGTCGGGTGTACGCTGCGGCGCACGGGACGTCGCGGTTGCCAGGCCAGGCGGTCGGCTTCAATGCGCGCGGACAAAGCAGCATCGAGCGTACCGAGCGTCGGCGCACGTTCCAGCACAGTCGCCCAGTGAGGGTGCTCATGCCCCTGACGGTAATCCCACTCCGGATAGGTGTGCAGGGAAGTGGTTTGCGGCACGTCGTCACTCTCTGTCGGCATTTCGCTGGCGGCGCCCGAAGCCGCGCCGCTCGGCTGGCCGTCGATGGTTTCCGTCGATTCAGGCGTTGCGACAACGATGGCTTCGACTTTGGTTTCCCACAGCCAAACATTGTCGTCGCGGTAACGCAGAAATTGCCCGCTGTCCGGCTCGAAACGTACGCGCATTTGCCCGAGGTCATTGGCCAGCACCGACGCCAGACTGCGAAAGTTGCGATAGTTACCCAAGTCACCACGCTGCGCATCGAAAAGCCGTCGGGCTTTATCGATCCAGAAATTGCCGTCGCGGTAATTCGCGTCAAACAAGGCTCGCGCCAGACGCGCCAGCAAAGCATTCAGGCTGAGGCCTGACGACTCATCAGCTTCGTGGTGGGGCGTCCATAGCATGCGCAGACCGGGATAATCGCGCAACAACAGTGCCTCTACGCGCGCATCTTCGACCGCTTCGGCAACGCTGCGACCTATTGGTTTCAACCCGTCCAGCGTTTGCGCGGCGGGTGAATAACGCCAATGCGCCAGCGCGTGCGCCGCGACAGCGCGGCACAGTGTGTCCCGTGCCGGCCTCGGCCAGAAGCCGGCTGGCAACGCCAGACGGTTGCCTTCCAGCGTTGGGCGCAACGCGGTTTCGGCGGCGCGCTGGTGTACGATCTCTATACGCCGCGACAACATTCCCTGCAGGAAAGCATGGAGGCTGCTGCGGGGGTGGGTGGGCGGTAAGGCGGTTCGAGTAGTGCTGATGTCCAACATAGCGTGGTCATGCGCTGAAATGCGCTTCAGCAAAGTTCTGTAGCGCCGTGCAGATTTCTGCGTCGTCGCTGGCCGGTGTGCTCAGCGCCAGACGGCAGGCCGACAGCGGCAACAAGCCGTCGCGCATCAATCGCGCCGCGTAAATCAGCACGCGCGTGGACAGTCCTTCGTCCAAACCGTTGCCCTTGAGTTGCCGCGAGCGATGCGCAATATCGACCAGCCGCGTTGCCAGCGCCGGATCGACGCCTCCTTCAGCCGCGACGATCTCAATTTCATCGGAAGTCGGCGGAAAGTCGAAATCCAGCGCGACGAAGCGCTGCCGCGTTGATGGCTTGAGGCGCTTCATCTCGCTCTGGTAACCCGGGTTGTACGAAATGACCAGATGAAAATCGGGATGCGCCTGTATCACTTCTCCCTTGCGGTCCAGCAACAGCGTCCGACGTTCGTCGGTCAACGGATGGATAACCACAGTTGCATCTTGACGCGCTTCGACGAACTCGTCCAGATAACAGATGGCGCCGTGACGTACCGCCGACGTCAACGGACCGTCAACCCAATAGGTACCATCGCGGTTGAGCAGGAAACGCCCGAGCAAGTCCGAAGCGGAAGTGTCTTCGTTGCAAGCGACCTGAACCAGCGGCAAACCGAGCCGCCAGGCCATGTGCTCGACGAAGCGCGTTTTACCGCAACCGGTCGGCCCCTTGAGCAGCATCGGCAAGCGCAGGCGATGAGCCGCTTCAAAAAGATTTACTTCGTCGCCGATCGCGCGAAAATACGGCTCCTCTGTGAGGCGGTGACCCACCATCGGGTCATGTTGCGCCGGATGATTGTCCGGCGCAATTTTCTGTTGAAGCGAGTCGAGCATTACCACCTCCCCGTCAACATCAGCAGGCCCGGTACCCAGCAGGTGCCGATACCGACGACCACAGTGTACGCGGGCAAAAAGCGTAAGGAGCGTTGCAGGGCGAGCGCGAGAAAGAAGAAGAACCACAGACTGGACCACACCAGCCACATGATCACCACGCGCGTATCCTGGCCGAGCGCCAGCGCTGCGTAAGCCAATGCGGTGATGGCGACGAACAGGCAATACCAGCCCAGTCCGACGCCTTTAAGCCCGTACCACTGCACGCCCGCCAGATACAAATAAGTGAAGGCGAACAACAGTCCACCAGCAGCGCCGAGATAATCAGAAGTTGCGCCAGCGTGTATGAGACCAATCGCGTTGATCAAAAACGCCAACAGGCCGACCAGTAAATTGAAGAGTGCCGAATCTTTGGGCTCGATTCGCCCGGTTAATCCGATGCCGTTCACGATCAGGACGGCGCCGATAAAAAGCAAAGCTACTCCCAGCATGATGAATGCTCCTGAAAAAAGTTGACGGCTCCGCCGCCGGCGGCGGCGGAGGTTGTCGATGCTGACGCTTCGTTTAGCGATGCGCCGGTGGCTTTGACGGGATGCCTTCGATCGGGCATTCCTCAGTACCGGGCATGGTGCGGGTCATCGCTTCGACCATCGCGCGAGTGCCTTCCGGATCGTTGACCCACTTGGAGTAGAACGAGTACGGGCAACTGGCCACACCCTGATACGATTCTCCCGAACCGATCTTGCCGGTGTAACCGCGGTGCAGCAGTTTGAACAGGTGATTCTGTGATTGCATGTTGCGACGAGCATCACGGATCAGATTGATAGACAATTCGGCGTACTGGATACCATCTTCTTCTTCTCCGCACTCACCCAGTGTGCGGCCATCAAATCCGACGATGGCCGAGTGACCGAAGTAGGAATAAACACCATCAAATCCCGAAGCGTTGGCAACAGCGACATAGCTGTTATTCATGAAGGCCATCGCCTTGGCGACCAATACCTGCTGATCTTTGGCCGGGTACATGTAACCCTGGCAACGCACGATCAACTCAGCGCCCTTCATCGCACAATCGCGCCAGATTTCGGGATAGTTGCCGTCGTCGCAAATGATCAGACTGACCTTCATGCCCTTGGGGCCTTCGGTCACATAGGTGCAGTCGCCCGGATACCAGCCCTCGACCGGCACCCAGGGCATGATCTTGCGGTACTTCTGTACGATCTCGCCTTTGTTGTTGATCAGTATCAGCGTGTTGTACGGAGCTTTATTCGGATGATCTTCGTGGCGCTCGCCGGTCAGCGAGAAAACGCCCCAGACGTTGGCTTTGCGACAGGCTGCGGCGAGAATGTCGGTTTCCGGACCTGGAATGGCGGACGCCGTGTCGTACATTTCTTTGGCATCGTACATGATCCCGTGGGTCGAATACTCCGGGAATATAATCAAATCCATCCCCGGCAGACCCCGTTTGATACCCTCGATGCGCTTTGCAATTTCGCGGGTGTTGGCCAAAACATCTTCACGCGTGTGCAAACGCGGCATCTTGTACTGTACGACGGCAACGCCGACGCAATCGTTACTACTGGAAATATCACCGTGACGCATTTTGTTTCTCCTGATTAAACGAGCGCTGCGTCCGTAAAACCGCTGCGCTCACAACAAAAAATCACCTCGTGAATGAGGCACTCCGTCTCTCTGCTTTTTCGACGGTCTTGTCGAATGGCTTGGAGGCATGGACAGTAAAACAGCACAGCGTTTTTCCGTCAACCAACAAAAGGCATTTAAAACATATATTTACACATATTTACGTTATGGATAATTTGTCAAATTCGAAAAATGGAAAGCGCCATTTAACTTTTCTTTTTGGGCACGAGAGATGTAACATCGGCTTGTTACAGCATATACCGCGCTTTCAGGGGAATATGGTTTCTGCCCGTGGCCGTTATTCGATGGCAAGCGCCGATCAAGCAAGATGCGCTAGAATCATTTTTTTTGCGGAGGTTCCATGGTTCAAAATGCTTCTCCGGGCGCGCGGTTTCGCGCTGCTGTCGCCGCTGAACAACCCTTACAAGTCATGGGGGCGATCACTGCTTACGCCGGTCTGATGGCCAAGCGCGTCGGGTACAAGGCACTTTATCTGTCCGGCGGCGGCGTTGCCGCCAATTCGCTGGGAATGCCTGACCTCGGCGTTTCCACGATGGAGGACGTGCTGACCGACGCTCGTCGCATTATCGACGCCACCCAGATGCCATTGCTGGTGGACATCGACACCGGTTGGGGCGGCGCTTTCAACATCGCTCGCACCATTCGTTCGTTCATCAACATCGGCACGGCGGCGGTGCACATCGAAGATCAGGTCGGCCAGAAACGTTGCGGCCACCGCCCCGGTAAGGAAGTAGTGCCCAAAGAAGAGATGATTGATCGCGTCAAGGCGGCAGTGGACGCCCGCACCGATCCGGACTTCGTCATCATGGCGCGCACCGACGCGGCGGCGACGGAAGGTTTGGAGGCGGCGATCGACCGCGCCTGCGCTTACGTCGAAGCTGGCGCCGACATGATTTTTCCCGAGGCGATGAGGACGCTGGACGATTACTGCCGTTTCAAGGCAGCGGTCAAGGTGCCCATTCTGGCCAACCTCACCGAATTCGGCTCGACGCCGTTTTTTACCACCGCCGAACTCCGTGACGCCAATGTAGATATGGCGCTTTATTGTTGCGGCGCTTATCGCGCGATGAACAAGGCGGCGCTGAATTTTTACGAGACCGTGCGCCGCGAGGGCACCCAGAAAAATATCATCGACGCATTGCAAACGCGCGAACAACTTTACGATTTCCTGGGTTATCATGCTTATGAGGACAAGCTCGACGCGCTGTTTGCCGACAAGAAGCCCTGAGCGGTCTTATTGATTTTTTACCTTGTATCACCTTTTATGTTCCCTATTATTTAAGGAGAGTATCCGATGAGCGAGCAAACCCTTCCCAAACCTAAGAAGTCCGTTGCCCTGTCCGGCGTGCCTGCGGGGAACACCGCGTTGTGCACCGTGGGGCGCAGCGGCAACGATCTGCATTACCGCGGCTATGATATTCACGATCTGGCGACCAAGGGTAACTTTGAGGAAGTCGCCTACTTGCTGGTGTACGGCGTACTGCCGAATAAGGCAGAGCTGAACGCCTACCGTACCAAACTCAAACGCTTGCGCGGTTTACCGTCGCCAGTGCTCGATGCACTGGAGTTGTTGCCGGCGTCCACGCATCCGATGGACGTGTTACGCACTGGCTGCTCGGTGCTCGGTACCGTGTTGCCGGAGAAGGAAGATCACAACCTCGCTGGCGCGCGCGACATCGCCGATCGTCTGATGGCGAGCTTCGGCTCAATGTTGCTGTATTGGTACCACTTCAGCCACAACGGTCGGCGGATCGAAACGGAAACGGACGACGAAACGATCGCCGCCCATTTCCTGCATCTGTTGCACGGCAAAAAGCCGAGTGAACTGCACGCGTCGTCGCTCGACCGGTCGTTGGTGCTGTACGCCGAACACGAGTTCAATGCATCCACCTTCACCGCCCGCGTGATTGCCGGCACCGGCTCGGATATTTACTCCGCGATCACTGGCGCGATCGGCGCGTTGCGCGGCCCCAAACACGGCGGCGCCAACGAAGTAGCGATGGACATCATTGCGCGTTACCGTAACGCCGACGAAGCCGAGGCCGATATCCGCGCCCGGGTGGAGCGCAAAGAGATCGTCATCGGCTTTGGCCATCCGGTTTATACCGTATCTGATCCGCGCAATGTAATCATCAAGGAAATTTCACGCAAGCTGTGCACGGAAGGCGACAACCCGACCCTGTTTGATGTGTCCGAGCGTATCGAGACGCTGATGTGGAACCTGAAGAAAATGTTCCCCAATCTGGACTGGTTTTCGGCCAGCGCCTATCACATGATGGGCGTGCCCACTGCGATGTTCACGCCGCTGTTCGTGATTTCGCGTACCTCCGGCTGGAGCGCGCACGTAATCGAACAGCGCCAAGACGGCAAGATCATCCGCCCGAGCGCCATCTACACCGGCCCGGAAGATCAGGCCTACGTGCCGATCGAAAAGCGCTGATAACGCCCTTCATGGTTAAAGGGAGCCTCAGGCTCCCTTTTTTGTGGTTTGACAGTTCTGTTCCCGAAACCACCCCCACTCGCCCACCCTTTGGGAGGGTTGGGTATGCAGCAGCCCCGAAAAAATATTCAGGAGCGCGGTTATGTAGGTGCGATAAAACCGAAACCGCTTTAAAATACCGGCTTTTCTTTTGCCACAAACAGGAAAATACCCATGAGCGCTCCCGACATCCGTTCCGCCAAACGCCCTAATCCCGACCAACCGATGGTTGATGTTGCCGATTACGTTATCAACTACAAAATCAACTCGACCGAAGCCTACGATACCGTTCGCTATGTGCTGCTCGATTCGCTGGGTACGGCGATGCTGGCGATGAAATTTCCCGAGTGCGTCAAGCACCTCGGCCCGGTAGTGCCGGGCGCCAACCTGCCGGGTGGCGCGCGGGTGCCGGGCACCAGCCACGAACTTGATCCGGTGCAGGCGGCATTCGCTATCGGTACCCAGATTCGCTGGCTTGATTTCAACGACACCTGGCTGGCGGCTGAATGGGGGCATCCGTCGGACAACCTCGGCAGTATTCTGGCCGTTGCCGATTACCTCAGCCGCAAGGCGGAGCGCGAAGGCGGCAAGCCGTTGACGGTGCGCGATGTTCTTTCCTACGCAATTAAAGCGCACGAAATCCAGGGTTGTTACGCGCTCAAAAACAGCTTCAATCGCGTCGGTCAGGATCACGTGATTCTGGTGCGGCTGGCGTCCACCGCAGTGACCACTGCCATGCTCGGCGGCAGCAGAGAGCAAATCATCACCGCCGTGTCCCATAGCTGGATCGACAACGGCGCATTACGTACCTACCGCCACGCGCCCAACACCGGGCCGCGCAAGAGCTGGGCGGCGGGCGATGCCTGTCGTCGCGCCGTTACCCACGCGATCAACGCCGTATATCGCGGCGTGGTCGGCTATCCGTCAGCGTTGAGCGCCAAGACCTGGGGATACTACGATGTCGGCTTCAAGGGCAAGGCGTTCGAATTCGAGCGTCCGTTCGGCAGCTATGTGATGGAAAACGTACTGCTCAAAATCAGCTTCCCGGCCGAGTTTCACGCTCAGACCGCCGTGGAATGCGCGATGAAATTGCATGGCGCAGTGGCCGGCAAACTCGATCAAATCGAGAAAGTCGTGATCGAGACACAGGAAGCGGGCGTGCGCATCATCGACAAAACCGGCCCGTTGGACAACTACGCCGACCGCGATCATTGCATTCAATACATGGTCGCCGTGCCGCTGATCTTTGGCCGCCTTGTCGCGGACGATTACAACGACGACGTGGCGGTCGATCCGCGCATCGACGCGCTGCGCGACAAGATGGTGGTCAGCGAAAACCCGCAGTTCACCAAAGATTATTTTGACCCGGACAAGCGCTACATCGGCAACTCCGTTCAAGTTTTCTTCAAAGATGGCACCCATACCGAGAAAGTCGTTATCGATTACCCGATCGGACATCGCAAACGTCGCGCCGAAGGCATCCCGGTGTTGCTCAGAAAATTTGAGGCGGCGCTGCGGGGACATCTGCCGAACCATCGCGTCGAAGCCATTCTGAAAGTTGCCTCCGACCCGACCAAACTCGACGCCATGCCGGTTCAAGAGCTCATGGCGCTTTTTGTCGCGTAAGCATCAGGAATCAGATTTCCGATCGTTGATTTTGGAGGGCGGCATTGCCGCCCTTCCCGTATGTGAAAGCGTTCGGCCAGATTGATCATAAAGAAGTCGGCATCTCCTTCCTGGCATGTGTGTCTGTATCTCATACGGCCTTTTCCTCAAATGTTGAGGCGCACAAGCCACAATCCGGGAACCTTATTTCCGGTGCAAAGCGTCGCTGATCTCCCCCTCTCATTCAAAAGTCTGCTCCGGATCGTGAAGGCCTGCCCCCCGCGTAAGCCCTATTTCACCGCTCACTGTGCTTACCGCGACCTACGAGCTTCTTCGCCAACGGTAAACCACCGAAGCACCATTGCAGCGATCCCTGCTTTTGCCAGCGCTTTTGCCAACGCTTTTGCCAACACTGCAACCGCCGCCGCACGTAACGCCGACATCAACCGTTGCATGCCCTTTGCGCACCCAATGCTCAAGCATGTTGTGCACAGCGCTTTCGGGAATGTCGAAATGCCGCGCCATATCGCCCAAACTGGCGGCGTGTTTTTCTTTCAGGTAATCACGCAGTTTCATCAAAATCATTTCGGCAACACCTTTCCTCCCCTTCCCCTGCCCTTCTCCCGTGAGGAGCGGGGGGCGAAGAAATACCGTAAAACAAAAAACAAGCTGACAAGCGTTACCATCAAACCAAACAACCAAGTTCCGGCGCTGACAGGCGAGCTTCCCAGTAGAGAAAGCTGGTAACACCCCGTTGCGCCTATCCAGGCCAGAACAAACGACCAGACCGCCGTTGCCGCCATCCATTGAATGCCGGCTTCGCGGTAGATCGCCCCCAATGTCGCCACACACGGCGTATATAAAAGGACAAAAATCAGGAAAGCCACGATCGCGGCTTTCGTGCCGAACGCTTCATGGATCCGGCTAATCGTCGTTTGCTTGATTCCTTGTTTTTCGCTAACGGCTTTAACATCGCTTGACGCAGAAACTCTGCCTAATGGATCGACAATGCCCACAACTGCACTCTTAAGATTTTCAGGAATGGAGGCGAATGCCTTTTTGACGCCTTCCAGTGGGTGATAGCCGCTCCCTCTACCAGAGCCAACCACCTCTCCGCTCGGCCACGCCTCCATCTGCGAATACAACGCATTCAGCGAACCGATGATCACTTCTTTGGCGAAAACGCCGCTGAAGATAGCGACCGTCGCCGGCCAGTTTTTTTCTTCGACGCCCATTGGCGCAAAAGCGGGGGTAATTGTCTGACCGATCTTGGAGAGTACGGATTTGTCGGTATTTTCGTTGCCAAAGCTGCCGTCGGCGCCAAGCGAATTAAGGAAGCTCAGCACCATCACCATCAAGATGATCGCTTTGCCCGCGTTGATGATGAAGCCCTTCAACCGCTCCCAAGTCAGCATCAGCATGTTGCGCGCGGTCGGCAAGCGGTATGGCGGCAGTTCCATGATGAACGGCGTGACCGCACCCGGCAACAACGTGTGTTTCAATACCAGGCCCGTCAGAACCGCAACGGCGACGCCACCGAGGTAGAGCGCAAAAACAATATTCTGCCCGTTCGTTGGGAAAAACACCGCCACCAACAGCACATACACCGGCAAACGCGCGCCGCATGACATGAATGGAATCATCATGATAGCCATCAAACGATCGCGCGAACTTTCCAGCGTGCGCGTGCTCATGACCGCCGGCACGTTGCAACCGAAGCCAATCAACATCGGCACAAACGCTTTCCCCGGCAAACCGATGACGCGCATGCCGCGATCCACCACCATCGCCGCTCGCGCCAGATAGCCGGAATCTTCGAGAAACGACAGACACAAAAACATCGCCGCAATCACTGGCACAAAGGTCGCCACGGTCTGAACACCGCCACCCAATCCATTCGACAGAATCACATTCAACCACGCCGGAACGCCCATGCTTTCCAGAAGATGTTTGGAACCCTCGACCAGAACCGCGCCGAACAGGATGTCGAAAAAATCAATGAATGCCGAACCCAGCCCGATGGCCAGAAGGAACATCAAATACATCGTCAGAAGAAAGAACGGAATACCGGTGAAGCGTCCCAGTGCCCAGCGGTCAATCGTCGCCGTCGTCGATGTGCTCGCCTGCCGCGGCCGAGCGATCACGTCACGACTGAGCGCGTCAATCACATCATAACGCGCGCTGGCCAACGCGATATCGACTTCACCGCTGCACCAGTCCGCCAGATCCTGACGGGCGCGAGTCAATGCCTGTTCACTGAACTCGTCCAGCGCCCTGCCCCCGACCTTCTCTTCGATTTTGTTCTCGTCTTCATACCCCTCCAAAAGCGTATCCAGCAGTTGACGGCGCGTCATTGTCCGTAACGGGCTTTCTTTGGGCGTCGCCTCCAGCATCTTCGCCAGAACCGCTTCCTGCTTCTCACCCAATGTTGTCACTCTAGGCTGCGGCGCAGTTTTCTGCAGAATCGTCGTGTCAATGGTTCGCAGTAATGTCTCGATGCCCTCGCCGCGGGCAGCGGAAACACCCACCACCGGGCAGCCCAGTTGCTCCTGCAAACGCGCAATATCAATCACCTCGCCGCTGTTACGCACTGCGTCGATCATGTTCAGTACAACGATCATCGGGCGATGCAGATCGAGCAACTGAAACGTCAGATAAAGATTGCGCTGAAGATTCGTCGCATCAACGATATTGACGATCAACGGGTCTTGTTCATTCAGCACGAAGTCCCGCGCAATGGATTCATCGCGGGAAATGCTTGCGGCGGAGTTCTCGATGGCGTAAGTGCCGGGCAGGTCGATCACATGCACGCTCTTGCCATCGTAGCGGTATTCTCCAGTTTTGCGTTCGACCGTCACCCCCGGCCAGTTGCCGACGCGCTGGCGCGAACCGGTCAGCACATTGAACAGCGTCGTTTTGCCGCAGTTGGGGTTGCCAATCAGCGCGATCTGGCGCTCTTGTAAATGATGGTCGCGGTTCATGAATGGCATGCCTCCACCGCAATCGTCGCCGCTTCCGAGCGGCGCAGGCACAAATGAAAGCCGCGTATCTCAATTTCCATCGGGTCGCCGAGTGGCGCAACGCGGACCACCTGCAGAGTACAGCCGGGCGTAACCCCCATCGCCAGCAACTTGTGCCGAAAAGGCGTCGCGCCTTCCGTCAGATGCGTGATGAGCGCCTGCTGGCCAAGCGGCAGACAATCCAGTGTTGTTACGGGCATCGCAGTCCCTTGATGATCTTCACTTTCATCTCCGGCAAAAACCGTTTTTTTAACGACATGGCAAAACCTTGCTAAAACCGCCACAGCGGCTTGTTCGCTACGATAGCGCTATATTAACTGAGAATCATTCTCATTTGCAACACGCTTTTGACGGCGCCACACTTGCTGATAAATGGCTTTGTCATTCTCGATTTCTCACCAAAACGAAACGCGATGGAAAGCAAATGGCTCCTTACCAACAGACGCGCCCGATGCTATATGCGTAGAAAATACAGGCTGGATAAGCGAGATTGGGCAAGCGAAGCGCCGTCCGGAATCGAAAAGCATGATTTAGCCGCAAAGGATGCATAGAACACAGAGAAAAAACCGTTATTCTGTGTGAGGGAAGCGTACCATCCTGCGCTGTCACCCAGCACAAAGCCGCAGAGCGCAGACCGGGAATTAAAAAAACATGAGTCAACCGCAAAGCGCGCATAGAGCACACTTCTAAGTGCAGGGTAAATCGTTGGTAAAAGGAGATCGCAACAATCGCTGCGGTTCCGGTATAATGCCCGACTGGCGATCATGGGGCGTGAAATACGCTGAGGAAATCGCGGATTCGGACGAGTAGGCAGCTACGCGATTTGTATCCTTGAAATCCCCTAGTCGGTTACAACGCTTTATCGTCGTCATTGCACAGTTCAACGTGCCCTCGGTCGGGGCGTAGCGCAGCCTGGTAGCGCACCTGCATGGGGTGCAGGGGGTCGGAAGTTCGAATCTTCTCGCCCCGACCACTCCTGATATGGGAATTCAGCCCATCACTCAATCCGTCACACCCCACCACCGTTTTTCCAACTACAATGCCTTATCGCCACCGAACGGCTTTACGTAATCCATGCATTGCGGCTTCGTAATTTTCAGCGAGACGCTTTGAACGGTCATCATCAAGCACCGTAGTAAAAAAATTCTCTGCATAGGTGTCGGTAAGACCAGTGTCGTCGTAAGAAAAAAGGGTATCAGAAATATAGGACTCGATAGCCTCGACAGTGTTTTTGTCGAGGTAAATTGCAGCGTTTCGGTTGACTTCCTGTAACTTGTCGATACCTTCTGGCAGCTTCGACATAAGCTGGCGAAATTCTTGATAAAGAGATTCATATTTATCGAAGTAGTACATCGCTTCTGATAGATTCTTCATATGGGAAAAATTCAAGTTATACAGATCGACAATCTGTTGGCGTTCATGAAAATCCGTTTGGAGAAGATTGGACAGTTGGTCTACGAAAGTCTGACGCTTTTCAATCTGAATATCGTCAATTTTGGCTCTCCGGCCAATTCGGTAAGAGATATACGCGGATGCTAACCAGCCAATGCCCGCGCCAAGCCATTTCAAAGCATCCAATGTTTGCGAGTCAAGAGCCATGATGATCAAAATATCCAGCCAAATAAATTATCTTTGAGTTCTCATAACTGAATTAAATGAAACAAAGCCCAACATCAGCAAGGCTTCCTAATCGTCAGGCCTTGTCTAAAGGCCAAGCGATCTGAACTTTGCGATGGGTCATGACACAATCGCGAAGATACAGATTGATGAGGCTCTGGTAAGGAACCCCGGCTTCGACGGCCATTTCTTTGAAGTACTCAATCACGTCCTCGGAAAGGCGCATGGAAACGGGTTTCTTCAGCTTGGTGGCGTAGGGATTCTTGCGTGACTTCATCTTGGAAAAATCGTATTCAGCTTTCATGGGCTAACCTCGAACGTAGTGGCGTGCTTCGGACCGGGTGGCTCTCCGAGCCGAGATGATGCGGATGACATCTTCGCTTTCCTGCTCGCAATGGCAAACGATGAGCAGGTTGGCTTGGTTGCTCATGCCAAGCATGATGAACCTGTCTTC